>DATHMC010000239.1:0-6471 GCA_035487495.1 Undibacterium sp.
GGCGATTGCTTCGCAGGCGTCCAGTTCCGGCTTGTCAGGCTCCTTGCCAAAGACCGGCAGCCGGAATATCGAGGCGCTGTTTACTGAATTGAATGTGCCTGTCATCAAGGACCTGGAAATCCAGCTGGCGGCCCGTGTCGATAACTATAGCGACGTCGGCAATACCTTCAATCCCAAAGTCGCCGTGCGCTATCAGCCGACCAAGGAGGTATTGCTGCGCGCGTCGGCCAGTACCGGTTTCCGCGCCCCGACCTTGTTTGAAAAAAATGCGCCGCGCTCCAGAAACGACACCAACGATTCGTATAGCGATCCTATCCTGTGTCCAGGCGGTGTACCGCAACCGGGCGCCAATCCGCTGCGCGACTGCGATCTGCAACAGTTCAAGCTGCAAGGCGGCAATCCCAACCTGAAGCCGGAGAAATCGAAAACCTTCTCGGTCGGCGTGGTATTGGAGCCGATCAAGGAAGTTTCGCTGGCGCTGGACTACTGGAACATCCACCTGAGGGACAAGATCGGCGCATTGCCGGAACAATCCATCTATGGCAATTATGCTAAATACAAGGACCTGTTCCTGCGCTTCCCTGATGGCTCTCCCAATGCGATTCTGGATTTGAACGACAATCTGGGCGAGGTGAAAACCCAGGGCATCGACGTCAGTTTTGCGGCGCGCCTGCCTAAAACCAACGTCGGCACGTTCACTTTCACGCTGGATGGCACCTACGTGCTGAAATATGACTACCAGAATGAACGTAACGGCCCGTTCCTGAGCAGCGTGGGTACGTATTCGGATAATAATCCTACCTTCCGCTGGAGGCATAACGCTGCATTGAACTGGGTCAACGGCCCATGGGGTGCAACCATCGCCCAATCGTACAACGCTGGCTATCATGACCAGAATCAGGTAGATGACCAGTTCAAGCAGGACGTTTCTTCTTATTCCTTGTGGAATGTGTCAGGCAGCTATAGCGGCTTTAAACACATCATGCTGACCGCTGGCATCAAGAACCTGCTGAACACGGACCCGCCTTTTTCCAACCAGGGCACGCTGTTCCAGAAAGGCTATGATCCCCGTTATACAGATCCGGTCGGCCGTGCATACTATGTCCGTGGAAGCTATACCTTCTAAAAGGCCCGTTTGACGCAGACAGACCGACAATAGCAAAGCCCGGGAAGATCGCTCTTCTTCCCGGGCTTTTTTCATTGCCGCACGACGCTTAACCGGTTTGATTTTCCAGCCACCGGTCCACTTCCGGATGCGGAAACTGGCCGGCGATGAAATTCACAAAATTCCTGACCTTGGCCGACAGCAGGCGCCGGCTCGGATACACCATGGAAACCGACACGTTGCCGAGGCGGAAATCCGGAAACAGCCGGACCAGCCGCCCGCAACTCAGGTCGTCCCCCAGCGTAAAGGAGGGGCGCAGCACCAGGCCCATGCCCGCTACCGCGCATTCCCTCAGCACATCGGAATTATTGGAAATAACGCGGCTGTGGATCGGTATCTGTATCGGCGCCGCCGGGCCGTCGCGCCGCCCTTGCACCGTCCAGTAGTTGCGCATGAAGTCCCAGCCGAAGTTCAGGCAGTGATGTTTGGACACATCTTCCGGAGTGCGCGGCTCGCCGTATTGCCGAATGTATTCCGGCGACGCGCACAGCAATACTTCCGAGGTGGCCAGCTTGCGGGTAATCATCGTCGCATCGACCTTCTGCAAATCGATGAAGAAGCCGATGTCGAAGCCGTCTTCCACCAGGTCGACGGTGCGATCGGACACCATCACATCCAGCACCACATCCGGATATTCCCTGGCAAATTGCGGCAGCATGGTGGCCAGCTGCCACTTGCTGAAGCCCAGGTGCGAATAGATGCGCAGCGTGCCGCTGGGCTTGCGGGCCGAGTAGGAGGCAATCGCATCGGCATCGTCGACGTCGGACAGGATTTGCCTGACCCTTTCCAGGTACATCTGGCCGGTTTCGGTCAGCGACAGTTTGCGGGTGGTGCGGTTGAGCAGGCGGGTGCCCAGGTGGGCTTCCAGATCGGCCACATAGCGGGTGACCACCGCATTCGACATATCGAGGATCTCTGCGGCACGGGCAAAACTGCCCTGCTCGACCACCTTGGAAAAAATGCGCATGGATTGCAGGCGGTCCATAGTTTAGCGGCTCCTGTTGATAGTCATATAGGTCTCGATCGAGCGATGGTGCTCATAAGCATCCCGGATTGTTCCGGATAGTGCAATAGTATATTCCGCCCAGGCATCTTTTTTGTGCGCCGCAATAAGCTTACACTGCATACATCGATAAGCAAGACAGCAATGCCAGCTTAAAGAGGCCGAACCCGACGGGTGAGTCTAGTTCGCATTAGAAGTAAGTGCCTGCCAACCGACTTCCTTCTCATGCGAATTGGAATGCCTTTCCGCCGAGCCCGGATTGATTCCAGACACTTTATCGAAAGAAAAAAATGAACGCGAAACAATTATTAGTAGCGGTTACCCTGATCGCCGCCGGCACCAGCGCAGCATTTGCGGCGGAAACCGGCAAAACACGTGCGGAAGTGCAAGCTGAGCTGGCCCAGGCGCGCGCCGATAGTGCTTACATTGTCGGCGGTTCGGAATATGTGGCATTTGCCAATGTTCCGGGCGCCTCCACCAAAACCCGCGCCGAAGTCCAGGCCGAACTGAAACAAGCCCGCGACCAGGGCCTGCTGGCAACCCGCGACGCCGAATATCCGGCACAACCGGCAACGCAGACTGCGCGCAGCCGCGCGGAAGTCCGGGCAGAAGCGATCCAGGCCGCACAAAACAAAAGCACCGAGTATGACATCGGCGGCTAATTTCCAGTAGCAAAGCTTAGCATAGACAGGAGCCACCGCTTGCCGGTGGCTTTTTTTCGTCCAGGCCGCGGGTCCGCATATGTCAAATTTTCAACATTTCGTCGCCTGATATACGGAACTGATGCCTGAACAATAAGCCGATACCGGGCCGCGCTTCCATCGCATAGGCACCGCCGCGCTGGAAGCGGAACTTGATGCGAAGAGGGTAATTCGGGAACGCGCCGAATTGACTGACCGCTTGTAACCAGCTTGTATCGGCCTGTAACATCAAGTACCGCCGTGACCGGCCGAGAACGCCGCTTATGTCCCCCAGTGGTGGACGATGGGAACGGGCGGTACGTCCCATTGCACCAGGCTGTCCGGCCCCAATCCCCCTTCCTTCTTCATCGACGCGACAGGATTTTTTCTGATCGCATTTTTCCTGCCTTTCCGCGTCTTCCATAGGGAGCAACGCTCCTGAAATCACACTTTATGCTGATTTTTATTCGCTAGCTCAGAATTTTTTTCAGAATTTAAAAATAATGTGGCGGTAAAAAGTCTTAATTAATAGAAATAATTTTGCGATATTTCATATTGCTAAATATTCTATTTAATTACAAAAAATCTTAACATTTCGTACCTCAACAGCAACATTTCGTCACACCTATGTAATATTACGCTACATAATGGCGTGTTTTTTTACAAATATAGCGACTATTTGAGCAATTAATTTTCATAAAAATTGCAAATATGGAAGCAGTTTGTTCCAAAAACACCAATTCACATTGGTTAGTCAGTACGGGGAATCTTTGTCAGAAAGGCATGTTTCCTCGCGCAGCATAGCTATCACCCATCAGATTTCGGAGTAAGTTGATGATTTTTCAGGAAAAAGTAGGCGTTCAATCAGTTCGTCTGGCATTAAGTATATTGGCAGGTTCCGCGTTATTCGCTGGGAACGTGCAAGCACAAGAAGTAAGCGCCCCGGCAGAAAAGGCGCAGCGCGTTGAAATCACGGGTTCCAACATCAAGCGTACGGATAAAGAGGGCACCTCCCCTATCCAGTCCATCACAGCCAAGGAAATTCGCGAGAGCGGCGCCGCCACGGTGGCCGACTTGCTGAAAAAAGTACCAGCACTGGGCGGCGGCAACGCGCTCGACAGCCTTGACGGCAGCTTCTCCCGGGGTATCGCGACCGCCTCCCTGCGCGGCCTGGGTTCTTCGTCCACATTGATCTTGCTGAACGGCCGCCGCATGTCGCCAGCAGCCTACGCCAATCCGAACAACGGCCAGTCCACGCTGTACGATCTGAATTCGATTCCTGTTTCCGCGCTGGAACGCGTTGACATCTTCAAGGATGGCGCTTCTGCCGTGTACGGCTCCGACGCGATCGCCGGCGTGATCAACTTCATCACCAAGCAAGACTTCGAGGGCGCGCAGATATCCGGCTCCGGCAGCGCTAACGGCAACGGCAAGTTCGGCCGCCAAAAAGCCAACGTCTTTGCCGGTATCGGCAATTTCGCCAACGACGGCTACAACGTCTTCGGCACGATCGACTACTCGCACCGCGACCGTACCGCGCTGCAAGATGCACGCGGCTGGGAAAGGGCGCAGTACCAGGACATCAATGCGCTGCTGGGACCTTACTACAGTGCTGTTTCCTCCAGCCCTATCTTCTTTAAAGAGAAATCCCCGGGCACGGCGTCTTTCGTTACCAGCGGCGCCTACCCCAACCCCAGCATCGTCAACAAGCTCAATTGCGATCCATCGCAGCAATTGGTCGGCGGTCCGCAATACAATATGACGGCAAGCAACTACCTGACCGGCCGCACCTTCTGTAACTACAACGGCAATCCATTCCTGGAAGCGCAAGGCGCCGCTGAAGATATCAGCCTGTTGTCGCGCGGCCAGTTCCGCATCAATGCGGATACTTCTGCATTTGCAGAATTTGCTTACACCCAGTCCGAGCGCAAATACACCGGCGTTTCGCGCACCATCGACGGCCGCAGCATCACCACTACCTTCCCTCAGATAGGCGCCGGCAATTCATTCCAGGCGATCCTGCCGGTTGGCCATCCGGACAATCCGTTCCCGGACGCGCGTGCCGCACTCCTGTACCGCTTTGAAAACATCCCGGGCGGCTCCAAGAACGTCAACGATGCGACCCGCGCGCTGGCTGGCGTGAAAGGCAGCAACTTCAACTGGGATTGGGAAACCGCGGTGTTGTATAACCGCGTGAAACGCGAAGAAACAATGTTCGGCTTCATCCAGCTGGATGCGGTGCAAAAACTGATCACGCAGAACAGGACCATCGCTCAAGTAGCGGCCGATCCTGGCATCAGCCGTCCTCTGGTCAACCGCAACTCGGCCGAGATCGCGCAATGGGATGGTAAAGCCAGTACCGAATTCGGCAAACTGGGCGGCGGCGCCATCGGCTTTGCGACCGGTCTTGAACTGCGCAAGGAAAAAATGCAGTTGACGCCCGATCCTACCTCCGCCAGCGGTAATATCCTGGGCCTGGCGAATCAATTCGTCAGCGGCGAACGCAATGTCAGCTCCGCCTTCGTGGAACTGCGCACGCCGTTTGCCAAAAACTTTGAAATGGACTTTGCCGGCCGTTACGACAAATATCCTAACCTCAAGGGCTCGTTCACACCCAAGGTCGGTGCAAAATGGACGCCATCTGACACCTTCGCACTGCGCGGCACATATGCAGAGGGCTTCCGTGCACCTGCATTGAATCAGGTGACCAAGGGCGGTACACAATACTTCCTGAACGGTCTCTCCGATCCTATCCGCTGCCCGAACGGCGTCAATGCAGCACCTGGCGCTGACCAGCTGGATTGCTCGAAGAGCATCTCCGGCGTGGCCATTTCCAATCCTCAGCTGAAACCGGAAACCTCGAAGAGCATGACCGTCGGCATGATCCTGTCGCCGACCAAGGACTTCGACATTGCGGTCGACGTGTACAAGATCAGGAAAGAAAGCGAAGTGGCGCTGCTGGACAGCAATACCGTCCTGCATAACCCAGCCAAATTCCCTGGACTGGTGCTGCGCGACCCCAATCAGGCGAACTGGCTGAAAGATGCGAACGGCAACGTCATCCCTGATTCCGGTCCTTTGTTCTCCATCTTCACTCCGTATGTGAATCAAGGCAGCACAGAGACCACCGGTATCGATTTCGACGCGACCATGCGCAATTCTTTGGGCGTCATGGGCAACCTGTCGACCAAGCTGAATATCAACTACGTGATGTCGTACAGAAGCGCGGCGAATCCAGGCGACGCGGAATTCAACGTGGTAGGTTCAGTTGCAGGCATTGCCAACTACACGTTGCCCAATACCCCGATGCCGCGCATCAAGGCATCCTTGAGCTCCACCTGGACCACAGGCCCGCACGCAACGACCGCTACCATGAACTTCGTGGATGCAGTTTCCTTGCTGCGCCGTTATGACGGTACACAAGAGTACGCGACTCCTTACTGCCAATACGGCGTTGGCCAGCCAAAATCGGCTTACGGGCTGGGCGGCTTGCCCAAGTACAGCAACTACTATCCAGATTGCAAAATCCCAAGCTGGACTACCGTAGATGCGAACTACACCTACACCGGCATCAAGAACCTGACTTTGTCATTGAACATCCAAAATCTGTTTGATGCCAAAGC
>DATHMC010000240.1:0-15311 GCA_035487495.1 Undibacterium sp.
TGGACAAGCCTGCGACACGCATCGTCAGCCTGGCGCCGCATGTCACCGAGCTTCTGTTCGCGGCCGGCGCCGGCCCTCGGCTGATCGGCGTCAGCGAATATAGCGACTATCCGGAGCAGGCGAAAACCATCCCTTCCGTCGGCAGTGTGTTCGCGCTGGATGTCGAGCGCGTGCTGGCCTTGCGGCCGGACCTGGTCGTGGTCTGGGGCACCGGCAACGGCGCGGCGATTGCCGACAAGCTGCGCGGCCTGCACCTGAATGTCTATCAGAGCGACCCGCGCGACTATGACAGCATCGCCACGTCGATAGAGCGGCTGGCGATATTGAGCGGCACGCCGGCAACCGGAAACGCGGCCGCGGCCGCGCTTCGCCGGCGGCTGGACCAGTTAAAGCAAACCTACCGCCAGGCGCCGGGCACAAAACCGGTGTCCGTGTTTTATCAGGTATGGCGAAGTCCCTTGATGACGCTGAACGACACGCATATGGTGTCGGCGGCGATCCGGCTGTGCGGCGGCGAGAATATCTTCGGCAGGCTGCGGGAAATCAGCCCTACGGTGAACGTGGAGGCCGTGCTGAAAGCCGATCCGGAAGTGATCATGACGACCGATGGCGAAAAGCAGGAAGCACTGGCAGACTGGCTGCGTTTTCCCAAGTTGGCCGCAGTCGCCAAATCCAACCTGTACGTCGTCAAGGGCGACTGGATCAATCGCTCGGGACCGCGGCTGCTGGATGGCACCGAAGCGGTCTGCAAGTCTCTGGACAGCGCGCGTAAAAAACGCAATTCGCAGTAACCTCTTAATGCCACTCTCGCGGATCTACGCGGTAGTATTCCCTGAGTTCGGCAAACAATTCAGGATGGAATTCCGCCATCTCCCAGGATTTTTCATAGAAAGCCTCGGTCGCGACCGCAAAGAATTCTGCCGGACTGGTCGCACCGTAATAGTCGAGCACGCTGTCCATGTGGTAGCCGGCGGCCTGCTGCAGTTTTTGATACTCGCGCATCATGACCGCCGACCAGCGCTGATATCTTGCCTTGCTCATCAGCCGCGGCGCGCCATTGGTGGGGCCCGTTTCGCTATCCAGCTGATGCGCGAACTCGTGCAGTACGACATTGTGCCCGTCCACCACGTCATCCCCTTTTGGCTGCACATGGTCCCAGGCCAGGATCACCCTGCCGTCGCTCCACGATTCGCCGGACAGCGTCTGATTTGCATGCGTGACGATACCGCCCATCCCCAGTTCGGTGCGCGGTGCAATAAACGCCGACGGATAAACCAGGACCAGTTTCAAATCGGGGAAGACGCTGGCCGGGCGATTCAGCAACAACATGCATGCCTTGCCGGCGATCGTCACCCTGACTTCGTCGTTCATCCTGAAATCGTCGCAGCCTATGAATTTCTTTTGATGCAGGAACTGCTTGATCAGCCGTTTCAACTGTAATTGCAAATGGGCCGGCATCCCGGCATACGCAGGAATATTCCTCCTGAGAATGCGGGAATAGTTGGCGGGAAAAGGTTGCCTGATCGCGCGTTGCAAGCGATATCTGGGCAGCCAGAAAACCAGCGCCGTAGTCAGCAGGGAAAATATCAATAGATACAACAACGGCATCATGTACTCCGGTCCGTTAAGAGCATGCATTGCCCTTATTAGAAAGCTAGCTCATAGATGGGACATGTACAAGAAAAAGCAATGGCTGCAATTTGTTTATTTTTCCACAGGCACAGAAAAAAACTGCTGCCCGGTAGAAATTTCGATTTACTGCGATAATGCCAGACAAATAGCAGCAGATGCCCGCACATAAGTTTCCGTGCACGCATGCTCCACTTCCTTATTTTTGACTGTCAATGATGCGCAAAGGCATACTGTTCGCCTCCACCTCGTATATTCTCTGGGGTCTGTTTCCGCTGTACTTCAAGGCTTTGCATGAGTTTGCACCGATAGAAATATTGTTGCACCGCATGCTGTGGTCGCTGGTGTTCCTGTCCATCGTGCTCTCGATACGCAAACAATGGTCCTGGCTGCGCGGCGTGATGCGCCAGCCCCGGCTGATCGCCGGCTTTGCCGCCAGCGCCTTGCTGCTGTCGGGTAACTGGTTCATCTACATCTGGTCCATCAATAATGGGCGCGTGATCGATTCCAGCCTTGGTTACTTCATGACGCCGCTGGTTAATGTCTTACTCGGCTTCCTGTTGCTGCAAGAACGCCTGCGGCCCGGCCAGTGGCTGTCGGTGGCCATCGCCGCCTGCGGCGTGCTCTGGCTAACGGTCCAGGCCGGCCACGTGCCCTGGATAGGCTTGTCATTGGCGTTGACTTTCGGCAGCTACGGCCTGCTGCGCAAGACCGCAAAGCTGGGCGCGCTGGAGGGCCTTTCATTGGAAACCCTGCTGTTGTTTCCCGTAGCGGCGGCCTATCTGGCGCTGCTGGCTAACCAGGGTCAAAGCCATTTTGCAGGCGCCTCCACATCGTCGCAATTGCTGTTGCTGGCCGCTGGTCCGATCACCGCGATCCCGTTACTGCTGTTTGCCGCCGGCGCCAGGCGCATTCCCATGTCCACACTGGGATTGTTGCAATACATTTCACCATCCCTGCAATTGATATTGGGTGTATGGCTGTTTAAGGAACCCTTCAACGGCGATCGCCTGTTAGGATTTATTGCCATTTGGGCAGCATTGGCCGTGTATTCGCTAGAGGGCCTGAGACAAAGTTTCATCATGGCAAAGCAGCGCGGTTAAGCAATAGCCATAGTATTGCTTTGTCCTAACATGCGCACAATGCTCATTGCGCACCGCCGCCCTCTCGTAGAAACAGCGGATTTCGTGGTAAAGTGTCACCCTCGCTAGGGGTCCTGAAAACTGCGGTTTTCGGGTGAGAAATACCCTCCGAACCTGATCTGGATAATGCCAGCGCAGGGAAGCGCAAGGCCCCTCCCCTCCTTTGTTTGCTCCCCGCACCGGTTCCAGCGCAACCGCAATCGGAATTTACAGAGCAAACATGTCTAACTTATCATCATCCCGAGTCCGCCTTTCCATCATTGGCCTATCCATCGCGCAGGCATTTTCAGTTTCGGCGTTTGCCCAAACCGCGTTGCCGGACGTGATCATCAGCGCCGTCAAACAAGACAGCACCAAGGCTGATCGCGCCAGCGTAGGCGGCTTCTCCGACGCGCCTATCCTGGAAACGCCGGCCTCCGTCACGGTCTTCACCCAGGGCCTGATGCGGGATTTGCAGGTACGTCTGACCACCGACGCCATGAAGTTCGACGCCAGCGTCAACGACTCGTATAACGCGATCGGTTACTCGGAGCAGTTCTCTATACGCGGTTTCGACCTGGACAACTCCAGCAGCTATCGCAAGGATGGGCTGGCGATTCCAGCGGACGCGTCGATCCCGCTGGAAAACAAAGAGCGCATAGAGATACTGAAAGGCATCGCCGGCTTCCAGGCGGGCTTTGCCACGCCGGGCGGCGTGATCAATTACGTGACCAAGCGCCCTACCGATACGCCGTTACGCTCCGTCACGGTGGGTGCCAGCGAGCGCGGCACCTTGTACGGCGCGGTCGATCTGGGAGGACGATTTGACGATACGCGCTTCGGCTACCGCATCAACGCCGCCGACGAAAGGCTGCGCTCCTATGTGAAAGGCGCAGACGGCGAACGCCAGTTTGCCTCCTTTGCCTTCGACTGGAAAATCTCGCCGCAAGCCTTGCTGCAACTGGATATGGACTATCAGCACAAGTCGCAATTGAGCGTGCCGGGCTTCCAGTTATTCAATGGCACGGACTTGCCGAGGAACGTCAGCGCCGACACGATGCTGAACAACCAACCCTGGGCAAGGCCGGTGGACACGCGCGACAGCAATCTCGGCCTGCGCTTTGAATACAAGTTCAACCAGGACTGGCAAGCGTCATTGTCCGCCAACAAGCATGAGTTCAAGCGCAATGATTACACCGCTTTCCCTTACGGCTGCTCGTCGGCAGGCCTGTTCCCCGGCTACTGTGCAAACGGCGACTATGACGTCTACGACTATCAAAGCACTGGCGAAACCAAGTCGCCGCTGGCGACACAGGCCCTGTTGCAAGGAACGTTCCTGACCGGTACTTTGCAACATGCATTGACGGTAGGTTTTTCCAGCTTTGAACGTCGCGACAGCTTCGGCGACTGCGTCTACGGGAAAGTGGATTGCTTGGGCACGGAACCGAACGGCACCAGCAATATCTATGTGCCGGTGGTGGTATCCCCATCCACGATTGTTACCGGCCCCGTCAGCCTGCGCCGCAGCGAGAATGAATGGTCAGTATTTGCACAGGATATTTTGAGCCTGACAGACGAGTTGAAACTGCATGTGGGCGCGCGCCATGTCCATATCAAACGCGATCAGTTCATGCCCGACGCAACATACGATCGTAGCTACTTGCTTCCTAACATCGCATTGGTATACAGCCCACAGAAAA
The DNA here is from genome assembly GCA_035487495.1 of Undibacterium sp. GTDB lineage: Bacteria > Pseudomonadota > Gammaproteobacteria > Burkholderiales > Burkholderiaceae_D > Undibacterium. The sequence goes on from DATHMC010000240.1 coordinate 4,451, forward strand.
ATTGGGCCGTATACGGCTCATTTACGGAGGGTTTGGAGCATGGCGGCATCGCGCCTTTGGGCACCAATAATGTAAATGCATTGCTAAACCCAAATAAGTCCAAACAATATGAACTTGGAGCAAAGGCCGACCTGTCACGCGATCTGAGCGTCACAGCGGCTGTATTCCAGATCAAAAAATCGCTGGAATATATCGACGCCAACAATGACTATGTCAGCAACGGTCAGGCAGAACATACCGGTCTGGAGTTGTCAGCACAAGGCCGGCTCACCGGCAATCTGTCGCTCGGCACCAGCCTGACCGCTTTGCGCGCCCGTCAATACGGCACCGGCGATGCAACGCTGGACGGCAAGCGCGTCACCAATGTCCCATCCTTGAAAGCAAGCGTCTATACCGACTACGCCGTGCAGCAAGTGGCGGGTTTGAAAGTGAATGCGACCTTGCTGTATTCCGGCGACAAGGCCTTCAGCCCGGATAACAGGGTAACTGTCCCCGGCTATTCTGTCGTGAACCTGGGCGCCCGCTATGCGACGCACTTTGCCGGCACCGCGACAACCCTGCGCTTCAACGTGGACAATGTGTTTGACAAGTTCTACTGGCGCGACGTGACGCAATCGCTGGGCGGCTATCTGTTCCCGGGCGCTTCGCGGCTGTATAAGGTGTCGGCGCAATTCGATTTTTAAAACAGGTAGGACTTACGGGAAACTATCTCAGGCAGAGAATTCAGGCTCGCCACGTCATTCCCGCGAAAGCGGTGCAGCAGGGGTTTCAAGCAGTATGCTGCTCGCCCCCTCCTGCTTCACCGCGTTCGCGAGGACGACGCTGTGGGACTTGCGGCGCCTCATGGTTATAAGCCCTAAGCGCCTAAACCCACCCAATCGCCGCCAGCGCAGCATGAACCTGTGACATGCGGTGCTGCATGTCCCCGCTCACCAGCAAATACGGGATTGCCCGATCATGCAACTCGCGCAGCAGCTCCTCGTGCACCAGTTGGCGCATCGCCTCCGATTCCCTTTGCAGGCCGTCCGGTGTCCATGGCAGGTCCGGTGCGGTCACTATCGTGAAGTCGTAGGTATGCTTCCGGGTCAGCTCTTGCAGCGGCGGGTCCGCTTGCACAAAATAGAACCCGCTGTAGATCGCCGTCATCAGCGGCGTGGTATCGCAGAAGAGAAAATCCCTGGCCCTCAATAAGGCTTCCTCTTCGCGGGAAACTTGCGTGCGGGCGATGTGCAACTGATCGCCTTCCACCGGCACCCTGTTGTGCGTTTCCACAAATTCGCGCAAATACTCAGGCACCCACGCCGTCTGATAGCGAGCGGCCAACTGCTCCGCCAGCGAAGATTTTCCCGACGATTCTGCCCCCAGTATGGCGACACGCTTGATAGTAGGAAGTTGCATACGCGCTTAGCTGCCGGCCGCCGCTGTAGAAACAGAATTATTCCAGGCACGCAAACCCATTGCTGCCATGATCACGAACAACGCATACAGGATCGCCGTCAGCATCAGATGCTTGTACATATACAAGCTGACATACAGGATGTCCACCAGTATCCACACGTGCCAGTTCTCCAATTTTTTGCGCGACAACAGCAGTTGGCCCAGCAGGCTGCCGGCAGTCAGGAAGCCATCCATATACGGCACATCGGTATCGGTGTAGGACTTCAGGAACAGCGACAAGACAGCGAACCCGGCCAGCCACATCAGCACAGACTTGAACCAGCCCGAGCCGGACAGCCGGGAGACTTGCAGAGCACTGTGCGCCGCGCCGCCGCGCAGCCACTGATACCAGCCCCAGACGGATACCGCAATGAACACCAGCTGTAAACCGGCGTCTCCATATAGCCTGGACTCAAAGAACACCAGTGCATACAAGCCGGAAGCAATGATAGAAAACAGCCAGGCCCAGTGCGTCTGCCGTATGTTCAGCGCAACCGTAATGACGGACAGCACAAAGGAAATCAGCTCCAGCGGAGTGGTGGTAAAGCCGAAGAGGGGAACAATGTCATTCATGTAATGCTGGCCGCTTGTTAGATGGTACGGCAAGCATTATCACTGATTAGGCTATGGCTGTCATGCCGGGCATGATCGGATGATGGAAAGACATAGTCCACGAAAGGCACGAAAAACACGAAAAAAAACAAGAAAAGCAACGCTCGAGCAAGCTCATGCACCCGGCTTCTTTGCGTCTATTTGTTCGTGTTTTTCGTGCCTTTCGTGGACAAAAAAACTATTTACAACCCATCATTCCTTCACGCAAGCGCCATGAAGTATTGAGTGACTGAAAAACGGGCAGGCATCAGAATTTATGCTCCAGCATCGCCCGGACCGCTGTGCTGGTCGGGGTAAATGTGGTCTGCCGCTGGGAACCTGTGTTGTCGGCATAGATGCTCGCAGCGATATTATCCTGATGCAGCATATTAGCCAGCGAAATGCGCAACTGGGTCTTGGCATCAAACTTCCACAGGCCGTACATGTCCAGCACACGCTTGGGCGCCGCATACGCGCTTTGGGTCTGGGACAGGCGAACCGGGCCGCCGTCCTGGAAGCTCAGGTTGCCGCCCAGGGTCAGCGGCATTGCCGCCACCTTGTAGTCCATGCCCAGATTGGCGCTGATCGGCGTTTGCGAATCCAGCCTGTTGTTCGGACCGGGCACCGTGGACAGGTTGGACCAGTTGAACGACAGGTTGGCCCTGATATCGATCGCCGGACCGGTTTTATACAGGGAGCGCAAAGGCAGTTTGGCCTCCAGCTCTATGCCGCGTGTCGTGGCCTGGCCGTCATTGACCGGCATGGTGACCCAGATGCCGTCGATCTGCGACAAACGCTGGCGCGTGATGTCGTCAATGCGGCGCACAAAGACGCTGGCGCTCATCATGCCGCCATCCGGCAGATAGTGCTCATAGGCGGCGTCCAGGCCCCAGGCCAGCTCCGGCCGCAGGTTGGGATTGCCCATGCTGTCAGGACTGACCGCGCTATTATTATTGGAAATATAACGGCGCGGAATCAGGCTGCCGGTCGACGGCGCCTTGTAGGTACGGGTCAGGCCGAAGCGCAACTGATCGTTCTTGGAATCCGGCAGTTTCCACAAGGTCTGCAGCAGCGGGCTCCACACGGCGGAGCGATTATGCACCGCGTCGAACAGCTTGCCTTCACTGGTCGTATCCAGCGTCTCCCAGCGCAAACCCATATACACCGACCAGCGCTGCGTCACATTCCATTCATCCTGCGCAAACAGCGCGAGCCGGGTCACCTTCGCGTCAAAGTTCTCATTCAGATTGATAGGCGCGATGCCGGTGTAGGTCGTATCGTTCTGCAAGCGGTCCTCGCCGCGTTCGCTGTAACCGCCGTCCCAGCCGGCCACCAGTGAGTGATCGGCAATGATCGGCGTCGAATATTTGCCGCTGAAGCTAACGCCCTTGTCGGTCGCGTCGGTAGTCGTCACGCGGTCCAGTGCCAGGATGCTGTCGCTGTTATATCCTTTGTAATTGATGTCTGAATCGCGCTTGTTGTAGTTCGCGCCAAACTTCACATCCAGCTTCGCCCCCTCGTTCAGCTTGTGTATCCAGTTGATATCGGTGCGAAACATATTGGAGCGAGATTTGAACAACTGCGAATTGCTGGAATACAAAGGCGCATCTTCCTTCGAGGACAGGACATTTTCCTGGGTATTGCCCTCGGATTCGTTATGATTGACAAAGCTCTGCGAGGTCAGGTTGTCGCCGTTCGGCAGCACCCAGTTCAGGCGAGGGGAAATGTTGATGCCTTCAAATCGGCCGTGGCTTTCATCCACGTAATGGCGCGCAAGATTCTGATTGCCGGCCGCATCGGTGCCGATCTCGTCAATTGTCGACGGCCTGTCCCACCTGCCATGAAACATGGAGCCGGCCAGCGAGTAGGACAACTTACCCAAGCGGTCCGACAACTGCAGATTGGCGCTGCCTGACCATACCCCATGCTCATTGGCGGCACCGAGCTTGATCTCTCGTTGCGCGGTCTGTATCGCTTTCTTCAACACGATATTGATGGCGCCGGCAATCGCCTGGGTGCTGTATTCGGCCGTGGCGGCCCGCATGATTTCTATGCGCTCTATCAATTCCGGCGCAATGGAGTCCAGCGAAAAGCCCGGCGGGCTGGGCTCGCCGTTCAACAAAATCTGCGTGTAGCCGGCCCCCAGGCCGCGCATCCGGATATCGCCGCCGCGGCCCTGGACGCCGCCTATGGTGATGCCAGGCAGGCGCTTCAGCACATCGCCTACCGTGCTGTCGCCAAACTTCACAATTTCCTCCTGCGTCACGACGATCTTGGTCGCCGTATCGAGGCGCCGCTCATCGTAGTTCCTCGATCCTGAAATTTCCACCGTCCTGACGGGCTCTGTTTTTTCCTGGCTGGCGGACGACGCCGTTTTTCCATTGGCGGTCTTGGCGCCTGCACCGGCCTTGGTTTCGGTCGTTTCTGCAGCCTGCTCGGTTTTTTCGGAATCAGCCTGGTCTGCGTATTGCTGCGCATATGCCGCGCCACTGAAGGCAGTTAGCATCGCAAAGGGAATGGAGGATAGTCGGAAAGCTAAAGTATTGGATGACATGACGCTATAAAAGGCGGTTATGAGATTAGGAATAGTGTGAGAAAAGCAAAGCTTTGGACTGTGGCAAGATTGACAAAGTTCCGCCACGGAAAACAAATTTCTTATCTATAGGTGCGCCTGATTTACACTACTGCCAGAAATCCGTTATATGTTTGCCCAGGAACCGTGTATGGAACAGGCGATAAGATGATGAAAAAAAACTCCGGCTTCACCCTGTTGGAAATGATGGTCGTGGTGGCGGTCATTGCGATACTGGCGTTGATGGCGCTCCCGTCGTATCAATTCAAGATCGTTCGCGAGCAAATTGAAGCGGGCATGTCGCTGGCCGACATCGCCAAGAAACCGATCGCCGCCGCCTGGGCCGCAAAGCAAGCCTTCCCGGCGGATAATGCCGCAGCCGATCTGCCCAGCGCCGACAAGATCGTCAACAACTATGTCAGCGCCGTCAGCATACAAGACGGCGTCATCAACATCACGTTTGGCAATCGCGCGCACAGTTCCATCAGCGGCAAGGTGCTGACCATACGTCCCGCGATCGTTGAAGGTGCGCCGGTGGTCCCGGTGACCTGGGTCTGCGGCAATGCGGATGCGCCGAACAAGATGACGGTAAAAGGCAGCAACCAAAGCAGCGTACCGGTGGGGTACATGCCGCTGCCCTGCCGCAAAATCACTCCCAAGGCAGGCTAGCCTGCTGACAAGGGGAATGCGGGCGATCCGATAAAGCGCGGGTACTGCGCCTATGGACGATAAAACGCTATTTCTTTACCGCTTTCTCGATATAGCAGTTCTCTCTCAGGAAGCGCATTGCCCCGGTGTAGTTGCTATCCCAGTCATCCAGCAGGTAATTATTTGCTTCTTCCACAAACTCTTCCCAGTCTGCCAGCAGGCTCTCCTGTTTTTCATGGGGGGCGGCTGTTTGTATAAATTCGGCGGCGGCTTCCGGATGAAAACCTTCGTCGCGAATTTTCTTGACCAGTTTTTTTGCACCGGCCTCGGACAGGCTGGTCTTTGGCGGCAGATCCGCGGCCAGGCAAAGAAACAGCGTCAACAGCGAATCGATATCGCTTTTGCCTTTGGTGACCTTGGTCCACTCCTTGGATACCAGCGCATCGTATTCTGAAGTGTCCTCCACTTCATAGTCGCGCAGGTAATACCTGTCCTTGAGCTCATAGACCAGCTTGTCCAGCGAGATATCCAGGTCCTGGATCCGGGGCAAATCGCGTTCCGCCACTTCTTTCTGAATACGCTCAGCAATCGCCCGGTATTTTTCAGGTATTTCTTCGGCCTTGCTCTTCGCGGTTTTCTTGGCCTTGATGCCTTTTGCGCGGATCTGATCAAGCAAGCCGGCAAATTCCACCTGGTTCAGCAAACTGCTGTTTGCCTTGCCTGCCAGGCGCAGCAACATCGCGGTCCTGATGACGGATTCGGCATCGGCATCCTGCTCCTGCAACTCTACGCGCTCCAGCTCCAGTTGTTCTCCAAACCAAAAACCTGCTTCTATGTCCAGCAGATTGGCTTTACGTTGCGCCAATGCTTTTTGATAGTCAATCGGGCTTTCCTTGCGCGACCAGTATTCCAGGAAATCCTCGACCCGGCCTTTTTCTTCGCGGCCCAGCAACGCGTATTCCGGCATGGCAAACAAGGCCTTGATCAGGCTGGAACCGCCGCGCGACAAAGACAGGAAGCTGTTGTCGCGGATCAGCTTGGCCGCCACGTCCAGATCACCGTTGGCGGTCTCGGACAGATACAGGCTCACCAGGTTGACGATACGCTTGCGCGCGGTCTCGATCTCTGGCCGCAGATACTTGCTGCCGAACGCTTCTGCAATCTGCACCATGCCCTTCGGCGCATCGGCTTCTATCATTGCAATCTTGGCGGGGTTGACCACGCCTTGCTGAACACCAAGGCGCAGCGCCCTTTCAAAGAAGGGGCGATCTTCAAACAGTGAGATATTGGAAGTATTTTCAGGCATCGCTTATCAGTCGTATTCGAACAGGGAAGAGCACCGCATCGACACACGGCGGCGCAGAGGTAACGCTCAGGGAAGCGCTTCCGCTCCCCGGGATTTTCGACTTTATCGGCTACAGGGCGGATTCTTCCTCGTCACCCTTGTCTTCTTTCTCATTCTTCGGAGCGTCTTCGTCATCCTCGTCTTTCGCCAAGGTTTCGGCTTCGGCATCTTCCAGCGCCTGCGCGCTATTTTGATAACGGGTGCGCAATTTCAGCAACACTTCCCTGAACAGTTCAGGCAACTGGAAGCGCAGGATGTAGGTCACCTCCATCCAATCATGGTCGATCACATTTGCCATGTCCTGTGCTGACACCGAGGCATCGGTATCGCCGCTCAGGTTCATCAAATCGTCATCGATGGCCTGGGTCTTGTCCTCGTCGCCGTATTCAAACAGATCGAAGGTGCCGTAGCGGTAAAAATGCTCCACGCGCTTGGTGCGCTCCGACAAGTAGTCCACCAGCGCGTCGTAGCCGCCGTCGAGCTCGCCGATTTCATACAGGAATTCCGCCGGATCGGCGCCTTCGCGGAAAATGACGGAATTGACCATGCCACGCAATTGCTCATGGCTCAGGTCGCCGTAGCGCTTCTCCAGCACCACCGCCTTGGCGAACTGCTCCGGGGTCACCAGCAGGTTGACCAGCGACTCCTTGGATGCATCGTATTCGCGAATAATCGCCAGCAAATCCTTGGGCGGGAACTCATCCAGGGCAGCGACCAGCGCATGATCGCCCTCGGTTTCCGCCATGGTTGCCAATGCCGATTCGGCGCCGACTATGTCGCCTATCTTGACCAGGCTTTGCGCCTCTATCAGCGCGGGGAAATTTGTATTCATTTCTGTCCTAAAATCTCTGATTAATCTTTACGATCGAAGCCCTGCTCCACGAGCCAGTCCGCTCCGGCCTCTTCAAGATCGTGCTGATCTTCCTCGTCTTCGTCGCCGCTGCCGTTGCGCGTATCCAGGTGGTGACGGCCTTCATTGGCTTCGCTATCCTCCTCGTCTTCCTCGTCATGCTCTTCCACGTTGGAAGGGTTGTTCGCACGCGATTTCCCGCTCTTGTTCAGGTATTCCAGGCAGGCTGCGGTCACCATGAACTGTGCGCCATCGGCATTGTCCAGCACCACGGCGCTCAGTTTCTCGGCCCACAATTCCATGACCAGGGAACTCTGCAACTCTTTCCACGAAGGAAACCTGTTCGGCTCCTTGGACGCCAGCATTTCCATCGCCAAGGGATTCAGGAACTTGATTCCGCCGTGAAAGGCCACCGCCACCATTTCCGGGTTACTCTTCAGCATAGGCAATAACAAGGGCACCTGCTCGCGCTTCGTCATCAAACGCTTGCGCAAGATATCATTGCCTTCGGAATCGCTACGCAAATCCTCCAGCTCCGCATCATACGCGGACGCCAGGCTCTCAAAAAAACTAGACAGCTTCAATGCAATACTCCTGATAAATAATTCTTCCAAATCTCTGTTGCGGTCTGCAACGGGTCTTCCAGCAAGTTGCGGCGGCGATTTTCGTCATAGGCGGCCCTTAGCGCCTCGTCCGACAGCACGTCATAGGCCTCCCTGATCTCGCGGAATTTTTCCGGTGCTATTTCCGATGTATTCCTGTCCGGGTGAAATTCAGCAGCTTTCTGCCTGAAGGCCTTTTTCACCTCCGACAGCGGCGCCGTGCTCGGGATCCCCAAAACAAAGTAATAGTCTTTCATGCACCCTCTTTTTTGTTTCAATCATCGCAAGGCATCGCGCCGTGCAGTCTAAAAGCCCCGCATCTTAACATTGGAAGGACTAAAACTAGAAGGTGGAGAAAAAAAGAAGGGAAGATAAAGGAAGTTGCAAGAGCATGGCACAATTTCAATGAAAACCGATCCGGCCTGGCTTAAGTGATGACGGTAATAAAACCGGGCTCCTCAAGAGCCCGGTAGCAAGCTTGAAATAGCCGGTATTTATGCGTGTTTTTTCCTGGCCAGGAATGCAATAAAGGCAATAAGCAAGATCACCGGCAAGACGACTGGAGCCAGCGCCAGCAACACAGCAAGCGCAATGAAGGCAAACAGGCCCATCAAAAACAGGGACACGCCGGCCAGTATCGCGACCACCAGGCCCAGCGCAAAGACAGCCGCCACCGCGCCTATCATCAGCCCGCCAAACGCAAAGCCTGCGCCGGCGATGCCGTCTATCGAATCACCATCCACCGTCATGGCCCAGCCGGAGTCGTGGCTGCCGAATGACAGCAAAGCACAAACAGCAATGGCGGCGATGACGAGCAGCGCAGTAATGGTCAACAAGTAGTTGCGTGTCCTGGTGTTCATGGCGGTTATCCTTTTATCGTATTCGGCGTATGTTTTTTGTCGGTTCAACTATTTGATCCGATGTATGCATCTTAAGGAAACATGAAACCCGGCTCAATTCGTGTGCGACAGAACGACAAAAAATATGGATAAACCGGCAAAAACCCAGATAGTCGAGACAGGATTGCGCTAAGCACAGCCCGAAAACGGCAGTTTTCTGTAAAAAAACCCGTGCTTCCCCCAAATTCCCTCAAAACATTTCCTGCAAAGGAACTGTTTCTCTCAAGGCTGGTCCATATCTCACTGGCAACAAAAGTTGCCAGGAACGCTAATTACTAGATCCGCCGAGTAAAAACGAGGCGGGCAATCACTCGAGAGAACCCAATGACGCCAAGATTACTATCTGCCAGCGTAGCGCTGGCATGGATAGCGGCTGCAGGCTTAAGCCTGAGCCATGACTATGCTCAAGCAGCGACTTCATCCAGCCCTGCTGCTACTGCCACGCCAATGGTGCGCCTGAGAGCCAGCGAACTCACGCTGGAGCGCCTGTATCGCGCCAAGACCTACGCGGGACAAGCTGCACGCAACCTGCACTTCAGCGAAGACGGCCGTTACCTCGCCTACCTGTGGAATCCCTACGGCGAGAACGGCTCCGACCTGTATGTGTATGACACGCAAACCGGCCAGAGCAAGCGCATCACGTCGCCAGCCATCATGCAAGCCTACGATTCACCGGAAGACCTGGCGCGCTTCAATAAGAAAGGGCTGCAAAAAGAACACGAAGAGGCAGAGCGCCAGGCCAAGGCCGAAGCCCAGGCCGCCTACCTGCGCGGCGAGAAGGTAGACCTGTCCCAGTGGGAAACCGCGGCGCTGGAAGTGCTGAAACGCGAACTGGCCGAGAAAAAAGCCAAGGACGCGGCGAAGAAGGCGGAACTGGATGCGGAAGCCGCGAAAGAGAAAGCCGCGGCAGCCGCTGCCAGGGTGGATGGCAAAAGCGCGGTAGAGATTGCAGAAGCGGATCGCAAGGCCGAGGATGCAGAAAAGAAAGCGGCAAAACTCAGCGACAAGCCCAAGGAACTGTGGGAACTGCGCGACGAGCTGAAGAAGAAGCTGGAAAAGGAGAAGTTGAAGCCCAGCGACCTGTACCCCGGCGTAGAAGATACGGTGTGGGCCAAGACCCGCAACGAACTGATCTTCCAGTACCGCGGCGACCTGTTCCGCCTGAAGATGGCGGACGGCAAGATAGAGCCACTGGCGCAGACCGGCCGCATGAAGCGCATCGTGTCCTATAACGCGGACGATAGCGGCTACCTGTACATGGACGACAAGCGCGTCTACAGCGCCCGCTTCGATCGCGGCACCGTGCTCCAGTTGAACCGTGAATTGTGGAACCCGGACGACGAAGAAAAGAAATACAAGATCACCGACACCGTGCTCAGCGAAGACAAGCAATGGATGGCCATTTTCGCCGAAGCACCGGAACCCAAGCCTGAAGGCGACGCCAAGCCGGCACCCGCCGAGCGCCAGGTAGAGATCATGAACTACAACGGGCGCTTTGCCACGGCCAAGAAAGTCGCACGCGAAGTATCGGACGACAAGCGCAAGGTATTGGCATCGGCACTGTACATACGCCGGGTGGGAGATGTGTCGGCCAAGCAGCCTGAGCCGGTATTCACCAATGCCGGCGGCGACATCTGGTTTGAAATGAGCAAGGTCAGCTGGGCCAAGGACGGCAGCCGCTACACCTTCTCCACTTGGGAACGCGAAAAAGAACTGTTGCGCATCTACGTCGGCAAGGCCGAAGAAGGCGTCAAGCCGGCGATGGTGTTCGAGCGCAGGGGCAAGGTTGGGCACGAAGTGGTGAATGTGCTGTCGCCGCGCTTCACGCCGGACGGCAGCAAGCTGATTGCAATCCTGGATGAAGACGGATTCCGCCAGCCTTACGTGATAGACGCCGGCAACGGCAGCGCGCATGCG
>DATHMC010000241.1:0-20467 GCA_035487495.1 Undibacterium sp.
CCGCCTACGCACAGGATATTGTTTTGCTGCAGCAATTGCGGAGTTGCCTCGACAGTGACGCCGCCGGTCAGGCAAAAGCGCACGTCGGGGAAAGGGCCGCCCAGCGCCTTGGCCAACTTGGTCGCCCCCAGCAAATCCGAAGGGAATAGCTTGACCACGTCAAAACCGTGCTCCAGGGCCAGCATCAGGTCGCTGGCGCCGCCGACGCCGGGAAAATACGGCAGACTGGATTCTGCGGCAGCGCGCGCCAACACCGGCGTAATGCCCGGACTGATACCGAAGCTCGCGCCGGCATCCTGCACCGCAACCAGTTGCGCCGGCGTCAGTATCGTGCCGGCGCCGACGGTCACACCGGGGCAAGCCTTGACCACTTCGCGCAATACCGTCAAGGCATCCGGCGTGCGCAGCGTGATTTCCACCGCCGGCAAGCCGTTTTCCGCCAGCGTATTCACGCAGCGTATCGCCTGCTGCACGTCATTGGTCACCAGGATAGGCAGGATGCGGATTTGTTCCAGTTGTTTGATGATGTCTTGCTTGCTCAGTTTGCTTGCGCTCATGGTCGGTCTCGATTTTTTATAGTGCTTGCGGGTAGGTATTTTTTTCGTGTAGCGTGCGAGGGGGAGCTGATCCAATCGGTCTTAGTCGATAAAAAGCGTGGATGCACCTTGCTCCGGCGTGGTCACCACGCGGCGCTGCGCGACAAACAGGTCGCGGCCGTAGCCGTGGCTGGAATCTTCGGTGATGCGGCGCGGAGTGCGGGCAGCCCATTCCGCTGCGGACACCAGTGCGCGCAGTTCGCCGGTATGCACGTTCAGTTCCACGATATCGCCGTCCTGCACTTTGGCAATGTGCCCGCCCTGCGCCGCTTCGGGGCTGACGTGCAGCGCTGCCGGCACCTTGCCGGAAGCGCCGGACATGCGGCCGTCCGTCACCAGCGCGACTTTGTAGCCGGCCGACATCAGGCTGCCCAGCACCGGCGTAAAGTGATGCAACTCGGGCATGCCGTTGGCCTGCGGCCCCTGGAAGATCACGACCGCGACAAAATCCATATTCAACTGGCCAGCCTTGTAGGCATTGACTAGCGCATCCTGGGAATCGAATACTTTCGCCGGAGCCCGTATCACCCACGCATCTTGCGGCACGGCGGAAGCCTTGACGATTGCGCGGCCGAGATTGCCGTCCAGCAGGCGCAGGCCGCCGGTTGGCGCAAAAGGCTCGCTTACATTGCGCACCACGTCGCGGTTGGTCGATATATCAGGCGAAGCTTGCCAGCGCACCTTGCTGTCTGCCGTCAACACCGGACGCGAGACATGCGATTTCAGGCCCTCGTCGCCGTACACGGTTTTCACATCCGCATGCATCAGGCCGGCGGACAACAGTTCGCGTATCACAAAAGTAGGGCCGCCGGCATCTTCAAATGCATTCACGTCGGCGGTGCCGTTTGGATAGACCCTGGTCAGCAAGGGAATCACCGACGACAGCTCGTCAAAATCCTGCCAGTCGATCAGGATGCCGGCAGCGCGCGCCACCGATATCCAGTGTATCGTGTGATTGGTGGAACCGCCGGTCGCCAGCAATGCGGCCACCGCATTGACGATAGCCTTTTCATTCACGACATGGCCGATAGGCGTGTAGTTATTTCCCTGTTCGGTCAGTTGCAAGACGCGTTCCACCGCGGCGTCCGTCAATACCGCACGCAAGGGATCATCAGGGTGGACAAAGGCAGCACCCGGCAAGTGCAGGCCCATTGCTTCCAGCAGCATCTGGTTGCTGTTGGCGGTGCCGTAGAAAGTGCAGGTGCCGGCGCTGTGGTAAGCGGCGTTTTCGGCCGCCAGCAGCTCGTCCCTGCTGGCTTTGCCCTGCGCATAGCGCTCGCGCACTGCCGCCTTTTCCTTGTTGGACAAACCCGAGCCCATCGGCCCCGCCGGAATAAAAATCGTCGGCAAGTGGCCAAACGCCAAGGCGCCTATCAACAGGCCGGGCACGATCTTGTCGCAAATGCCCAGGCACAGCGCCGCGTCAAAAGCATCATGCGATAGGGCCACCGCGGTCGCCTGCGCGATCACGTCGCGCGAAAACAGCGACAACTCCATGCCCGGCCGTCCCTGCGTGACGCCGTCGCACATCGCCGGCACGCCGCCCGCGACCTGTGCAGTAGCGCCGAAGCGCATCGCAGCCTGCTTGATTTGATCCGGATAACTGGCATAAGGCTGATGCGCCGACAGCATGTCGTTATAGGCGGTGACTATGCCTATATTCGGCCGTTTCGCCTCATTCAGCCAGATCTTGGCGCCGGGTTGCGCGGCGGCATGCGCATGGGCCTGGTTGGCACAGGATAAATTGCTGCGGCGCGGACCGCGGCTGCGCATTTGTTCCAGTCTGGCAAGGTAGCCTTCACGCATGACCTTGCTGCGTTCGACGATGCGTTTTGTGACGTTTTCTATGACGGGGTGAAGCTTGGGCTGTTCGGCTATGCTCATTTGGATTCGCTTTCTTGCAATGAAGACATCCGGATCGGTAAAACCGGCCTCGATGCTTCGCTTATTCAGATGATAGGAAGATAGCACAAATTCAAAAATTCTGTAACAAACTTTCAGTTACAACCAATTTTCGCGAATATTTACCTTAAACAACTAAAAATATCGTAATGAAACTACATTTTTGACGATTATCTGTCATAATCGCAACAAGGTATTTGTGGCAACCAGCCCACTTTTTTAAGCTGTATAGACCCATAGGCTAATTACACCCGGAGTCAGCATGACCACATTTGTATTATTCGGCGGCACTGGCGATCTCGCCAAGCGCAAGATCATCCCTGCACTGTTTAGCGCATTTGTAAATGGCCGGCTGGACAAGAATTTCATGTTTATCGGCGCCGCGCGTGAAGCACTGGCCGACGAAGAGTTTCGCCGGCGCGTCTCTGCCAGTATAGAAAATTATTGCGCGAAAGACTGCGGCAGCACGCCAGAGCAATTGCAAGCCTTCCTGGGACTGACCCACTACGCCAAAATTGACGCGCGCGAAGCGGCGGATTTTGAGGAACTCAAGCAAAAGCTGCATACCTCGGCATCGAATGCCACGCTGTTCTACCTGGCGACAGGTCCCGACCTGTTCGTGCCGGTCGTGCAGCAGCTGTCCGCCCATGAACTGGTCAGCGGCAATGCCCGCGTGGTGCTGGAAAAGCCGCTCGGACGCGATGCGCAATCCGCGCGCGACATCAACACCGCGCTACGCAACTACCTGAACGAAAACCAGATCTACCGTATCGACCACTATCTCGGCAAAGAGATGGTGCAAAACCTGCTGGCGCTGCGTTTTGCCAATTCCTTCCTGGAACCCTTGTGGAACCGCAAGTGGATACAGGACGTACAAATCTCCATCTCGGAGCAGGTCGGCGTGGAATCGCGCGGCGACTTCTACGACCACACCGGCGCGCTGCGCGATATGGTGCAAAACCATTTGCTGCAATTGCTGTCCATCGTGGCGATGGAGCCTCCGGTAAATGCCGGCGCCGACTCCATCCGTGACGAAAAGGTGAAGGTGCTGCGCGCGTTGCATAAATTCACGCCCGATGAGGTCAGCAAGAAAACCGTGCGCGGCCAGTACCGCGCCGGCGCGGTGGACGGCCAGCCCGTCATCTCTTATCAGGCGGAGCCCGGCGTGCCGACCGCGTCGCGCACCGAGATCTTCGTCGCCATCCGCGCCGAAATCGACAACTGGCGCTGGGCCGGCGTGCCCTTTTTCCTGCGTACCGGCAAACGCATGGCGACCCGCAGCGCGGAGATCACGGTTAACTTCAAACCGATCCCCTATTCCATCTTTGGCGCTTCGCAACGCAATCTGCGCTCCAACCGGCTGGTCATTTCCCTGCAGCCGGAAGAGAGCGTGGAATTGTTCCTGAAAGCCAAGGAACCCGGCGAGGGCATACGCCTGTCCGACGTCGCGCTGAACCTGGATTTTGCCGAAGCCTCCAGCTCGCGCCGCGTCGAATCCTATGAAAGGCTGTTGCTGGACGCGATGCACGGCGACCTGACGCTGTTCGTGCGCGACGACGAGCTGAGCGCCGCCTGGGACTGGATAGATCCCATCATGAGCGCCTGGCAATCCGATACCGAAGGCCTGAAGTCGTATATCGCCGGCAGCTGGGGCCCGGCGGCGGCCAGCTATCTGCTGGCCCAGAGCGGCTCCAGCTGGGGCGAAGAGTTCGTGGAGAATTGAGTAATGCTGAACCTGCATGAATACCCTGATTTCGCATCGCTCAGCGCCGCGTTGTCAGCGCAATGGCTAGGCATCATCCAGGCCAAACCCGCCAGCAGCTTTGCGCTGGCCGGCGGCACTACGCCTGCTCCGGTCTACCGCCAGCTGGACGCCTTGCTGACGGCATCGCCGGCGACGGCGGACAAGATCAAACTGGTCGCCACCGATGAGCGCTGGGTCAGCGACGCTGATCCGCAAAGCAATGAGGGCTTGTTCAGGCAGTGCCTGGAGCAATCCAATCACAACGCCCAGCGCTGGCAACTGATATCGTTGAAAACGCCCGATGCTACCCCCGGCGATGCAATCCCGGCAGTCGCCAGCCGGCTGGCCGAACAGCTGCCGGATGCCTTCGATGCAATTTTGCTCGGCATGGGTGCGGACGGCCATATCGCTTCGCTATTCCCCGGTTCGCCGCATTTGCTGGTCAATAACCCTGCCAGCCTGTGCGTACCGGCGACCCACCCGCAATCCGGCCAGGCACGCATTTCGCTGTCGCTGTCGCGCCTGGTCAATACCGATCGCATCTGGCTGGTCATTAGCGGCCGGGACAAGCGCCAGGTGCTGGAAAATGCAGCAGCCGGCAACCTGCCCATCGGCGCATTGCTGCGTGAAGCGAGTTGTCCTATCGACGTATTCTGGAGCCCATGATGAGACATAAAAGCCGCCAGGCTGACCTGGAGCACGAGATGCATCCGCCGCCGCCAGCAATGCTGTCAGGCAAGGCATCGCCTCCGGAAAAAGGCTTGCTGGCACGCATACGCACCGCCAGCACGGCGCTGAGCCGGGCCGAGCGTCAGGTTGCAGAGTTTTTGCTGCAAAAACCGCACGACAGCCTGGAAATGTCGATACGCGTTCTGGCGCAGGCCTGCGACGTCAGCGAACCGACGGTCGCGCGCTTTTCGCAATCGATGGGCTTTGACGGCTTCAAGAGCTTTAAACTGGCATTTGCGAAGAGCCTGGCCACCGGCATCCCTTACCTGCATCTCGATGTCAACCAGGCAGACCAGGTGCGCGACGTATTGCCCAAAGTATTCGACCGCACCATTGCGACCCTGATGGAAGCGCGCAACTCTGCCGATACCGCAAGTTTCGAGGCGGCCGTGAGCCTGCTGTCGCGCGCGCGGCGCATAGAGTGCTACGGGCTGGGCTATTCAGGCGCGCTGGCGATCGACGCCCAGCTGAAATTTTTCCGCTTCGGCATACCTACCACGGTATTCTGCGATGCCCATTTGCAGGCGCAGTCGGCAACACTGCTCAATAGCGATTGTGTCGTGGTCGCCTTCTCGCGCACCGGCCGTACCCGCGACCTGATACGCAGCGTGCAACTGGCAAAAAATGCGGGCGCCAAGGTACTGGTGTTATGCGCCAGCGGCGGCCCGCTGGCGGAACTGGCCGACGTGCACATCAGTGTGGATGTGGAAGAAGATCCGGATATTTACACGCCGATGACATCCCGCCTGGCGCACCTGACCTATATCGATGCGCTGGCAGTCGCGGTGACCCTGATGCGCGGCCCGGCCGCGATAGACATGCTGGAGAGGGCCAAGGCCAGCATCAGCGAAAAACGGCTGGACAGCAAGGTCGAATAAGCAAGGCAACCGCCAGCGCTCAGGGCGGCGGCAGGGCGCCGGAATCCGCCCGCGTTGAGCGCACTAGGCCCTAACCAGGCGTATCCGCGTTATCTCGGACGGTGCCCCCAGGCGCTTCGGCGGCCCCCAGTAACCGGTGCCGCGGCTGGTATAGACCCATAAATTTTTGATCTTATGCAGGCCTGCGGTAAACGGCTGCTGGAAGCGCACGAAGAAATTCCAAGGGAAGAACTGGCCGCCGTGCGTATGGCCGGACAATTGCAGGTGATAGCCCTCCTCGGCCGCCTTGAACGAGCTGCGCGGCTGATGCGCCAGCAATAGTTTGACTGCAGCATCCTGCGGCGCACCGCGCAAAGCGGCAGCGGGATCGCTGCTATGCTCGGCATGGAAATGCCCGGCGCTGTAGTCGGTGACGCCGGCCACCACGACGGCGTGGCCTTCATGCTGCAGCGTGACGTGCTCATTCAGCAGCACGGTCAGGCCCAGGCGCCGTAGCTCTTCTATCCAGGGCAAGGCGCCGGAGTAATATTCATGGTTGCCCGTGACAAAATAGGTGCCGTGCCGCGAGTGCAGCCGCTTCAGAGGTGCGGTGTGGGACTTCAGCTCCGCCACGCGGCCATCCACCAGGTCGCCGGTCACCGCAACCATGTCCGCATTCAGGCTGTTGACCTTGTCCACAATCGCCGACAGGTAACGGCGCTTGATGGTTGCGCCCACGTGGATATCGCTGATCTGGGCTATCGTAAAACCGACCAGTTCCGCGGGCAAATCCGTAATCGGCACCGCAACGTCGACGACTGCGGCCCGACGGCGCGCATTGAACCAGCCGACAACCGTGAACAGCGCAGCACCTGTCAGCACCGCCAGCGCCGAACCTTTGGTCAGTTCTCGATGGTATTGTGCCGGCACCACAAATGAAATCGGCAGCAACAGCAAGTCGCGCAATAAGGTCAGCACAAACAAGGACGAAAACAGGCCCATGGCGACCAAGCCGGCCCAGGCCAGCCGGTCGGACCAGTCCTTGTCTTTCATCATCGGCGCCAGCAAACCCATTGGCAGCAACACAGTGGATACCAGTAGCGCCAGCCAGGCGCCCGACAATGCGAGGCCTTGCAGGCCCAAAGCTGAAAACAGGCTCACTCCGAGAAAGACATGCGCCGCGGCAATGACGGCAAACAAGGTGAAAAGCTTGGAACGTGAAGGCATGTAATCCTGACGAAATCGCAATATTTGCAAACAGGCGTGGACAGTGCATCCATGCGCCGGCGAAACGGGGCAAGCCATGCTTGCCCCGTACAGGCTATACATGCAGCTGCAGGCAATAATTTCAAGCTGCAAGCGGCTTTCTATTTTTGCCGCAGAAAAAAGTTTTGTTTACTGCAACTACTATTTGCCCTCATGAATCATCACCCCCTCTATAGGGTCGACCACCGCAGTCCACGGCCTGGACGCCAGCATGCGCCGCGTGTCCTCCAGGCCTGCTTGCCAGCGCGCGCTTATACCCTTAGCCGTAAAGTCGATGTCCTTCGTGTGGTCTTCGCCGGCGAGTACCGGGGCCTTGAGTGTGACGATATGCATGGTGGTACCGCAGCCCCAGGCTGACAGCTCCCGGCACTCTGGATCGTTCCTTAATTCGGCAGGCAATTTAAGCGTCAGTTCGCGGATGACATGCCGTAATCGATGGATCTGTCGCTGGCGCTCGATGTGGCTGGACCTGCTGGCATACTGGATGTCCTTGACCTTGCCTATCACCTGCGTCAGGCTGGCCGATTCCGGGCCTTGCGGATTCCACAGCTGCACCGAAAAAATGACGCTGTCGCGTCGCGGACGGTCATCCAGCACCGCTTCTATCGGCGTATTGGAATACAGGCCGCCGTCCCAGTACGGCTCACCGTCTATGCGCACCGCAGGGAAGGCGGGCGGCAATGCGCCCGATGCCATCACATGCTCCGCCGCTATCCTTTCGTCGCGGCTGTCGAAGTAGCGCATCTCGCCGCACCGGGCATTGACTGCGCCGACGGTCAGCCGCATATGGCGGCCGTTAAGGTAGTCAAAATCGACCAGCGCCTCCAGTGTTTTTCTGAGCGGCGCGGTCGAATAATACGATGCCTGTTCTATGCCGGTGTTGGCATTAAAGCCGAGCCAGGAAGCGGGATTGAGAGCAAAGAAACCCGGTATGCCTTGCGTCACCGTCAACATATTGATCAGTGCATTGCAACTGCCGGAAAAGTGGCTGCTATGATGTTCCGTCAGTTGCCAGAATTGGCGCAGGCGCTGCAGCCTTTGCGCCGGCGGATTGCCGGCGATAATTGCACCATTGATCGCGCCTATCGAGGTGCCTATCACCCAATCCGGCTCTATGCCGGCCTCGTGCAAGGCCTCATACACGCCAACCTGGTAAGCACCGAGCGCGCCGCCGCCCTGCAGCACCAGCACTACCTGCCCCGGCAACGCCGTTGCAGCTGAAGTATCGGCCGTGACGGAAGAAGGTTTGGACTTGCGCGGACGCGTGCCGGCTACGTGATTGGCATCAACGGCCATATGATCTCCACTATCAAGATATCAAATATCAATAATTTACCGGTTTTGCAGCCGGGCGAGCCACGGCTATTTCGCCATCCTACACCAGCCGCGGCCTGAAAATTCAGGGCTTATCTCGTTAGTCAGATAGCGCCATCCCCCCTTACAGCCTTATCGCTGCGCCAGGCATTCGCTGGCCACCGTCTCGCGGATGATCTGGGCCAGCCGCAAACTTGCCGGCCCGGCATAGTCGGGGTCGGCCAATATCAGGTACAAGGTGCCGAAGCGCTGCCCGCCGTCACGCAAGGGCAGCACTTTCAAGCGCACGGCAGCCAGTTCGTTGCGGATTTTTTCTTCCGGGAACCAGGCAAAGCCGTAGCCCTTGCAAATTGCGTCTATCGCTGTGGCGCTGTGGCTGACCGTCCAGCGCTGGCTGGCATCTACGCTGAGGATGCTGCTGGCGCGCTTGCTATCGGTCTCGCGTATTGCCAATTGCCGGTGCTCGCGCAAATCCTGCAAAGTCAATTCCCGTCCGAGCCCATGCAAGGGGTGCTCCGGACTGGCCACCGGCATCGCCCGAAACTGCATCAATGGCGTGCCGAGAAAGCCGGGCGGTATCTGCGCCGAAATCGCCAGATCCACCTTTCCCTGCAGCAATGCGTCGCTGGTGCCGGCCAGCACCGACTCAATCAGCTCGATGCGTGTATGCGGGCTCTCCAGCCCGAACTGCTGCAGGCAATCCAGCAACAGCCAGGTCGGAAAGATCATTTCCGCGGCGATCCGTATCTCCGCCTCCCAGCCTGCCGACAGCCTGCGCGCCGCCCGCTCCAGGGCACCGGCCTCGTCCAGCAAATTCTTGGCGCGGCGATACAGCAATTGGCCGGTGCCGGTAAGTATCGCCTTGCGCCCCTGGATTTCAAAGGCCTGCACATTTAGCAACGACTCCAGCTTCTGCACCGCATAGGTGACCGAAGACTGGCTCTTGTGCAACAGTTCGGCCGCCTGCGCATAGCCGCCGGTATCGACCACTGCGATCAGCGTGCGCCATTGCTCCAGCGTGATGTGGGGATGGGAGGGTGATTGCTCTGATATGGATGTCATTACATCGAATAATTAGATGAATATGATCTGAATATTGATCTTTTTTATCTAGTAAGTAAATGTTTTAATATCTCCATCAACCTGAAAGGAGCATTACGATGAACGCAACGACGGACACAGGCAGCACAGAACCGGCTATCAATACCAGGAGCCTGCAAAGGATCATCAATGCGGTAGCCACCTCGGACGGCGCCGGCGTCAAGCTGTTGCGCAGCCTGGGCAGCATGCAAGGCGCGCGGCTGGACCCCTTCCTGATGCTGGATGAATTTTCGTCCGACAATCCGGATGACTATAATGCCGGCTTCCCGAATCATCCGCATCGCGGTTTTGAGACCGTTACCTATATCCTGGACGGCCATATGCGGCATGAAGACCACCTCGGCAACCGGGGCGACCTGCAAAGCGGCGGCGTGCAATGGATGACGGCAGGACGCGGCATCATCCATTCCGAAATGCCGCAGCAATTGCAGGGTCGCATGCGCGGCTTCCAGCTATGGATCAACCTGCCGGCGGCCGAGAAAATGAAAGCCGCCGGTTATCGCGATATCCCCGCCGACGAGATCCCGGCGGCAGAACTGCCGGGGGGCGGCCGGGTCAAGGTGATTGCCGGCAAACTGGATATGCCACAGGGGTCTTTAAACGGCGCAATCCAGGGTCTGACCACGGACCCGCTGTATCTGGACGTAATTTTGCCGGCTGGCACGGTTTTTTCGCATTTAGTCAACCGCGACTACCACGCTTTTGTGTATCCTTATGAAGGTAAGCTAAAGATAGGCAATGCGGATGCGCCGCGTCACCTGAAGACCCATCAGGCAGGCGTATTATCGGAAGGTGAGCGCATCACCATTACCGCGGACGGCGAGGAAGCCCGCTTCCTGGTGCTGGCCGGCCGGCCCCTGCGTGAGCCTGTGGTTCAGTACGGCCCGTTTGTGATGAATACGCGGGAAGAGATAGAGCAGGCCATCAATGACTACCAAAATGGCGTTTTGACTGCATAGCGCCTGGCATCGCTGCCCTGGTGCTTTGCAACCAGGGCAGCGAGATATTAACCACCGACAGGAAATTTATCCATGATGCACACGCTGATCCATTGGGCCATCGAATACGGACTGCTGATCGTATTCCTCAATGTATTGCTGATGCAGCTAGGATTGCCGCTGCCTACCGTCCCTACCCTGATCGTTTCCGGCACGCTCGCCGCCGACGGGCATTTTTCCATCGTCGCCCTGCTCTTTGTGACGATATTGGCCAGCCTGATCGGCGACATGGTCTGGTATGGGATAGGACGTCACTACGGCCTGCGCGTGATGCGCCTGTTGTGCCGATTGTCGTTGTCGCCGGACTCCTGCGTACGCCAGACGGAATTGCGCTTTGAGCGCTGGGGCCTGTCCACGCTGGTCATCGCCAAATTTGTGCCCGGCCTGTCTCTGATTGTCGCCCCTATGTCGGGCGCCTTGCGCTTGAGCCTGGCGTCGTTCGTCATGTTCGACACCGTTGGCATCGGCCTGTGGGCGAGCGCGGCAATCGGCGCGGGCCTGCTATTCCATCCGAATATTGAATTATTGAGTGCGCAACTGATGGAGATGGGCAATACCGCCGTGCTCGTCGCAGCGGCATTGCTGGCGGCCTACCTGTTGCTCAAATGGCTGAAACGCCGCCGCTTCAATAGCGCGATGCGCATGGCACGTATCGACGTCAGCGAACTGCAAACCCTGATCATGGATGGCCAGCCGCCGGTGATCGTCGATGTGCGCGGAGCCAGTGTGCGCTCGATCGCCGCACAAACCATACCGGGCGCAGTCGCCGTCGCCTTAGAAGACTGGCAACAGCTGATTCCGCATTTGGATACGGACAGGGAAATCGTCGTATATTGCTCATGCCCCAACGAAGCCTCAGCGGCGGTGCTGGCAAAACGGCTGGTAGACAAAGGCTATCACCGTGCCCGCCCGCTGTTGGGCGGCATAGACGCCTGGATAGAAGCGGGCCATCCTACCGGCCTCATCGGGCATGAGTCGGTGATAAGTCCGGACGCCGGCCCCCAAGCCGTCACCGTCAGCCAGGCGATTATAGTTCCGGCTGAATAAGGTGGCCTAGCTTGGTCGCCTTGGTGCTCAGGTAACGCTCATTGTAGGGATTGCGCTTGATGATCAACGGTATGTGTTCCGTGATCGTCACGTTGATCTTGCCCATGGCATCGATCTTGCGCGGATTATTCGTCATCAGTTTCAGCGAGCTGATCCCCAAATGCTGCAACATCGGTTCGCACAGGCTGTAATTGCGCAAATCGGCGGCAAAACCCAATCGTTGATTCGCTTCCACCGTATCGGCGCCGCCGTCCTGCAAATGGTAGGCACGGATCTTGTTCAGCAAACCTATGCCCCGCCCCTCCTGGCGCAAGTACATCAGCAGACCGCGCCCCTCTTTAGCGATCTTCTGCAAGGCCAGCTCCAGTTGCGGACCGCAATCGCAGCGCTGGCTGAACAAGGCGTCGCCGGTCAGGCATTCCGAATGGATGCGGGCCAGTACCGGCTCGCCGTCGGCGACATCGCCCAAGGTCAGCGCAACGTGTTCCTTGCCGGTAGCCGGCTCGACAAACGCGTGCAACTGGAAGGTGGCCCAGGTGGTCGGCAGCTTGCACGATTCGATATATTCCAGTAACGGAACGGTCACTGTATCTGAACTGGGATTTTCGATGCTTGACATGGTGATTCTCGCGGATTCTTTATCTGGGCAAATTCGATGCGAATTTATCTACTTGCATTAATTACATGCATTGTAGAGGTTTAATCTACAGAGTATAAACGAGAGCCGGCTTTCCTACCTGCGAGACGGGAAAGCCGGCCAGCCCTAAATCTGGGGCCGCGCCCGAAAAAACAAGCAAAAAGCAAAAAACCCGCGAAATTCAGCATTTTTCGTGGGTTTTTCACCATGCAGAGCCGGTTTTAGACGGTTTACTCGGAATGGCGCCGCATCACCGGTGCCGCCGTTCATGCCCAAGCCGGCCGCGCCACCTGCTCGCTACTTGGCGAATACCTTGTTCATCTCGGCAAATCCCTTGAATTCCAGCGCATTTCCCGACGGATCGCAAAAAAACATGGTCGCCTGCTCGCCGGGCTCGCCGCGAAAACGTATATGCGGCTCAACAATGAACGGCACTCGCGCCGCGCTCACGCGATCCGCCAGCCCTTGCCAGGACCGCATGTCCAGGATCACGCCGAAGTGCGGGATGGGCACGTTATCGCCATCCACCATGCCGGCTTGGGCGGTCACCTGCAAATCCTGCTTCAGGTGCAGGGACAGCTGGTGGCCGTGGCAATCAAAATCCACCCAGTGCTCGGTGCTGCGCCCCTCGGTAAAGCCCAGGATGCCGCCGTAAAATTTCCTGGCCTCATCCAGGTCACGGACAAAAAACGCCAAATGGAAGGGATGTAAAGCTTGCATATTCAATCCAGTAGAAAGAGACTCTAGAACAGAGAGGTTAACATTTTGCTGCCGACTACGACCAGCATCAATGCGAATAATTTTTTCAACTTGGTCACCGGCAACGCATGTGCCATGCGGGCGCCGATCGGCGCGGTCAGCACGCTGGCAATGGCTATGCCCGCCAATGCCGGCAGATAGACAAAGCCCAGGCTGTGCGCCGGCAAGCCTTGCACATGCAGGCCATTGGCGACAAAGCCAAAGGCACCGGTCACGGCGATGGGAAAGCCCAGCGCGGCCGAAGTACCTATCACGGTATGCAAAGGCACGTTGCACCAGGTCATGAAAGGCACCGACAAAGTACCGCCGCCGATGCCGACAAAACTGGAGAACACGCCGATGGCACCGCCGGACGCCAGCATGCCCGGCGCGGCCGGCAATTGCCTGCTGGGCTTGGGTTTGATATTCATCAGCATCTGTACCGCAACAAAATAGGCAAACCCGATAAAAATCATCTTCAGCAACCTGGTCGACATCATCGACGTCAGCCACACGCCCAGCAAGGTGCCGATCACGATTCCCGGCGTGATTTGCCTGACCACAGCCCAGTTCACGGCCCCGCGCATATGATGGGAGCGCAGGCTGGCCAGCGACGTAAACAAGATCGAAGCCATGGACGTGCCCAGGGCAAAATGCAATACATACTCCGGCGGAAAATGCTGGGCCGCAAAGATGAAGGTAAGTACCGGCACGATGACCGTGCCGCCGCCAACGCCCAACAAGCCGGCCAGAATGCCGGCAAAGGCGCCAAGGCCAAGGTAAGAAACAATTTCCATGATTTATCCGTATAGATGAGTGGTCACAGCAGGCTGCAAGCCTGCGCAAAATCCAGGCGCGGGCTGCGCGGGAAAATCTTGCCGTAGTCGCCAAAGCCGACGTTGCACAGGAAATTCACTTTCAGTTTTCCATCGGCAAAAAACTCGCGGTTGACCGCCGCGGCGTCAAAGCCGGAAATCGGCCCGCAATCCAGCCCCAGCGAACGTGCCGCCAGCATGAAATAGGCGCCCTGCAGGCTACCGTTGCGAAACGCGGTGATCTCCGCCAGTTCCGGGTTGGCGGCGAATAGCGAACCGATGCCGGGATTATGCGGAAACAATTGCGGCAGCTTGTCGTGAAAATTCAAGTCGTAAGCGATGATCGCAACCACCGGCGCCGTCATCACCTTATCGATATTTCCTGCACTGAGCGCCGGTCGCAATCTTTGCTTGGCCGCCTCGCTGCGCAGGAAAATTATCCGCGCCGGCGAAGAATTGACGCTGGTAGGCCCCATCTTCATCAAGTCGTATGTCTGCACCAGCAATTCGTCGTCGACGGGCTGGTCCCGCCAGCCGTTGTGCGAGCGCGCGCGGCGAAACAACAGGTCCAGGGAGTCCTCAGCCAAGGTCTTAAGCATTTTTGTCCCTACCGAAAGAAGCACCCACCGGCTTGTAAGCCGTCGCCGTTAACTCCACGACCATGTGCGCATGCGGCAATTGCTGCACGCCGACGGTAGTGCGGGTGGCGCGGCCGTCAAAAAATTCGGCATATATCTTGTTGTATCCGTCAAACTGCCCCATGTCGGTCAAATAGCTGGTGATTGCCACGCAATCGCTCAAGCCAGCGCCAGCCTCTTGCAAGGCCGCCTGTATTTTTTGTATGACCACGCGGGTCTGGATTTGTATATCGCACACCACGCTGCCGTCTTCCAGTTGCGTCACGCCGGCAATAGCGCCGTCCGCCTGGCGTGCGCTCATGCCGGAGACAAAGATGAAATCGCCGGCGCGGCAAAAGCTGGGGTATTTTCCCAGAGGCTGGATTTTCTGCATGGCCATGCTCACCGTTCCAGCAAGCCGGGCATGCTGAAACCGGCGGCATCCAGTGCCGCGATCAGCGCAGATTTTTTGTCCGCAGCCAGTGCGCTGAGTGGCGGACGCTGGATCTGCCAGGATGGATGGTCACGGTAGTGGCTGATCGCGAACTTGAGCGCGGCAATCATCGGATAGCTCTGGAAAATTTTACGGACGGTGTCCAGCTCCTGTTGCTGTTGGACCGCGCCGTCGGTGCGCCAGCCCGTGCACAATCGGCTGATCGCGGCCGGGTTGACATTGATGGTCGCCGATATGCAGCCGGACGCCCCCAGCGGCATGGCGCGCGTCAGGAAACTTTCGGACGCCGGGAAGATGGCGAAATCCGGGAAGTTGGTCAGCATGGCCTCGATGTTCTGCCAGTCGCCCGAGCTATCCTTGATGCCGGCCACCTGCTGCGGATAGCGCCTGATCAGCCGCTCTATCAACGCCAGGCTGATAGGCACGCCGGAGAATGCCGGAATATGGTACAGATACACCCGTAGATCTTGCAGGGCTACCCGTTCTATCACCTCCGAGTAATAGTCAAACAGGCCGTCATCCGTTACGCCCTTGTAGAAGAAAGGCGGCAGCATCAACACGCCGGCGCAGCCGTGCACAGTGGCATGGCGGCTCAGCTCTACCGTATCCTGTATTGTGCAGCAACCGGTCCCCGGCAACATGCGCCCGGAGTCGACACCATGCTGCACCAGGCGATCCAGCAAATCCATGCGCTCGGTCGTGGTCAGCGAATTGGCTTCGCTGTTGGTGCCGAATACCGCCAGCCCTGCGCCCTGTTGCAGCAGCCATTGGCAATGCTGCAGGTACAGTTCGAAATCCGGACTGAGATCCGCCTTGAAAGGGGTTACTACGGGCGCAAAGACGCCTGTCAATTTATTCGACATAATTTTCCTCCGCTTCGGAATGGTTGGGGTCAGCTCGGCGCGAGCGGCCCGGTGCTTGCGATAAAGTCGATCAGCGCCGGCCCCAAAGACTGGTCTTCTGTGTCCAGATGCGCGACGATCGACGTATGGTTATGTTTCAATACCTGCATAAAGCGATGGCGATGCCTGATTGCGCCGGGCGCATTGGAAGCTTCCACAATGCGATAAAAAAACTCCGCGCCGTAGGCATCGAGATAAGGATTCTCAAACTCGGCCACCACCACCATCGCCGGCATGCCGATCCGCGCGGCATACGTGACCGGCGACACCAGCTCATACCTGGAGCTGTCGTCGCCCCAATAGGCCCTGACGCCGGCCGCATTCGGATTGCCCGGCAATACATCGGCACGCAACCTGGCGCTGATCAGTATCAGGCCGGCAATGTTGGCACTGCCTGCGCCTGCCTCGCCGCGAACTGCCGGGTCAAGCGCATAGCTGGCCGCATGCGCGCCGCCCGCAGAATGCCCCGCCAGCACGATGTGTTGCGGATTGCCGCCATAGGCCGCGATATGCTGCCGGATCCAGGCGACCGCCGCAGCGACATCCTGGGCGCCGCCGGGATAAGCGGCTTCCGGCGCCAGCCGGTATTCAAGATTAACGGCAACAAAGCCATGCCTGGCGAAATAGCGTGGGACGTTACCGTAGATTTCCGCATTGCTATTCATATTGCCGCGCAAGAATGCCCCGCCGTGCACGAATACGACTACCGGCAAGTTCGCCGCTGAACCAGCCCCGGCATCGATTGCCGATGCGGGCTGGTAAATATCCAGCCGGTGGCGGGCATGCTCGCCATAGGCGATATCGGCGGCAACGCGGATACCAGTCCTGCTGGCGGCGGCCAGGACGGGAGTATAAATGTCGACCACCTTCTGCCGGTTGGCGTTGATATCCTGGCTCCAGCGCGGGCCCATCTCGGCCAGTATGGATTGATCCCTGGCCGGCAGGCCGGCAAAGGCCAGGCCAGAATCAGGTCGTTTAACGAACGACATCAGTACACTCCCATGATCTGGCTGATCTGCGCGATGTACTCGCCATAGCGCGGATTGCCCTTGATGCTCTCGGGCCGGCGCGGACGCGGCAGGTCGATCGCGATATCGTGGGTAATCCTGCCGGGGCGGGCCGACATCACCAGCACCCGATCCGACAGGAAAACCGCTTCCTGTATGCTATGCGTGACCAGCAATACCGTTTGCATGCGCTCCTGCCAGATACGCAGCAACTCTACATTGAGCAAATCCCGGGTCAGCGCATCCAGGGCTCCAAACGGTTCATCCATCAGCAAAATGCTGGGATCAAGCGCCAGGATCTGTCCTATCGAAGCGCGCTGCCGCATGCCGCCCGACAATTGATGCGGATGATTATTTTCGAATCCGGACAAGCCCAGCATGCGGGTCAACTCCCTGACCTTGGGCGCGATGCTCTCCTTGGGGATTTTCCGCAATTGCGCACCGAGCATCATGTTTTGTTCTACGGTCAGCCAGGGCAGCATGTTACTGGTCTGGAATACCACGCCTATTTCGGGTATCGGCTTGGTGATGGCCCGGTTATTCACTTGCACCACGCCTTCGCTATGCGGCACCAGGCCGGCCACGATGCGCAGCAAGGTGCTTTTACCGCAGCCGCTCGGCCCCAGGATGGACACGAATTCGCGCTCCCTGATGGATAGCGAAACGTCCTCCAAAGCGTTCACCGCATGCTTGCCCGGAAAACGCTTGACCACATCGGTCACGCGAATGACCTCTTTCAAAGCCGATTCTTGCGGTGCCGGCGCCGATGCGGCCGGCTGCTGGTTTACCATCATTTTCAAATTCATGGTCTGTCCCACTTAATCTGTCTTATGTTCACGCCGACTTTCCTCTCCACCATACCGCGCGTGAAAGCACCTCCACGGCCCAGTACAGCAGGCTGGCCAGGAAAGTGATCACCAGAATGGCGGCAAACATCAGGTCGGTCTGGGCATTGGAGGTTGCCAGCGTCATCAGGTGTCCCAGGCCTTTTTCCGAGCCGATGAACTCGCCCACGATGGCGCCGATCACGGCCAGCGGCATCGCGATCTTTATCCCGTCCACAAAACTGGGCAGCGCGGATGGCAGTTGCAGGCGCACGAAGGTGTCCCAGCGCGACGCGCCCAGCGCCCGGAAGTGTTCATCCAGGTTGGCCGCGATGCCCGATAATCCTCCCAGCGATGCGATCACCAGCGGAAAGAAGGCAAACAAGAAAGTCGATGCAATCTTTGACGCAAAGCCGTATCCAAACCAGACGATCATCAGCGGCGCCAGGGCTATTTTCGGCATGCTCTGCAATGCCGTGATGAAGGGGTACAGCGTGCGTTTGGCAAAATCACTGAAGTGTATCGCCACGCCCAACAAGACACCGCCGACTACGGCCGCAGAAAAACCGACCAGCACCTCCAGCAACGTGACCCAGCTTTCGCTGAGGATCAATTCGCGCTCCTGCCAGCCTGCGCTGATCACCTTGCTCAGGGACGGCATCAGGTAACTGCGTATGCCGAACAGCGTCACGCCGTATTCCCATAGCAGCGCGAACAGTCCCCAGAATACAATTGCTTCTATCCAGCGTTTCATCATATCGCTCCGGCAGCCTTTAGCTTTTCTTGGTTTTTGCGTCTATCACCGCTTGCGGCGGCGGCACGACAAAATGTTTGAAGCGGTACTGGTCGAAGGAATCGATATTCCTTTCCCAGACCTTGGCCTCATGCGGAGTCCCTGCGGGAATCTGCGTCATCTCGCAATACACCTCGACATTATTGCCATCCGGGTCCTTGAACACCAGGAACAGGTTTTCGCCTGGGCCGTGCTTGCCTATGCCGCGCACAATTTCCACGCCGTGCGCCTTCAGCACTTCAACCGTGCGCTCTATCTCCGCCCGGTCTTCAACCAGATAGGAGAAATGCTCGACGCCGGGACGGCTATAGCGCGGCAAATCATTGATATCCGGCGAATCCTTGGGAATCTGCGACAGCGCCAGGTCGTGGTGATCCTCGCCGGAGCGCAGGAATACCATCTGATCGTCTATCCAGTCCGACACTTGCAGACCCATGACCTCGGTGTAAAACTTGACGGATTTCTGGATATCGCGCACTACCAGAACCAGGTGCCCCAATTTCTTGGGCCTTAATTTTTCCATGCTTGCCTCCCAGCTTGATCTATTCAACGAAACGATTGGTGTAGATGTCCGAAGCCTTCACGCTGTCGGTTACATTAAACGCCTTTTTGACAAAACCCACCGTGTACTGCATGCGGTCCACCCGCATCCAGCCGATCTTCTTCCCGGTCAATTCGGGATCTATCATCAACTGGCTGGTTTCTTCTATCTGCTGGCGCAATACTTTTTTATCGATCAACTTTTGCTGTTTGGCGACCAGTTCCACCGCCTCCTGCGGATTCTTGCTCTGGAACTCATAGCCGCGATAAGTGGCTTGCACAAAGCGCTTGACCAGGTCCGGGTTGGATGCGATCAATTTTTCGGTGGTGACGATGCCGTTGCCGTATAGATTCAGGTTGTAGTCGCGGTAGCGCAGCGCGCCGATTTTCATGTCGTTTTTCTGCGCCAGCTGCTCCAGCACCGGCTTATTGGCGCCCTCCCAGCATTCGGCCAGGTCTATGCCGCCGTCGAGGAAAGTGGTGTTGATCACAGCCGGGTCCAGCCGCAGCAATTTGACGTGGTCGACCGGCAGGTTATTTACCTGCAGCCACGCGGGCACCAGGTTCTGCAAAGGCGACGCGGCGCCGCCGCCTATCGACAAGCCCTTCAGATCGGCGATGCTCTTGATCTTGCGGCCGGGTTTTTCCAGGTAGCACAGGGCCGCCGGCCAGCGCGTATTGATCGCGCCCACCATCAGCGTCTTGCCGCCCTGTGCGCGATTCAGCATGATGCTGATCGGATCGCCATAACCAAACTCGAACAAGCCCTGGTCAATTTCATTGACGGTACGCTGCCCGCCATAACCGCGGGTGGTGCTGACATCCAGCCCTGCTTCGCTATAGTAGCCCTTGGCAATCGCTACCAGTACGCCGCTGGTACTGCCTTGCGGCAACCAGGCCAGGTTGAACCGCACCTTGTCTGCCGCCAGCGCCGAAACGCTGGCCGACAGCAGGGATAATGCGATCAGGCCCACACTTAATTTTTTACCGATCTGCATATTCTTCAATTTGTCTCTCTCCAAAACTCGCTATTCATGGTTGGTCCGGTACGGAATAGGAATCACCGGCAGCGCGTATTATTTTTTTATGCCTGCCGGATGCCGCTCCTTATGCCGCGACGACCCAATTCCTGATGCTGCCTATTTTTTCTATGGTCGCCGTCATCTGGTCGCCGTGTTTCAGGTACACCCCGCGCCCCATGCCCACCCCGGTCGGCGTGCCGGTGGCGATCAGGTCGCCGGGCCGCAAGGTCAGGATACCGGACAGGTAGGCGATCTGTTCCGCAATATTGAAAATCATGCCTTCGGCCGTATCATCCTGCATCATCTCGCCGTTGACTTCCAGCTGCATGCGCAGTTGCTGCGGCTGTGCGATGCAATCGCGCGGCACCAGCCACGGCCCCATAGGACCGAAAGTGTCATGGCTCTTGCCGCGGAACCAGTCATGCTTGAACGGGTAGTCGCTGCGACGGTTCAAATCCCTGGCGCTAATGTCGTTGAATACCGTATAGCCGGCCACATAGGCGTACGCATCTGCCACCGAGACATTGCGGCAAGTCTTGCCGATCACCACGCCCAGCTCCCCCT
>DATHMC010000242.1:0-8181 GCA_035487495.1 Undibacterium sp.
TAAAGCAAGCTGGTCCGCTTGCGTTAGGAGATTATTGATTGCGCGTTCGCGCGTCTGCAGAAGGGCCATGCGAAATTGCGCATCGCTCGGATTCGCTGACACGGCTTCCTGCAGTTTGGAGAGCCCCGCTTCTATCTTGCCCTCGGAGACCAAATTCTTGCCGTCGCGATAGGCCATTTGGCCGGCGCACCCGCTTACTAGCAGCGCCGCCGCCACGGCGGCAAGGATGCTTGGAAGCCTAGCGGGGCGAGAAAATAATAGGAACATGGTATTTGTGGGGCGACCAGGCATTAGTCGGCTCCTCCGATATTAAGGGTCTGGATTTGATTCAGGGGCAAATAGGTCAAGGTCATGGTCGGGGGCTCGATCTTGTCTATGCGATATGCTCCTGCAATCTGCGTATTTTCACTGGCGACATAGGTTTGCTCGCCCTGCGCCAAGTAGATCTCCCACTTATGATCTTCGTACTTCTTTCCTATGAAGGTGAAAGGTAGCGGAGGCGCGATAGGCGGCGGTGTCGGCGCAACGGGCGGAGGCGGAGGCGGCGGAGGTGTCCAGTTCTGGGTAACGAAAATCGGGTCTTGAGTTCTTGCTGTGCCGATAAGATCCGAGCGCTCTCGCAGGGCAAGAATCATCACTTTCGACGCGGCTGTTTCACTGCCCGTATCGGGCTCGGAAGTGTTTGCAGTCACAACAAGTTGACTGGCGCCCGTATCGGATGCGGGCTTGCTAAGCGTTGACGGTCGCGTCACCGGTTCTGCGATTGCTGCTTCAGGAGTTTTATCGGCAAATAAGGCGAGCCACAAAGCCGTGCAGAATCCGGCGCCGAGTATGAGTGGGCGTATGTTCATGAATCAGGATTCCGTGAGGTTCGCTTGGTTGCCGCGTCAGCGTCGGCCAAGTATAGGGTAATGCTGATTCTCGCCTCGAGCATCGCGTTGCCGATGGAGTCGCGCTTGAAATTTATGTCATTCAGCGAGGCAAAAGGAATCGCCTCCAAGACCTGTTCGCAAAATTGACGTATGGCAGCATACGACCCTTTGAGCGGCAAGCTGATGCGGTAGGTGTGAAAATGTCCGTCCTGGTCATGCGCCAACTTGTACTCGGCTTGGCTCAGCGCCAGGCCATTTTTTGCGGCAATGGCGAACAAGGTCTTTAACTGCTGTTCTTGATAACCATTCTGTCCCAGCACTTGATAGAAATTCTGCAAACGTCGTTCTGGCACAGGCAGCGTCACCGCCGGTACACTGGGCGCCTCCGTTCTTTTAAGTGCTTGCAGCTTGCCTATGGCAGCTTGTTGAGCCTTCAGCTCAGCTTCCATACGGGGAATCACTACCAGCCATGTCGCCAATGCGCACGCAGTGAGCAGCAAGATAGCCATCTTGTCCCAGCCAAATCGGCTCAAGAGCAGTCGGCTTTGTAATAAGAACTGCGGCAATCGAAGACTTCTCATGGCTTGTCTTTTTCCCATAAGACTTCAAATTGAAAGCGATAAGGACGGTTAGGATCTTGCTCAACGATCTCGTGTTTCAATAGCTGCACCTGAATGAAGAATTCCTCTTTTTTCAATTGCTCGATATATGCAATCATGTCGTCCGGTGTCTTGGCCTCCGCATGCCCTCTCAGGGTAGCGGCTTTTGCATCGGGCTCCAAGGAAATGAGCGCAATGCTTTTGGGCGTCGCCGCTTCAATTGCATTCAGCACGTCGCGCCACGGCAGGTTGAGTTGCTGGACCGCGGCATTGACGGCGAGCGCCTGGGCTTCGGGGATTGCTGATAGATGGGGCGCCGGCTTGAGATTGGCTTGTTTTGACGATGCTTGCTGCAATCGCTGTAAGCTCTGTTTTAGCCGTTCAGACTGCTGTAGCAGGCCCAGCACAGTGCTTGCGACACCGGCTAACAGTAAGATTGCAACGAGCGTACATAAGCATAGGGTGATGCCTAAGCTATCCACGGTACCTCGCCAACTGCGTGGGGCAAAGTTGATCCGGGACCGCATCATTTGCTTTGCCCTAGTGTACTGAGAAGTAATTGCATGGCATCCGAGGCGTTCTGGCCATGCACGCCGTCGGCCTTGCGGTGCAGGCTTGCAAAGCGGATACCTGTATTGGCATCTCCGGACGGCAGATCGCGCGACATGCCAGATATCTGGACTAGTGCTGGCGCCGTCAGATTCATACGCAAGGCTTCGCGTTGTACGTAGGCGTTCAGCCATTCCACGCTGACTGAGCTACTCGCTACATCCGTACTGCGTATTGCTACGATGTGCCGATTCTTGATTGCTACCAAAGTGAATCGATTGTTTTGCGCGATGCCGAACCAGGCATTGCGCTGGAGACGTTTTCTCCAATGGTTCCAGGCGACGATAAAATGCGGGGTAATGCTAAGCAAATGAGCATGCGCCGCGCGGACGGTGGCATGCAAGGCGGCTAACTGCGTCTTAGGCATTGCACAGGCAAGAAATGGAGAATAGGCGTCCCAGTCCGCCTCCAGTTGCCAGTGGTCGGCCGATTCTCCGTACAGCGCCTGAAAACGCATCGCGGCAGCGGCACGGCAATCTTGCAAGCTACGCGCATTGAGCGGCGGCGTGACCAGGAACAGGCGTACCCAGCCGTCGCTCAGGACAAGGTGAACAGACCGGTTTTTGCAACTAATTGCTTGCAATGCATTTTCTAATTGCGAAGCGGGCCATGCTGGAGCATCGTCGCCATTTTTTGTTAGCGGATAATCGGCGATAGGCGTGAGCTTGCCGGAGCCGCGACGCCAAATAGGTCGGGACTGGCAGGCCACAATGCGGTCTGCTCCTAACACCACATAAATTGGGGGGGCAAATATCCCCGGAATACGCGAGAACACCTTAAGCATGCAATGTCACCCGTTTTATTTCTTCCAGCGTAGTGTCGCCAGCTTTGACCATGCTTAGAGCGACCTGACGCAGGCTACGGGTACCGCTGTTGTAAGCGGCCTCCTTGATGTGGCGCACCGGGCGTTTTTCTATGATCAGCTCGCGTATTTCGTCATTGAGCGTCAGGATTTCGGCGATGGCGCGGCGGCCTTTGTAGCCGGTGCCGCGGCAGTCGCCGCAGCCTTTGCCGCGCTGAAAACGATAGTTCGCGACGTCAGCGCGCTGCAGGCCTACCCGTGCAAGCTCTTGCCCGGCGGGTTCGTAAGGCGTCGTACAGTGCGGGCAGTTCAAGCGCACCAGTCTCTGGGCCCAGATACCATTCAATGCAGACACAAAAGCGTAAGGGTCCAGTCCCATATGCGAGAAGCGTCCGAACACGTCGAACACATTGTTGGCGTGCACCGTGGTCAGTACCAGATGGCCGGTTAGCGCCGACTGCACAGCGATTTCTGCGGTTTCGCGGTCGCGGATTTCCCCCACCATGATCTTGTCCGGGTCATGGCGCAGTATTGAGCGCAATCCTTTGGCGAAGGTCAGCCCTTTTTTTTCGTTCACAGGTATTTGCAAGATGCCCGGTAACTGGTATTCCACCGGGTCCTCTATGGTAATGATTTTGTTGCGACCATCATGGATCTCGGTCAACGCGGCATACAAAGTGGTGGTTTTTCCCGATCCGGTAGGGCCGGTCACCAGCAACATGCCGTAGGGCTCTTCAGCCAGGCTGCGCAGATTGTTCAGCGAACTTGCGTCGAAGCCTAATGCTTCCAGAGTCAGCGCGCCGTATGCCGCTATCATGGCGCGTTTGTCGAGGATACGTATGACAGCGTCTTCACCGTGGATACTGGGCATGATGGATACGCGCAAGTCGATATCGCTCTTTCCCGCTTCTACCCTGAAGCTGCCGTCCTGAGGAATACGCCGCTCGGCGATATCCAGTTCCGCCAGCACCTTCAGACGTGAAATAACCTGCTCGGCGGCCTCTACGCCATTCACAGCGGTAGCATGATCCAGCACGCCGTCGATACGATATTTGACGGCAAGGCCGTTAGCGGTACTTTCTAAATGGATATCGGATGCGCCTGCCTTCAATGCATCGTATAAAGTGGAGTTGACTAGCCTGATAGCGGGGCTGGTAGTTTCACTGACGGAAGCGAACGACAGAATTTCATTCGTCTTTGCGTCGCTCCTTTTTTCCGCCACACCGGGCTCCAGCCCATCCATGGCGCGCACAGACTCTTCCTGCTTTGACAGGTATGCCTGTATATCGGCCTGCAAAGCCAGCCGCCATTGCACTGGAGCTTTTGCCAAGGCTTCGCCCCAGGTCTGCAGATCGGCATCGAAGGGGTCAGTAACGACGCACACCAATTGTCCGCCTGGTTCGCGCAATAATACACAATGTCTTTGCATCGCCTTCGATAACGGCAGCAGTTCGAATGCCGGTGCAAGTGCTAGCATATCGGCAGTTTCCATCACTGCCACATCAAACGGCTTCGCCAATGCATGGACCAACTGTCGCGGTTCGGCGCCGGTCAGCACCTGCAATGCTGAAATAATGTTATGCCGAGACTGTACCGCCTGTGCCCGCGCCTTCAACAGGACGGCATTGTCGATGGAAAGGGTGAGTTCGGTCGGCGCGTTCATGAAAGGCTCCCCGCCAGATCAAAGATCGGCATGTAAAGCAGCACCACGATCGCGCCCACGATGATGCCGATAGCCGCCATTAACAAGGGCTCGAAGCTGCGTGTGAAGCGGTCTATCCAGCGGCTTATTTCGCCGTCATAAAAGGCCGCCGACTGGGTCAACATAGACCCCAGTTCGCCGGAACGTTCGCCGACGCGCAGCATTCGTACCGAGATCGGTGTCGTGAGTTGCTGGCGTTCAAAGGCGCTGGACACCGGGGAGCCGGACTCGATCAGCTGCCGCGCGGCTCGCAGGTTTTTTCTGATGCCAGGGGAGACCATGTCTTCCACGGTTTTCATTGCGGTGACGATGGGAACGCCGCCTTCCAGCAACATGCCTAGCGTCAAGTACAAGCGCGATAATTGGAAGATACGAGCCCGGCCCTTGATGCCCGGCAGGCTGGAAACGAGAAGGCTAATGCCGCCTTTTTTTTCGAGATGTCGTATCAGCGCCAGACAGGAAAACACGAAAAACGCAGCAACAAGCAACAGTGGCTTACCGTGTATTGATGAAAAATTCCCCCATTCCAGCAATAGCTGCGACATCCACGGCAGCTCTCGTCCTGCGCCTTGGTAGACGGCAGCAAATTTCGGTACAACATAGGTCATCAGGAACAGCGACACGCCGCCCCCGACCATCAGCAAGATCAGTGGGTAGATGGATGCGCTCACTATCTTGTTGCGAACCAGGTCTACCTTCTGGCGGTAATCGATGTAGCGAGCCAGCGCGCGCGGCAAATCGCTGGTTCCCTCTGCCGCTTTGATGATGCCGATGTATAGCGGCGGAAAATGCTCAGCTTGTTCAGACAACACACCGGAAAAGCGTTTTCCTTCGCGCAAGCCCTTGAGCAAATGCGTGATCACGGAGCCCGAGGACTGGCTAGCTTCTTTTTCCTGCAAGGCCTCCAGCCCTTCAACGAGTGACAGGCCCGCTTGCAGGAGCGCCAGCAATTCTTGGCTGAACAGGATCAGAGAAAAGCCGCTGCGCTGCGCGCCTGCTCGGGCGAAATTTCGAATGATGGAATTAGGTGCAGCCTTTACTTCGATCGCAAACAGGCCGCGCGCTTCTACCTGCCTGCGGGCGTCGCCCTCGCCGGGTGCGTGTACCGTGATATCGCTCATCAGATTATCGGGCGACAAAGCCCTGACGTGGAACTGCATGCTTGTGCTAGGCCTCGAAGCTATTGATTGCTGACATCGGCGTTTTCGCCCTCGCCGCCGGGCGCCCCGTCCTTGCCGTAGGAGACGATTTCAAAGTCGCCTTTGGTGCCGGGCGAACGGTAGATGTAAGCGTGCCCCCAAGGGTCCAACGGCACAGCTTTTTTCAGGTAAGGGCCGCTCCAAGCAGTAACACCGCTTGGCTTGACCAAGAGCGCACCCATGCCTTCTTCGGTGGTGGGATAGCGGCCCACATCCAGTCGGTAGGTATCGAGCGCCTTCTCGAATGCCTCAATTTGCGCCTTGGCGATCGTGACTTCCGATTTGCCCAGTTGCGCAAAATATTTGGGTCCGACATATGCCGCCAACAAACCGATGATCACGATCACCACCAGCAATTCCAGAAGCGTAAACCCCTTGCTTACGCCGCACAGCCTTTGTTGGGACATCGGACGAGATGGCAGGCATTGAGCCGCTCCTGGATTGTGCAGTTCAGAAGAGCGACGAAAAGCCAAATGGATGTATCGGGCCACGCTCGTCCTTAAAGGGGTAAGTTGCTTATTAGACATTAATTGTCAATGTAGTAACATGGAGAAATGGCGTTAACTTTTCAATAAGGCAATTGATCTGCCGGAAATCCAGGAAATTGCATCTGAGCCTGCTTTGCTATAGCGCCATCGCTGAATTGTGCGATAGCGCGCACAGCCGCTTGAGGTATGAAATCCTCTCCAATCAAATATCAAAAAAGAAATAAATTAACTCTTTTTCAATTTCCTGTTGACAACTGATTATAGTTTTAATATCTTAAAAAAAGCAACATTATGTTACATGAGAAAGATTTTTGACTTTTTCTCGCGCGTGAGAGTGGGCATCTTGACTCTGCGCCTTCATCAATAGAAAGAAAAAATGATGCATTTTTCTGATTTGGCACAAAGCAAGATATTCACGTTCGCCTCACGAACTATTGCTATTACATCTACCATTTCATTTCCGCGTAGCAATGGTCAATCTCCCGTTTATGCAAAGCTGAGATCGGGCGCGCTTATCATTGCCGGCGCGTTTTTCGGGATTGCGACAGTCGTCGGGATGTCAAGCGTCCAAGCGCAAACCGCTTCATCGCCCGGGCCTACAATTTTCACCGAGCAGGGAAAACTGATTCGCGCCCCGGAAGCGGTGACTACGCTGGGGATGGATTTGTTCGGCGATAAAGTGAATCTGTACATGGGAGGACTTGAATTTGTCCAAACCGATGTCAGTTTGCCGGGCAATAATAGCTTGCCGGTTTCAGTTGGACGGCGCTTAACCACAGGGGGCAGAGGGAACGAAGGTACCGGCCAGTTTAATGAATGGGATTTGGAGATTCCACATATCCACGGCATGTTCTCTGCAAGGTATGGTTGGACAAAAAACGACGTAAACGGCCAGGCATCCGCTCTCCGTTGCTCTAATTTCGGGGCACCACCCGATGTGATGGCGAGTAACCCCGTAAGCTCGCTGAGATTCAGATCGGTCGAATATTGGCAAGGCAATCATCTTTACATACCGGGAATTGGCGGCCAGGAAATTCTTAAGCGGAACGTAAGCGGCAATCCGAATATCCCAACTGATGGACAAGACACGCCCCTGGTTACCAAGGATAGATGGGCGATACGCTGCCTAAGCAGCCTGGCAAGCACCAATGCATCCACACCCTTTAATGAGCAAGGCGAGGGCTTTTTAGCTATTGCACCGGACGGCACGCAGTATCGATTTGACTGGTTGGTTTCGCGCCAAGTGAGTTCGCTTAGCAAGCCAGCGACTTACCCCATAACGGAAATTTCCAGCAGCACTAAACCCGGAACTGGAATACCCGACACTAATTCCAAGCCAGATGCGGGTGGAACAAAAATTCCAGGCACAGGCCCTGCGACCCCAAATTCCACACAGGGGCCGGTTCATTTTTCTATGGAACGTAATGAAGTGTGGATCTTGCCTACGTTAGTAACGGATCGTTTCGGCAATACTGTGACATATACCTACGACACGACTGACAAGTGGAAGCTGCTCAGCATAAAAAGTAGTGATGACAGGACTATTAATCTAGCCTACGTCAATGGTACCCACCAGATTCAATCGGTCAGCGACGGCACTCGCACATGGAATTACACTTACTCTGTTGTTCCGTCCGGCAGACCGATGCTGACGACAGTCACTCTCCCCGATGGCTCTGCATGGCAGCTTGCCGGTTTGGATGGTCTTCCAGATTATTGGGGAACGCCAGGGCTGCAAGGACTGGTCAAGATGGACCTGCAATATAGCAGCGATTCTGCTTCTCCCCAGTGTGGCGAACAACCCGGAGCACTGAATAGTCCGACGGCCACTGGTACGATGATCCATCCGTCCGGTGCTGTGGGAACATTCACGATGGCGCCGGTGAATCATGGGCGCAACGGGGTGATTA
>DATHMC010000243.1:0-10120 GCA_035487495.1 Undibacterium sp.
CATACGCCATGACCCCGCCGAACCCGGATACCAAAGCGGCGTTGATGGCCTCGCCCGGTGCGGTGACGTGGGAGAGCATGGCCGCGCTCTTCTCCAGCACCGTGACGTCACCGGCGGCAATATTCTCCGCGAACAGTCGCAAGCCGGCGCTCTCGGGGATTTTCAAGGTGTTCCGTAGGTACGCCATGATGCCCTCCACCAGAATGAATCCCATCAAGGCGGTGTTGAAGGCTAGCGAAATCATTCTGGCGCTGGTGTCCGCCCCCGACGCCATGCCCGCGCGCTCGGCCGATACGGATGCCGTGATCGTATTGGTGACAGGCGTGTTGGTCAGGCCCAGGCCGATGCCTGCCAGCACGCATCCCGGCAGGATCAGCCAACCCGGCTGCGCGGACATGCTACCGATCTTCATCAGCACAAAGCCCAGCCCGATGATCGACAGTCCCAGGGGAATCACGATGCCCGGCTGGTAGCGCCGGGACAGGCGCTCCGCCGCCGCGGGAACGAACAGCGTGGGCAGCGTGTAGGCCAGCAGAGCCAGCCCGGTCTGCATGCTGTCGTAGCCCAGCCCGACGTGGAAATAGATAGGTGCATAAATGATGAATGGCCAGAAGCTGAAGTTCATCCCCATCGAGCCCAGGAGCGCCCCTGAGAAGTTGCGGATCTTGAACGCCGAGAAGTCGATCATGGGCCGGTGGCTGACTTTTTCCGCAAGGATGAACCCAGCGAAGCTCACGACAGAAAGCGCGATGATGCCGAGCGCGGCCGGGCTCGTGAAGCCAAGAACAGGCCCTTGCGTGACGAACAGCACCAGACAGAACACTGCAATCGAGAGCGTCACGATCCCGGCAATGTCCAGGCTCTTGGCCTGCGGGTCGCGCGACTCCTGTACGCCCACTCGGGTCAGAAACAACGTGATGACGGCCAAGATCCCGTGAACGAGAAACACCCACTCCCAGCTCGCCAGTGCCAGAATGGCGCCACCGATGATGGGGCCAAAGCCCAGGCCGGCACCGAACACAATGCCCCACCACGCGAAAGCCTTGCCGCGCTCGCGCCCGTCCGGGAACTGGGTGGACAGGATGGCGATCTGGCAGATCAGCATCATCGCCGCGCTTAGCCCCTGGAAAAAGCGGGCGACGATAAGGACGGCAGCACTCCCGGTCAGTCCGCAGACCAGAGACGTGATACCGAACGCCACGATGCCGATGGTGAACATGCGTTTGCGGCCGTACCGGTCGGCCAGCGTGCCGACAGCCATCAGGATGGTCGTCATGGCGATGGTGTATGCGGCCATGACCCACTGGAGCTGCCTGAAACTGGCGCCCATGACCCGCTCGATCGTGGACAAGATCGGCGGCACGCTGGAAATTTCCAATCCCAGCATCAATGCGGATAAACAAACAGCGGCCAGGGCAAACGTGCCCTGGCGTGAGGGTGTGACAGTCATGCGTAACTTTCCAAAAGACTTGAGTGAGCGGCATCGCTTGGTGCCGCCTGAAAATCAAGCGCCGCGCATTGAGACAGCCACGCACGGCACATTCAGGAAGGATATTAGGGAAGACTCGTCTATTACACAATGCTATGATTAGTCATATCAGAGACAACAAATTGAGATAGATCATGAGCAAACTGACGTTGGACGTGGAAGCGGTGCAAGCGTTCGTCACCATCGCCGACTTCCAGAGTTTCACCAAAGCGGCGGAGGCCCTAGGCACGACGCAAGGCGCCATCAGCGTGAAATTGAAGCGCCTGGAAGAACGGCTGGGCCGCAAGCTGATTGAGCGCACGCCCAGGCTGGTACGCCTTTCCGCGCAGGGGGCTGTATTCCTCAATGCCGCACGCGATTTCATTGCTGCGCACGACCGCGCAGTAACTGCGCTGTCCGCCGAACGCCGGCGTTTCCGGCTTGGCATCGCCGCGCATGTGGCAGGGCCGGAAATCCCGACCCTGCTGGCACGCCTGAGCGAGCGTGATCCGGCTTTGACCATCGAAGTACGTCTGGAAAATTCCCGCAGCCTATTCGATGCTTTCGACAATGGCGAACTGGACGCCGTGATCGTGCGCCAGGAAGACGACCGGCGCAATGGTGAAGACCTCGGACCAGAGCATTTCGGCTGGTTCGCTGCACCGGGGTTCAACCAACGGTCCGGAGAACCGCTGCGACTGGCGGCTTTGACCCCTGCTTGCGGTGTGCGCGATATTGCCACGCGCGCATTGAGTGGTGCGGGGATTGAGTGGGTCGAAGTCTTTGTGGGTGGCGGTGCAGCCGTTGTGGCGGCCGTTTCGGCTGGGCTGGCGGTTGCCCCTTTTTCTTGTCGTCTCGCTCCAGCTGACGCGATCGAGGTCGGTCAACTGTTTGGATTACCTGATTTGCCGTCTTCTCGGATCATGTTGCATTCGACCTTGTCCGATCAACGTTCTCGCGAAGCCTTGCGAACGTTGGCGGCGGCATATCGGGAACATCGCGCGCCCAAGCATACCGAGGCGAAATGCTGACACGCTGTATCAGGTCGCCGTCCCGCGCGGCGGGCGTTGACATCGGCATGCACGGTTCCAGCCTGAATCCCAAGCCAGCGGCCAGCATGGCGAACCGCCCGCTGGCGAGGATCACGCTGCGGTTGTAACAAGCGTAGCCTGGGCTGAGGTAGCCTGATGCAGAGCGAAGCGAAGCCCAACATCTCCCGCAATCCTCAACTATCCACTTCTCTAAACTACCCTGCTTTGACGCACGGCCTCGCAGTCTGCTATTGTTGCAACAAAATCAATCAACATTAGCCCCTCTATGAGCCTAGCCGTTTTGAAAAGCCGTGCCCTGTCCGGCATGGAAGCCCCCGAAGTCACGGTCGAAGTGCATCTGGCGAATGGTTTACCTTCCTTCACGATAGTCGGCTTGCCGGAGACCGAGGTCAAGGAATCCAAGGACAGGGTCAGGGCAGCTCTGCAAAACGCCAGGTTCGAATTTCCCGCCAAACGCATCACGGTCAATTTGGCCCCGGCCGACTTGCCTAAGGAATCGGGCCGCTTCGATTTGCCGATTGCACTGGGCATACTGGCCGCCTCGGGACAGATACCCGGCGACACCCTTGACCAGTATGAATTCGCCGGCGAGCTATCCTTGTCCGGCGAACTGCGCCCGGTGCGCGGCGCGCTGGCGATGACGTTTGCGATCTGCAAAAGCGCCAACGCGGTGTCGGCCAAGCCGCCCTCCGTATCCGGATTTTGTCGAGGTGAAGGGCCAGTTGCAGGCCAAGCGCGCACTGGAAGTGGCGGCTGCAGGCGGCCACAGTATCTTGATGATGTAAACGAATACACCAACTAAATAAATTCGCTACGCGATTTCTCCGCACGTTATTCCATGAGTCGTTACGTGCATTATTTTAAAGGGATTGAACTTCTGCTCTTCTGGGAAATAATTGAGGTGTATGTCGGCTTCCGCATCGACCACACAAGCTGAGCCCGATGAAAGTAAGCTGCAAACCCATGGCTATTACACCAATAAATCAGGCCAATCGGTTCATTCACCGGCAAAAAGTATTGATGAGAAAGCGCCTCAAGATGGCACTGCAAAATGCAGAGATGGCCCGTATAGCTTTAGCAAAAATCATCGTGACACTTGTTCACATCATGGTGGCATGACTAGTTGGCTACATTAGCTTATTGCCTTTCCCTAGTTCGCTATAAGTTACTTGACCTCCGAATGCGAGCCAGATCAAATTTATCGACGCTACAAGATCATCGTGATATTCGTTCGCATTGGATTGGTGCGTAACTTGCTACAGTAATCAAATCTAAATGATAAATAAGGTGGAGTGTCCCATGACCGCGCAAACTGTAACGTTGAACTTAGAAGCTTGGCAATTTCTTTCTCGTGCAAACTTTGGGCAAACTCTCCAAAACTTGAAGAAATTCCCAGCGACTCAACGTGGCTCCACTTCGTCAATGGAATTGCAATGTGAGTTGACAGAAAAACCGTTTGAACTGAATTTCGCCTCTGTCGTAGGTGTGAATCCATCAATCGGTGCACATCAATATGTCGATCAGAATTTAGACATTTCTATGACCCATCGCTGGCCTCAATGTCTTCATTTCAGTATCGAAGCCACATTAGAGATACCTGATGCTGAAATGACGCCTGACGGCCCATCACAACAATTTTTGATGTCGACAATGCTATATATTCGCGACATCATTCTAAGAGCAATGAAAACACACCCGATGTTTAGCTCAGGCGATCAGTTTGGGCAAAAGATAGGATATCGGAGAACCTATTACTGCCACAATCAAAGCTTCGATATATCCAATAGCAGACGCCCAAATAGTACAGAACACTATCATCAAACCGCCATTGGTGAGTTTATAGGTCCGGGTCTCATTTCTCTCAAACAGGGGGCGGCGTTCAGAGAATTTGTTTGGAGCCAATTCATCCCATTTGCCAATCCAACAAACGAGCACGATGACAAGCTCAGGGTAAAAGAAATTGCTCAAAGAATGACGCAACATCACAGGGTTTATAAAGAGTTTGCGGACGCTAGGACTGA
The DNA here is from genome assembly GCA_035487495.1 of Undibacterium sp. Lineage (GTDB taxonomy): Bacteria > Pseudomonadota > Gammaproteobacteria > Burkholderiales > Burkholderiaceae_D > Undibacterium. Next base: position 4,542 of record DATHMC010000243.1, read on the forward strand.
TCTCGCCGATTCTGGAACACGAGGAATAAAGAACGCTGTAAGATCCGCTGCTGCGGGAGTCGACGCGATACTTAGGTTCTATTGCGACGTACACGGAACTACGTTCCCCACACAACGCATACCCTTCAAAGACAAACTTGAAGTCGTCTTAGCTCATACCGGAAGGCCATCATACAAGCAAATTCTCCCTGCTGAGCTAGATGCTATTGGCAATCTATATACTGCACGAAACAGTCAACATGTTGCAGATTGTACCTACGAAAATGGATCAGTAAAGATCACCGTGGACGCGCCAATGGCACAGTCATTTATTGAGGCGGCTGAGCGATTTTCTGTATGGATGGATTCTTTAGCCTAATGTGCGCTACTAACATTTATTTATCGGGAGTAGGCGTTTTAATGTTGAAGAGATCATTAAAATATTTTCGATTCTCTTGGGTCTCGGTCATCGTTTCGTCGTCGTCCGTACCAAATTTATGATCAAATCCGGCAAATATGATCTTATAGCTTTTCGCCCCAGTCGCTTCGATATTGAACGGCTCTCCACGCAGTTTCGCATAGGCTTTTTTTGCGTCATCCGGAACTTCATTCTTTAGCTCTTCATAAGAATGAGGCGCAGATCCTTTTTTTTGGATATAAGTATTTACAGCGTCTTGCATCGAAATTCTAGCTTCAATTGCTGCCCGTCCGTCGTTGTAGCCACTTGAATAAGCAGTGTAGGAAGCTAATAACCCAACAACGAATATCAAATGAATGAATGGTTGGATAGACAGCATGACCCGCAAAATCGTCTGCAATGCATAATCTCCTGCGTCCCTTCGCACGGCAATCCATTGTTGAAAAACAGCGGAATCTAAAACGGTGTCATAGACAGCAAGGAAAATGAATGCCGATACCACGGGGTCTATCGAAGCTCCGACAGTAAGCAGTTCTGTGCGGCTGATCTTTAATGCGGTAAACAAGGCACCCGCTGCCGCTAGATAAGCAAAGTCTAATTTAATAAAATTTTGTGTGCGCTCACGAAGGTCTTTCAATACATCTTGCTCGAAAATAGGTGTTTTGACCATATGTTGGACGAAATCTGGGATGGGTTATAGGTACAACTGCAATTTGAACCAATCAGTACGGCAAATAGTATTTTTATTTTAAGACTGCGGCTTGCTTCGCTATTGTGCCACGGCTACACCCCACAAGCTCTTGTATCTCGCTCCAACTCGATAGTCCGGCTTTCAAATGCTTTTGAATAAGTAAATTGCGCTCGGTGTCTTCCACTCTCCCTTTATACTTTCCGGCAGCCTTTGCTTTCTGTACTCCTTGCGTGCTTCGTTCTCTACGACTGACATAGTCCTTACGCGCAATTGCTGCAAGCATATCGAGCATCATGCTGTTCAACGCCGAAAACATGCTGTCCGTGAACTCGTCCGTCTTTGCCATCATCCAAGACGCAGGTAAGTCTAAGGCGATAACCTTAATTTGCTTGTGATTCAAATGCTGCTTGAGCAAACCCCAATCCGATTCGTTCAACCGTGACAAGCGATCCACTTGCTCTATTAGCAAGCGTAGCCCGGGCTAACGTAGGTTGGTGCAGAGTGAAGCGAAGCCCAACGTTTGCCGCAATCACAAAACAGCAACTGTCCTCAAATTACCCAGCTTTGACGCACCGGCCCGCTATCTGTTATTGTTGCAATAAAATCAATCAACAATAGCCACTCATGAGCCTAGCTGTTTTGAAGAGCCGCGCGCTGTCCGGCATGGAAGCCCCCGAAGTCACCGTCGAAGTACATCTGGCCAACGGCTTGCCAAGTTTTACGATAGTCGGTTTGCCCGAGACCGAGGTCAAGGAATCCAAGGACAGGGTCAGGGCGGCTTTGCAAAACGCCAGGTTCGAATTTCCGGCCAAGCGCATCACGGTCAATTTAGCTCCGGCTGACTTGCCTAAGGAATCGGGCCGCTTCGATTTGCCGATTGCACTGGGCATCCTGGCGGCGTCCGGCCAGATTCCCGGCGACACTTTGGACCAGTATGAATTCGCCGGCGAGCTATCCTTGTCCGGCGAACTGCGCCCGGTGCGCGGCGCGCTGGCGATGACGTTTGCGATCTGCAAAAGCGCCAAGGCGGCGTCGGCCAAGCCACCCGCCTTCATCCTGCCGAGTGCCAATGCCGATGAAGCCGCACTGGTGGCCGAAGCGACGATCTATCCAGCGGCCTCGCTACTGGATGTGTGCGCCCACTTTGCCGGCCTGGAGCCGGAGTCCAAGCTCAGCCGCCATCAAGTCAAGGCCTTGCCCAGCCGCCCTCCGTATCCGGATTTTGTCGAGGTGAAGGGCCAGTTGCAGGCCAAGCGCGCGCTGGAAGTGGCGGCGGCCGGCGGCCACAGTGTTTTGATGGTGGGCCCTCCCGGCACCGGCAAATCGATGCTGGCGGCGCGCTTCCCCGGCATCTTGCCGACGATGACGGATCAGGAGGCGCTGGAATCGGCGGCGGTGCAATCGCTGACCAGCGGCTTCTCTGTCAGCAAATGGAAGAGCCGCCCGTATCGCGCGCCGCACCATACTGCATCCGGCGTGGCTTTGGTGGGCGGCGGCGGCACGCCGAGGCCGGGCGAGATCTCTCTTGCCCATCGGGGAGTGCTTTTCCTGGATGAATTGCCGGAATTTTCCCGCTCCGTGCTGGAGGTGTTGCGCGAACCTCTGGAGTCGGGACATATTACGATCTCCAGGGCGGCCAGGCAGGCTGATTTCCCGGCCCGCTTCCAGTTGATCGCGGCGATGAACCCTTGTCCATGCGGCTACCTGGGCCATAGCAACGGCAAATGCCGCTGCACGCCAGATGGCATCGCGCGCTACCAGGACAAGATATCCGGGCCGCTGCTGGACCGCATCGACATGCAAATCCAGGTCGGCGCGCTGCCGCATCAGGATCTGCTGAAGCAAGCCGACGGCGAGGCCAGCGCGACGATCAATGCCAGGGTGGAGCAGGCTTTCGAGCGCCAGATTGCGCGCCAGGGTAAAGCGAACAACCTGCTATCGACCACCGAAATAGACAGCCATTGCCGGCCCGACGGCGCAGCGGAGCAATTGCTGCGCAACGCGATGGTGAAACTGAACTGGTCGGCGCGCGCCTACCATCGGGTGCTGAAGGTGGCGCGCACGATTGCCGACCTGGCCGGCGCCGAGGTGATCGCGCAAAGCCATGTGGCCGAGGCCATCCAGTACCGGCGCGCGCTGAGGGAGCATTGAACTGCTCCGCCAGCAGCCACCGGCCCTATGCCCGGCTGCGCTGGGGAGGCCCGACCTCCGCTGCGGTCAGCGGATCAGGCTCGCCATCGTAAAATTTATCCAGCGCATCAAAGAACAATGCATTTTCTGTCGCCGCCGCAGCGAATAAGGTGAGACTCGATCGCAACTTCAAGTCGTCAGGGCTGCCGAGGATTTGGTGGACGTTGCGGCCTTCGATTTGCAGCACCAGGTGGGTGCATTCCAGCAGACGCGGGCCGAGGATGGGGTGGTTCAAGTAGGCCCGGGCTTCTTCCAGCGATGCGATGCCGTAGTAGCGCGCGGTTTCTGTGCGCCCCAGTCCCTTTAACTGCGGAAAGATGAACCACATCCAGTGGCTGCGCTTCTGGCCGCGCCGCAACTCCTCGGTCACCTCTCCATACACGGTGTTTTGCGCATCGACAAAGCGCTGCAAGTGATACGGATCGGGCATATGGCCTCCCTGCCTAAGGCGCGAAGTTGCTGCGCCATTCTATCCTTCCCATTCTATTTGCAGCCGCCCGGCCTTGAAAAGGGCAGCTTGATAACAAACTAGAGCCTACCTTTTCATTGCCGGAGAATTGCCATGTCGCCACAAGAAACCCTGCTCTTGCAGAAATTCCTGGATCAATTGATCCAGGCCGGCGGCGTCGCTAAGGATGCCGAAGCGCAAGCGATGATCGCGCAGGCCGTTGCGCGGCAGCCGGACGCCGCTTACCTGCTGGTGCAGCGCGCGCTGTTGCTGGATCAGGCGCTCGGCGACGCGCAAAACCGGATTGCGCAGCTGCAAGTCGAAGTGGCCGAGCTGCGTGCAGCACGCCTGCCGCAGGGCGCGGGAGGATTGCTGGATGCGTCCACTGCCTGGGGCAACAGCGCGGCCAGCCACCCGCTGGCCGGCGCCCCGTTGCCGCCGGCAAACGGCTATGCACCCGCGCCGGCGGCTCCGGTTATGGCCCAGCCTGGCTTCCCGGGCGGCAATGCCGGCAACATGCTGGGGACGATGGCCGCTACCGCTGCGGGCGTCGCGGCAGGCGCCTTCCTGTTCCAGGGCATAGGCGGCCTGATGGGACATCATCCATCCGGCGCGGCGCAAGCTTTGGACGCCGGCGGCGCATCGGCGGCGCCGGCGAATCCCGATGGTGCCGACCAGGGCCTGATCAAAGATTATTTTGCCGACGAGCCGGCAGCGCAGGCCGACGGTTTTGATGACGGCGACGCTGCCTGAGGCGGCTCACGACTGGTCCATCTCCGCCTGCGCCGGTGCAGTTGCAGTTGCCACTGCATTGTCGGACCCGCAAGGGAGCTCGACAAAAAAGTGGGTTTCCTGGCCGTCGCCCCTGCTGCGCGAGTAGTAGCCTATCTCCCCTCGCATTTGTTTGACGATGGCCTGGGTGATCGACAGGCCCAGGCCGGTGCCGCCTTTGGCCCTAGTGTCGGAGGAATCGGCTTGCGAGAATCTCTGGAAGATGCGGTGGCGGAATTGTTCCGGGATGCCGTCGCCTCTGTCTATCACTTCTATCCTGACTCTGGCCTCTCCTATGCGAACGGTGTCCACCGTGACCTCGCCGCCGTACGGTGAGTATTTGCAGGCATTGGACAACAGGTTGGCCATGACTTGCTGAAAGCGTCCGGCATCGACACTGACCAGTATCTGGGCGTCACTATTCGCCAGCGCGATCCTGACGCCCAGATTTTGCGCAAACGACTGGTTGTCGTTGACCGAAGACTCCAGCAGGCGCTGCAGCGGCAAGACTTCATAGGTGAAGTCCATCTTGCCGGCTTCTATCTTTTGTATATCCAGCAGGTCGTTGATCAGGCGGGTCAGGCTTTCGCTGTTCTTGTAGGCGATGCCGATCAAGGGCTGCGCCTTATCGGGGATATGGCCGGCGGCCCCGCCCAGCACCAGGCCCAGCGACCCGCGTATCGCCGTCAGCGGCGTGCGCAGCTCGTGGCTGACGGTGGAAATGAATTCGCTCTTGATCCTTTCCATTTTCCGGCGTTCGGTGATATCCCGCACGATCACGATCAGCTTGCGCTTGCCCGACAGGTAGTATTCGCTGATCGACAGCTCGGCCGGGAATACCTCGCCGCCGCTGCGCACCGGTTCATCCTCCAAGTGGATCTGGCCGGTGTGGACAAATTCATTGCGGCTCATCGCCAGTTCCAGCAGATCATACTTGCCGGGCGGCGAGAATATCTTGCTGTCGCGGCCGACCACTTCGGTATCCCGGTAACCGTAGATGATTTCAGCAGCACGGTTGAAGGCTTCTATCTTGCCGTCTTCGTCTATCATGATGATGCCGTCGGCGGCATTCTGGAAGATCG
>DATHMC010000244.1:0-6336 GCA_035487495.1 Undibacterium sp.
CAGCCAAATCCACGACAGTGTCGGTGATGACCACGTCGAGATCCACTTTGGGATAACGCGCCGTATAGTCGGCGAGCGCGGGTACCAATCGTTCCGTGCCGAAAGTCGCAGATGCGGTAACGCGAAGCCGCCCTTTGGGACTGGTCTGCGTTTCGAGTGCGAGTGCATCGGCATCCGCAACGAGACCGAGGATCTCAATGCATCGTTCGTAATAGGCCTTGCCGAATTCGGTCAGATTTTGCCGCCGTGTGGTCCGATTGATGAGGCGCGTACCGAGATGATCCTCTAGCGCCTGCAAATGGTTGCCCACCATGGTTGGCGAAAGGTCGCATTCCGCAGCTGCCGCCGTCAAACTCCCCGTGTCAACTACACGGATGAAGATAGCCATAGCCTTGAAGATGTCCATTGCCAATATTTCCTAGGTAGTCATCAAACAAAATGGCAGTTTATATAATTTTTCAAGGTAATACAATGAGATTGGAATTAGTCAGCGATTTTCGTGACGACCATTTTCAACAAGAAAACAATCTCTGGGACTCCCCTCTCATGTCTTATCTGAAGCCGAATCAATCAACATCGCCGCGCCTTACCTTGATAGCCACCAGTTTAGGCTTCGTCCTCGTCATTCTCGACGTCACAGTCGTGAACGTTGCGCTGGAAAGGATCCAAGCGTCGCTCAGCACCAACGTGACCGGTTTGCAATGGATCATTAACGCTTACACGCTGGTCTTTGCGAGTTTGCTGCTAACGGCAGGTGCCATTGGTGACCGCTTCGGTGCCAAACGAATCTTCGTCATAGGCTTTGCGTTGTTTACCATTGCGTCACTGGCCTGCGGCATGGCGGGCACCATCAGTACCCTCATTGCCGGCCGCGTCGTCCAAGGAGTGGGGGCGGCACTTTGTGTACCAGCCTCGTTGGCGTTGCTTAGCGCCAGCTTCCCGGAAGCGGCCTCTCGTGCGCGAGCCGTGAGCATATGGGCTGGCGTTGGCGGCTTGGCGCTTGCGGCCGGGCCGGTCGTTGGCGGCATCATGGTGGATCGCTTCGGTTGGCCGAGCATCTTCTTCCTCAACCTACCACTCGGGCTCTTAGGCATCTGCTTGACTTTATCCTATGCGCCGTCGGGTTCAAAGACACCCAACCGTGGATTGGACCTCTCCGGGCAAGTGTTGGCGATTCTCGCGCTAGGTGGGCTCACCCTCGGCTTCGTCGAGGCCGGCGCACTCGGCTGGACGCATCCGCTAGTCATGTCAGGTTTTACCTGTTTCCTGATGGCCGGCACGTTGTTCCTATTGGCAGAAGCCCGTGGCGCGGATCCCATGCTGCCGCTGTCATTGTTCCGCTCGTCAGTGGTGAGCGCTTCCTGCGTCGTTGGACTGCTCACCAACTTCGCCTACTACGGGCTGATGTTTTTGCTTAGTCTATTCTTTCAGGCGACGAAGGGGTATTCACCGTTGATGACCGGACTAGCTTTTCTGCCGATGACGGCACTAGTAACCGTCGCCAATTTGATTTCTGGTCGGCTAACCGCGCGGTTCGGGCCGCGGCTACCCATGGTGATGGGGCAGGCGCTAGCCGCCTGCGGTTACCTGGCCCTGGCTGGCATCGACGGCGGAACCCCCTACAGCGTCATCGTCGGCCCACTGCTAGCGGCGGGCATCGGTGTGGCGCTAACGGTCCCCGCAATGACGGCCGCCGTTCTCGCCAGCGCCGATAGGCAACGCACAGGTATTACCTCTGGAGCGTTAAACGCCGCGCGCCAGACGGGGGGCGTCATCGGCGTCGGGGTATTCGGATCGTTGGTCGCAGGAGGACCGGAAGAACTCCTCGCAGGCATGCATGTCGCGCTAATCCTGGCGGGTCTCGCACTTGGCATTGGCGCCATCGTCAGTTTTGTAAGTATCAGAATACGATCGATTACGAAATCAACGTCACTCCCCGTTGAAATGATTACCAAGGGCGAAACCAGTTGAAGGTTTGAGTTCGAATGCTCAAAATCCCGAGAGTGACGCTTCGGTTCTCATTGCTTATTTGATTTCCTATCGTCACTTAAAGTAGTACGCGATGTCGGGGTTAAACACCATTTCGCTCCAATTCATCAAAAAAAAGGTCGACCATCTGGCCGACCTTGCGCGGTTATCTAGTCTCAACTACCGTGGAAAAAATCTCACTTTCTACGGCAAAAATCTCAACTTCTGTGGCACTTTACGTTCGTAAAGTGCCACAGAAGTTGAGGCCAGAATAGCTAAAAATAGTATTTTTCAAGAAAAATTGCCAAGAAAGATGAGATTTTCTCCAGTCTTGCCAAAGAAGATGAGATTTTCTGGACTAGTCAATTTTAAATGTAAAAAAAGCAGTTTCCAGACATATCAATTGCCTGTGTCAAGACCTACTCTCCACAGTCAAACCAGAACTGCTGTTCGTGCGGCTGCGATGCAACCTGTCTTCATCGTCGTAGCTTAGCCTCGATCTGATGCTGGCTGTTGGATAAATTAAGGTTGGGAAGTGGTCCAGGCTCGACCAACGCATAGACGGAACTTTATATCACGACTCACCCGCCTCTTTGACAAGGTATGATTGCCAGATCAATTGGAACTACTTCTCACTATGGCTATCCGGCGCACTCGTACTGAGTTTTGGGGCTCCGGCCCAAACCGGGCAACGAAGTCCTGCACCATCGCCCACTGGAAATTATAGGCCCCTGGAGTGGAAGGGGCAGAACCGTACAAGGGCGCAATGGATTGTATCTATTACGCCATTCTTCGGCGTTAATATCTAAAACGATGTAGATGGCCCGCCGCATCGCAGATTGGGCCAAGACTTCATCCGCTCAAAATCTGGTTTATGGAAAAAAGGCAAGCGCTTGAGATAAGCCGGGTTAGTGAATATCAGTCAAACCTGGGATGCTGGAAAGCGCTGCAATAGATAAAGCCCATTGCCCTATGGCCCTTCTATCTTCACCAACCTACGCTAGCCCGGGCTACGCTTGCTTTCCGTATTTCAAAGTAAAAATATAATGGCACACGCTATCATGATAGTAATCCAATAAAATATTTTTTCATATTTAGTTGACTCTGCATATCGCTCATCCCGTGTCTTTGTGAAAGCTTCTTTAACTAATACCCGCCACGTTTTTCCTTTGCTCATAATTTATTTAGTCTCCCATCCATTTCCCGCCTGAGGCACTCCGGCACCTGGCGTACCTAATCAGTTTGGCACACCCGATGCCGTAGGGGGATGAGTCCATTCCATTGCCCTACGCGATGATTGCGCCTTACCGAGTTACGTTGGCCTCGACGAATACTCGGCGCGCTTACCGCTGGCGTCTATTTCACTGTATTTCCAAATCGAATCTGCCCTAGCGCGATTCCTGACACATTCACCGCGGGACCTTTCATACGAATGACAAGCACCTCTGCAGAATCAGTAAATACTTTCACGTGCACCGCATTCGACGATTCCGACTCGCCTACGATCGAGACAGTCAAATCACAAGGCCGCCCTGTCCAAATACGAAAGGCGATAGGGCGCGTGGCGATATCGCCATTGCCAATCATGACAAGCCCGCATAGCTTCCATTTGCCCCGATGAATTGCGGCCTCAGGATCAACCATCCTGTAATTTAAAGTTGCCTCAGCAAGATCTATGGATATCGGCGTCGTTGCGCTCCACAACTCCAACGGATCAATTGACATCAATGACTCAATCTGGACTTGCGGAGATATTTTGAACGTCGCCGCCTGACCTGTCATCGATGCCAATGCAAGAAAAATTATCGTCAGGAATTGCTTCATGGCTGCCCCGATATGTGAATGTGAATTTTATGCTCTTTTTTTAACTTATCGTCTCCATATGCGGCTGGCTTGGGCCCCTTGGACGTATTTTTCTCCATGATGGTCGGGCCGAAATTCTCTCTCGTGCCAGCCAGCCCGCGAGCAGCCTCTTGAATCCGACCAGCCCCTTCATTTGTAGAGCTAACAGACTTGCCGTCAACAGTGTCAATATCCACTGCCCGACCTTTTCCATGATTGCTATCCGGAGCATGGGTTCCACCGGTTGTGCTATTCATATTGACAGAATCAACATTTGCCCCCGAGATAATTGTCTCGATTAGGTTGGCCGTCTTGGTTGCTATAGGTCGATCAGGGCTGGCGCCTTTCGGATTGTCGTTCACGAATGTAACTTTCGTCCGCTCTCCATCCGCGCGCGTAATTTCCTTATCAATTGTGGAAGTCTTGCAGTCCTTGTCGGCGCAAGTCGACCTTCCGTCCGGATCAATGAATCGGTAAGGATTGTTGTCGACGTAAGCGTATCGGTTGAAACTGCCGCCCGTATTCGCGTCGGTGGTAACCGGATCAATGCTCAAGAAGCGCCCCGCCACTGGATCATAATACCGCTGCTGCATATAGGTCCCCCCCGTATCAGCATCATTCATATGCCCCGTAAATCCAATGTCCGGCACCGTCGTGCCATCCACCGTCATCCCATACGGCTCATAGCGGGTCTTGCTGATCACGCCACCTGCCGCATTGGTCGTCGCTATCGGACTACCCAGGCCATCGGTGTGGTAATAGGTCACCGTCTCGGTCGGCGGCGCAGCCACCGTCGTCATGGTTTCCGTGAAGGTCCTGGTGCCGCCGGCACCGCTGGCGGTCCAGGTGCACGTGGACGGATAGCCGATCCAGGCGGCATTGGCAACGCTGGTAGACGTACCGCTCACGGCCACCGACGCACTGCCGTTAAATCCGGTGCCGCTGGCGCTGCAGCTATTGGACACCGAGGTCGGGAATCGTAAAGTGCCACAGTAGCTGAGATCAGAATAGCTCAAATTGGCACTTTTCAAAAAAAGTGCCACAGAAGGTGAGACTGATTGCCACGAAAGTTGAGATTTTCTTCAAAATTGCCGTAGAAGATGAGATTTTTGAGTTCGCCTACTTTTAAGCGCGCTTCCAATAGATGTCAGAACTGGAGGCAACTGGACTACTTTCGAATCAGATTTTCTCGCGTGCCGCGGAACAACGAGGATCTGCTTTGTCGGAATAACTTGTTTTTGCAAGTAATCTCTTGGGGGCGGCCTCATCCACACCCTGCATTCAGGCTGCGTGTACGCAGGATCTATAATCTCGCGTATTTTGGCGCGTATGTACCGCAAAAATATGCATGCCTCAGATCTCTCCAGATTTTTCTGATCCGTTGAGTTTGCGCACTTTTGAGGCGAATTGCCCTGTTCGCATGGCAGCAACAATTGCATCTACTATAGGATTTTTGCGGGCGGAACTCCAGGCCATTGCAGTAGTGACGACACTCAGGTTTTCCTTCAATGGGCGCATGACCACATTTTCAGGCGCCATTTTCCTTAAGCCTGACGGAACAAGGGCAATACCTTGTCCGCAACCGACAAAGGCGATTTGCGATACGACTGTACGAACTTCGTGCAAGACTCTGGGTGAAAATCCGCTTTCACGGCAGGATGCAACCAGGCTATCAAAATAGACCGGGCTGACTCTGCGTGAAAACATTACGAACTCGTCTTCCGAGAGGGAGGCGAGACGGATATGTGGTGTTTTCGCCAGCCGATGAGTGCGCGGCAGGGCTACCATCAGGCGGTCCTCAGTCAATGGAATAGCCTGGATATCTGTCCCAAAATCACCCTCCAGCCGGGCAAAGGCCAGGTCTATGTCGCCCGATTCCAGTGCCGGTATCGCTTCCGCGCTATCTATCTCTTTCACCGATACCGTCAGCTGCGGATAGTCGGATTTCAAGCGCTCCATCAAGGGCGGCAGGACATCCAGCATGGCCGACGTGATGGCGCCTATGGTTAACACTCCAGTCTGCCCGGCCGTCGCTTCCTGGACTGCAAGTTCCAGCCGCTCTAACTGATCGGCAAATTTCCGTACCGCAGGCAGGATCGCGGCCCCTACGGCAGTGAGTTGCGCACCGCGCCGCGAGCGATCGAAGAGCTTTACTTTCAAGGCCTGTTCCAGCACCTGGATTTGCTCCGTGAGTGGTGGCTGTGACATGCCAAGGCGTTTCGCCGCGCGCCCAAAATGCTTCTCCTCTGCAACAGCAAGGAAAAGCCACAGATGACGAATCAGCCTGAAATTGACCATAATTGTTTGATAGGTTAATCGTATCGATTCATTCCTTAATTCGGAATTTACATATCGAACTATAAAGCCGACAGTGTGCGTAATGCAATCACAAAGACGCAATCACAAAGACGCAACCACAAAGAGGCAATCACATGACTTCTCCATCCATTCTTGAGCGCCTTGCTCATCTGGACAGCAATACCGTATCCGACGCTTTGGATTTTCTCAAGCTGCCCGGCGCGACTT
>DATHMC010000245.1:0-4333 GCA_035487495.1 Undibacterium sp.
GCCGAAGGGCATCACATCGACAAACGGTTCGTCCTTGTAGGCATCGACAAACAGGGCCTGCAACTGGTCGTTGCTGATATCCTTGGTCAGGCGGCCGTACAAGGTTGAATGCATGCCGCGCACCATGGGCACCAGATGCGGCGTGAACAGCAAGCCGATCTTTTCAGAACTCATGCGCTGCAATTGCTCTACCGTTTCCGGCGTATGCCTGTGGCCGGATACGCCGTAGGCCTTGAAAGTGTCGCTGGCTTCGGAAAACAGCAAGCCGATCTCGGCCTTGCGGCCCGCGCCGGAAACACCGGATTTGCAGTCCGCAATCAGGTTGCCGGCATCAATCGCGCCGGCTTTCAACAGAGGGTAGAAGCCCAGTTGCATCGTGGTTGGGTAGCAGCCGGGGTTGCCGATCACGCGCGCCTTGCGGATCGCTTCGCGGTTCAACTCAGGCAGACCGTACACGGCCTCTTCCAGAATCTGGGTGCAGCTGTGCGGCATGCCATACCATTTTTCAAACTGGCCGACGTCCTGCAGCCGGAAGTCTGCGGCCAGATCAATCACCTTGACGCCGGCAGCCAGCAACGCCGGCGCCTGTGCCATCGCGACGCCGTGCGGCGTCGCGAAAAACACCACATCGCACTCGGTCAGCTTCGCTTTGTCAGGGGATGAAAAGGCAATATCCACGCGGCCGCGCAGCGATGGATACATATCGGCCACCGGCAAGCCGTCTTCCTTGCGCGACGTGATTGCCGTCAATTGCACCTGCGGATGCGTCGCCAGTATGCGCAGCAATTCCACGCCGGTGTAACCTGTACCGCCAACTATGCCAACCTTGATCATGATATGTCCTTTTCACAATAAGACGATAAGCGGACTCGCACCCTCTTATCCTGCCACCCTCGCCGCGCCGCTCAGGGCCAGCCGGGTGAGCGAATGTAGCTGTCGCCACATTACTTGAAAGAAATTTTGTCCGTATTCTAGCAGGAGTTTATCCCGGCCCAAGCATGCAGACTATGTGATTTACAAATTGAGATATTGCGACAGCTGTAGTCAAAACAAGGCTCTCGCGCCGTACTTTACAAAACGACTATAACTTCTGGCGCTTGTTAATTGGAGCGAGAACAAGGTGCGCGGTCGAAGACCGTGCTTTAGCACGGCAAGACCGCAGCAACGCTTATCGCTTCAAGTAACAAGTGCCCCCCCAAGAATGAAAAAAAGCCGCCAGGATAACCTGACGGCTTTTTGTACAGATATCCGCAGATTAACGCTTGGAGAACTGTTTCGCGCGACGTGCTTTGCGCAGACCAACTTTTTTACGTTCAACTTCGCGAGCATCACGAGTAACGAAACCGGCTTTGGACAGCTCTGGCTTCAATGTTGCTTCGTAATCGATCAATGCACGAGTGATACCGTGACGAACCGCGCCAGCCTGGCCGGACTCGCCGCCGCCGTGCACATTGACCATGATGTCGAATGTTTCGAGGTGGTTAGTCAGTTCCAGAGGTTGACGAATGACCATCAGGCCAGTTTCACGAGAAAAATATTCGTTAGCTGGTTTGCCGTTTACAACGATCTTGCCGCTGCCGGATTTCAGGAAGACGCGAGCTACTGCACTCTTGCGACGGCCGGTTCCGTAATTGTAGTTACCGATCATGTCTTATCCTTACAGGTCGAGTACTTTAGGTTGCTGCGCAGCGTGCGGATGGGAACCATCTGCATACACTTTGAGCTTCTTGATCATCGCGTAGCCGAGCGGGCCTTTAGGCAACATGCCTTTAACTGCCTTCTCGAGTGCGCGACCTGGAAAACGCTGTTGCATTTTCTGGAAATTGGTTTCATAGATACCGCCTGGATAGCCAGTGTGACGGTAGTATGTTTTGTTCAGGGCTTTAGTGCCCGTCACGCGCAGTTTGCCTGCATTGACAACTACGATGAAATCGCCCGTGTCGACGTGAGGAGTAAATTCCGGTTTGTGTTTGCCGCGCAAACGGAGTGCCACTTCGCTGGCAACACGTCCGAGTACTTTATCTGTCGCGTCAATCACGAACCAGTCGCGCTGCACTTCATGTGCTTTAGCGGAAAAGGTTTTCATGATGAATCCTAAATTAAAATTAAAAACGCTCTTTCGGTGGTTCCGACACTTACACCTGCCGGACTCGCCCTTATTACTTTCTCCCTGAGCGTACAGGAGAGCCCTAAATTATAGTATTTTCAAAGACTTAGTGTCAAGGCTTGTTTAATTATTAGGCAGAAAGCAAGATCGCGCCGTAGCGGAGGATAAAAAAAACCCGAGGCTTGTGGCTTCGGGTTTAATCCACCAAAGGAGGAGGTGGAGGAGACAAAGTGCCTGGTTAGGCCCATCAACAGGGATCAACTAACCGATGAGTCAATAATAGGACACAAAATTGTGCAGTGCAAGATAATTTTCAGAAAAATTGTTACCGAAAGCAACATTTTGTTTAAAAACCAAGATCTCTTGGATGCAAAGCCCTCAGGATGTTCATTCCCGCTGTGGGCTACAATAAGAAAAAACTCACTACCACTTAAGGAAAAGCATGGAAGCTACCGTACGCTGGACTGGATTATCCGGCATGACGTTTCTGGCCGAGACAGGCTCCGGTCATATTGTGACGATGGATGGCGCGCCCGACGGCGGCGGCCGCGACCTGGCGCCGCGTCCGATGGAGATGGTGCTGGTCGGCACCGGCGGCTGCACCGCCTATGATGTCGTGCTGATTTTGCGCAAAGGCAAACAGGATATACGCGGCTGCGATGTCAAACTGACAGCGGAACGCGCCGAGACCGAACCCAAGGTATTTACCAAGATCAACTTCCACTTCACCGTGCGCGGCCGCAACCTGAAGCCCAGCATGGTGGAACGCGCGATCAAGCTGTCGCATGAAAAATACTGCTCTGCGTCCATCATGCTGGAAAAGACGGCGGAAATGACGCACAGTTTCGAGATCGTGGAAGACCAGGAGCTTGCGTCGGAACATGCGTCGTCCTAGCCTGCCGGTCTTTGAGAAGCGCCGATGCCGTGGGGTCTGCGCTGACGAATAAGGGGGCCTTGCCCCCTTATGGTATTTACCCTCCAGCCGCCCGAGGCTTCCTCAAATTCCATGCCTGAGCATGGCCCGGTACGATCATGCCTGTTCGTCCGGCCGGCCGAATATTTCGACATAGGTAGGGTAAAAAGAAGTGTAAATGATCACCGTAAGCACGACGCTGGCTGGCACCACGATCAATACCACGACAATGGCTTGCCCGATAATCAGCGCAATGATGACACTGATCATGGCAATCACCATAATCAGCAGAAACCACACCAGGCTGTACAAGGTAAAGGCCTTGCCGGCGTTTTTCACGGCGAAGAAACTATAAAAAATTGCCTTGCCGACCGGCATGCGCTTCCAGGCGATCAAAGGTGCGGCATACCAAAGCCCCAATATTGCCGCCAGATACAGCAGGTTGGTCACCAGCATGCCGGGCAGCAAGACGCCATCCTTGATATTTTGCGCATCCACAGGCTTTTGCCCGACGACAAAACTGAGGAACTCGCCGCCATCGACCAGGCTCGAGGCAAGCACCGCAATTCCCGCCGCGGCCAGATACAACAAGCCCAGCAACAGCAGGCTGCCGAAGGCCGGCGAGCGAAATCCGGTCAGCAGCAGGTTAGGATAAACCCGTTTCTCCTGTTCTATCTGGCGACAAGCCTGCATGAAGGCCATGGAAAACACGGGTATCAATACCAGAGGCAGGTAATCTCCCACCACGGGGATCAAGGTGACACCCATGCTCAGGAACATGTAGGCAAAAAACAGCGTCAATAATTCTGCAGGCTGCTTGCGGAAAAGCCGGCCTCCCTCTTTCACCCACATCCAGCCCGTCATTGCATTCAACTTTTCCATACATTATTTCTCAGGGTAATTCAGGCGAGGCGATACTAACGCGCAAGCGTAGTATGCGCTCAAAATGGCCGGGATCGTGAGGCGTCAGCAATTCTGCATCACGCGGCAAATGGTAATCGTACAGGCGCGACAGCCAGAAACGCAGCGCGGCGGCGCGCAGCATGACCTGCCAGCCGCTGCGCTCTTCTTCAGTGAAAGGACGAACCGCATGATAGGCTTGCAGCATGGCGTCCGCCCTCGCATGGTCCAAGGCGCCGCTGTCAAAGTCTATGCACCAATCGTTGACGGTCACGGCCACATCGAAGAGCCAGGTATCACAGCCGGCAAAGTAAAAATCAAAAAAGCCGGTCAGCCGGTCACCGTCAAACATCACATTATTGCGGAATAGATCGGCATGCACCGGGCCACGCGGAAATGCCGCATAAGCGGCG
>DATHMC010000246.1:0-20257 GCA_035487495.1 Undibacterium sp.
CCGCCTACAGCAGAGCCGGTGCCACCGCCGGAGCCGCCAGAGCCGCCCGATGCATCGCCGGTACTACCGCCGGAGCCTCCAGAAGAACTACCACCGGAACCGCCTTTGGAACCGCCGCCATTGCCGCCGGAGCCACCATAAGTGGCTCCGCTATTGCCGCCGGCACCGCCGGCGCCGCCCGTTGCACTGCCGCCGTCACCGCCTGCGCCACCAGCGCCACCGGCACCGCCGGAGCCGCCCTTGCCGCTAGACGCGTCGCTGGCACTGCCGCCTTTGCCACCCGATGCACCCCAGGTATCGCCCGTGCTGGCATTGCCGACTTTTGCATTGCCTCCCGATGCGCCGTCGCCGCCGCCGCCAGCCTTGGCAGAACCGCTGTCGCCGCCGCTGGAAATAGCTTTGCCGCCTGAGCCGTCGCCTCCGCTGCCCGCCGCGCCTTCGCCGCCGTTGCCGTTAGCGGTGCCGCCTTTGCCGCTGCCGCCTATGCCTTTGGCGCCGGCACCGCCATTGGCGTCACCGGAGTTGTGAGGATTATTTCCAACACCCCAGACTTTATTTCCTGTCACCGTGCCATCTAGCTTGCTGGTTGCCGTAGCTTTATTCACATTGAAAGCATTGCTGAAACTTGCGGTAGAGCCATTGTTGGTTGCTGCACTACGTTCTGCATTTGTTATTGCGTCGTTGCTGGTTGACGTTTGCGCTGCTGCCGGAATGCTTAGGCCAAAAGCGGCAGCAATGGCCGTAGCCAATAAGGTCCTATTCATAACCTCTCCTCGGTAATCATGTAGGTAGATGTGGTAGCAGGCAAACCGAGCCGGCCTTGTTTTAACTTAGGGGTAATGCAGTATTCCTTGTTGTTTCTGATTGGTGCTGAAAAAGCGCTCCCGACACCCGCGATAGCAAATGCGTGCAATTGCAATGCGGGTGTCAGCAGCGTGCTTCCTGACAGGACAGAAAATAGTCGATTCATCATATTCAATGGAGCTGCAAGTTGATGATCGTAGAATTTTGTATTAGTACGTTGGCCCCCGAATTTTGAATCACAATCGGAATCCCGCTCACGTTCGAAAATGCACCTGATGTGATGTTGTTCGCACCCGTTGCAACATTGGTTGCGCTGTTGTCTGTTACCGTTCCCTTGAGTTTCTGATCGTTACTGACTACTACGTCGGTGCCGCCGCGCAAATTGCCCAGATCTTGCGCATCGGCCGCCTTGCCGAACTTCGTTGAAAATACCGTTTTCTCCGGATTTTTTTGCGTTGCTCCGGCATTGCTGCTGTTAGTTGTGTCAAGTGCGGTGGTTGTGTTCGCCGCGCTTGCCACTTCCATGACGTCCCGTGGCTTTTCGGACGCACCCTCGCTGGCGAGCGACTGTGCAAGCGCCAGACTCGGGGTCATTGCGATCAGGAATGCAATCGTTCTCCCATGTGTACAGTGTTGTAGAAACATGGTCGTTTCTCCTTACAGTCCGGCATGCATAGTGGACTGATTCGGCGGGACGGCCGCCGCGGAATTTTGCAATCCCACGGCGAGTCCCGCGATTAGCCAATTACTTGCCCACGGTTAAGTTGGACTGTACATTGACGCTTTGCTGTACCAGGCTGGAAATGCCGCTTTGTTGTGTCAGCACCATGATGCCGGCAGCCGATTGTGCGGCGCCAGTCATGTTGTTCGACATATCAAAGGTGCCGGCATTCACAGTGTTGCTGCCGCCTGCGCCACCTGCGCCTCCAGTGCCAACGCCGCCGTTACCTACACCGCCGGTATTGTTGCCGCCAGAGCCGCCTGCGCCGCCTGTACCGGCACCGCCAGTACCAGAGCCAGTCGTTGCGGTTGAAGCTCCGCCTGCGCCGGTTGTGGTGCCGGTAGCGCCTGCGCCACCGCTGCCTCCTGCGCCGGATGTGGCGCTACCATTGGTAGCAGCACCACTGCTTGCTGTACCTCCTGCACCGCCTGCACCGGCATTGTTTTGCGCCATTCCACTGCTGCCGCCTGCACCGCCGGTTGCGCCGACAGCTCCCATGCCGCCTGTGCTGTTGCCTGAAGCACCGACCGCACCGGATCCACCGGTTCCGCTGGAGGCTGCTGCGCCTGCTCCGCCAGTGCCGCCGGCTGCCGCACCTGCGCCGCCTGCTGCTGCTGCACCTGCGCCGCCTGCGCCGCTAGAGCCGCCTGCACCTGCCGCGCCGCTTCCTGCGGTATTAGTACCTGCTGCACCTGCTGCGCCAGAACCTGCCAGGGCTCCCGCTGCGCCTGAACCGCCTGCTCCAGATGACCCTGCGCCTGCGGTGCCGGTGTTGGAGCCAGAAGTTCCTGCACCGCCGTTGCTGGCGCCGCCGGTAGTTCCGGTAATGCTGGAGTTGCCGCCGTTACCGCCGGAGCCGCCTTTGGCATTTCCGGTGCTGGCTGAAGCGCTGCCGCCGCCGCTGCCGCCACCGTTTGCAGTATTTTTGGCACTTGAGTCGCCGCCTATGGCTTTGCCGCTATTGGCACCGTCACCGCCGCTGCCGCCATTGCCGCCTTTGCCGCCTAGCCCGCCTGTAGCATCGCCGGTGCTGCCGCCAGAGCCGCCAGAACCGCCGGATGCATAGCCGGTACTTCCGCCAGAGCCGCCGGATGAGTCGCCGCCAGAGCCGCCTTTGGAACCGCTGCCATTACCGCCGGAACCGCCGGAAGTGTCTCCGCTATTGCCGCCGGAACCGCCTGCGCCACCGGTTGCGTATCCGCCTGCGCCGCCTGCGCCGCCTGCGCCACCGGCACCGCCAGAGCCGCCTTTGCCGCTAGACGCGTCGTTGGCGCTGCCGCCTTTGCCGCCTGATGCGCCAGTGGCATCACCGGTACTGGCATTGCCGACTTTTGCATTGCCTCCCGATGCGCCGTCGCCGCCGCCGCCAGCCTTGGCAGAACCGCTGTCGCCGCCGCTGGAAATGGCTTTGCCGCCTGAGCCGTCGCCTCCGCTGCCCTTAGCGCCATCGCCGCCGTTGCCGTTGGCTGTGCCGCCTTTGCCGCTGCCTCCTATGCCTTTGGCGCCGGCTGCGCCATTAGCATCACCGGAGTTGGATGGATTGTTTCCTATATCTGATACCTTGTTGCCGCTCACGGTACCGGTTAAAGTGCTGATTGCGGTCGCTTTATTCACATTGAATGCATCGGTGAAACTTGCGGTAGAGCCATTGTTGGTTGCTGCACTACGTTCCGCATTTGTTATTGCGTCGTTGCTGGATGTTGGTGGCGTTTGCGCAACTGCCTGAACGCTTAGGCTAAAAGCGGCAGCGACGGCCGAAGCCAGTAAGGTCCTGTTCATAGTCTCTCCTCGATAATCACGTGGGTAAGTGTTGGAGTTGGCAACATGAGCCAACTTCCCTAGTAACAGCAAACTTGATGCCAGCGGTGTTTTTTGATGCGGAACACGTTGCGCTACAGAGTGAGGATGCGAATGCCGAGTGCGATGCCAAACGAGTGCTTGTTGAGTGGCAAGCAAAAAATCGGACTAATTTGGGAGTGGCGTGTCACGTACCTGAGACAGTGATTTTTGATGGCAGGCGGGGAGGGATTGATTCGGCTTTTGAATCAAGGTCTTAAGGACGGCCAACGGCCATTGATGCTTTGGCTCCATGTATCACTCAAGTGACAGCTGTAACAAGCCATTGCAGAAGTGTCACAACGTAACGAGCGTTGCATGCGCTTGAAAAAAATTGGGGCGAAATGAGGCAGGGCGCTGGTTTCCCGCAAGGCTTTGCAGGAAACCGTTGGCGCAGGAATGTCAACTGGGTTTAGGTGATTTGATGGCGGAACTGAAACGTATTCCGTTGTCGTTATGACGCGCGCTTTCATTGTTGGCCGCAGGCTTGCTGCTGATGTACTGCAGGTCGCCGTTGATTCCATGTTTTTCCATCAGGCGATACAGGGTCATGCGAGATACACCGAGATCTTGCGCCGCGCGCGTCTTGTTTCTTCCGGTTCGTATCAGGCAGTTGAAGATGGCTTCCCGCTCGGCACTGATTCGCGCATTTGCCAGATCGTCGCTTTTCAGCAGCGCTTGCGATTCCAGGTTAAGGTCCTGTGCGGAAATCAGGCGGCCGTCTGTCGTAACGATTGCGCGTCGGATCCGATTAATCAGCTCGCGCACGTTGCCCGGCCAATTATGCGACAGCATTGCCTGCACAGCTTCTGCCGTGAATCCGTTCAACCTGGTCTTTCTCTCTTTTCCAAATACCTCCAGAAAATGATTTGCCAGTAACTCTATATCCTCCTTGCGCTCGCGCAGCGGAGGGACGACGATCGGCAGCACATTCAAGCGGTAAAACAAATCCTGCCGGAATTTTCCGGCATCTACCGCTTCCTGGAGATTTATATTGGAGGCCGCGATTACGCGCGCGTTGACAGGGGTGCTGGTAGCTGAGCCGATGCGGGTAATTGTTTTTTCCTGCAGGAAGCGGAGCAGGTTGGTTTGCAGGTCAAGCGGCAGGTCGGCGATTTCGTCCAGGAAAATTGTTCCCCGGTCCGCACTCTCTATAAAGCCTGCTTTCTGCACGGCAGCGCCGGTAAATGCGCCGCGCTGATATCCAAAAAGTTCCGACTGTATTAATTGGGATGGAATCGAGCCGCAACTGACCGGGACAAATGGGCCGTTGCGTCGGGAGGAGCACCTGTGGATGGCCAGCGCAGTCAATTCTTTGCCGCTTCCGTTTTCTCCGCCGATCAGTACCGTGGCCTCCGAGCTTGCGATTTGTTTGATGTGTTTGAATAATGCTTTTATTGACGGGCTTTCGCCTACCATCGCCATGTCCTTGTTGTTCGCGAAGCGTTTTTTTGATTGCTGGCGCATCATCGCGCGTCCATACGCGTGTCCCACCGTCTGGGACAGACGCTGCGAATCTATCGGTTGCGTATGGTAATCGAACAGGTAGCCCAATATGAGCTCATGGCATTTCCAGGACAATAGAGAATCAGGATGGAATACGCCTATCCATTCACACTCCGGATGTGCATTCAGCAACTGGGTCAAGATTTCGTACTGGATCAGCTCAATGTTATCCATGGCCAACAGGCAGGCCAGATAGGGCTCGTCCCGCATCATTCTCTCTGCCGCAAGTATTTCCGCCGCGTAGTGTATTTCCCACTCACCGTCTTGTAGATGCTGCTCAAAAGATGCGGAGTTTTTTTGTAATCTCAGGCAAAGGATTTTACGTTTTATCATTTTGATCTCCTGCTCGAATAAAGTGCACGGTAATCAAGCGTCCGTGACACTTTGCGCGGGCTTGAGGCACGCAACATACTCCAGGAAATATGATTCGCAATCGCGAGTCATATCAAGGCGGACTGGGTGTATGCAGCTTGATCTGGATCAAATTATTTTTATCAATTCGAAGCAATTATCTAACCGTGAACATCTTCAACAACAATACACGGCAATGTAACCGCACTCTGGAAACGATGTGTGTTGATTCGTATTGCTTGTAAGGAAGGATGTGCGAAAAAATGAATATCCTTCTTCGCATCGTCCGCCATCTATCGTTTCTTTTGGTCAATTCTCAATGCCGATTCAGTTATGTCCTTATTTCTTTGAATTTTCACACTATTACAGCATTTGGCAGTGTCGAATTACTTTACATCTTTTCGCGATATATGTTGCGAACATGAAACTTTATTGAGGTAAGCATTTGATTATTAAGGCATTTATTTTTTAAGGCACGATTTATGCTCTTTGATTTTTGGTATTCCAATATTGAAAAGGAAAGGGCAAATTTTCTTTTTCAAATTGCCTACGGGGCCCTGTTATATTTAACAGATTTTTTGACTTTTACAAGTCAATTTTGATAAGGATGCGGAGCCTGTCTCCACATAGTGTAGCGTCGCTTGGGATCAATCGCGGCAGGGGGTTTTTTGTATGCTTTTGCCGCGCTAAATCTTTCTCAAAGTTCTCAATAAATCACGAAATGATTGCCATCCTGAACAATTCATGGTGGCCCGATTTTCGATACGGGAGAAATCTATGAAACAGCAGCCCTTTTGCAGCGTTGCCGTAATAGCCTGTTCCGCGCTATGCCTTTCAAGTCCAGTCGCCCATGCGCAAGCCGTTCGTGCCGTCGGCGCAGCTGACGATACGTCGAACGCGGTAGACGCCCTGAGGAGCGATGTCAGTGATCTTGCGAAGCAATTGGATGCGTTGAAGCGTGAACTAGCGGAAGAAAAAGATAAGCTGAGGGAGCTACGCCGCTCCGTCGGTAACGATACCCTGTCCACGCGGCGAGGCGGCTCTGCACCCGGTATGGCTGCAGAACAGGCGACCACGCAAGGAGGACAGGGCAACGCTCCGCCAAATTCCCAGGATAATCAGCAAAGCAACGCGCAGCCGGTAGATGCAGTCGGTATTCCGCCTGAGCGCAGTAGTCGGCAGAGGGAAGTTGCACCGATATTTGAACAGCCGGGTGTGCTCACGCCAAGAGGGAAATATACGCTGGAGCCGTCAATCCAATACAGCTACTCTTCGAATGACAGGGTGGCGTTGGTTGGCTATACCGTGATCCCGGCCCTGCTGATCGGCTTGATCGATGTGCGGGAAGTGAAGAGCAGCACGCTGACCGGCGCATTAACCGGAAGATACGGTATTACCAATCGCCTTGAGATGGAGTTGCGCGTCCCGTATGTCTATCGTAGCGACTCCACGATCAGCAGGGAAATATTTACCGGCAGCGCCGTGGATAATGTTTTTCAAAGCAGCGGCAAGGCAATAGGCGACGTGGAAATGTCGGCACGCTATCAGTTTAATGATGGGGGGGCCGACCGGCCCTATTTCATCGGCACCATGCGGCTGAAGTCACGTACCGGCAAAGACCCGTTTGAAGTCGTCACCGATTGCGTCACGCGTTGCGAAGGCAATACGACGGGCACCGGCCTGCCCCTGGAATTGCCGACCGGATCAGGAACCTACTCAATCCAACCCGGCTTGACTTGGCTGTATCCCAGCGATCCGGCAGTGTTTTTCGGCAGTTTCAGTTACCAATATAATGTGATGCGCCGCAACGTAAGCCGCCAGGTGTTGAACGGTCAGAGCGAATTCCTGGGCGATATCAAGGCTGGAGATATCATCGGAGCAAATTTCGGCATGGGCCTGGCCTTGAACGACAAGTCTTCATTCAGCGTCGGGTTCGATATGAACTCGGTAGGAAGAACCAAGCAGAATGGGGTAACCGTGCCTGGCTCCGTCCGGGTTGTACTGGCCAACTTGCTGCTGGGGTATTCATACCGGTATTCTGATAAAACAGCATTCAGCCTGTCGATTGGCGCCGGCTTGACGCGCGATACGCCGGATCTCACATTGACCATGCGGGTGCCGATGTCATTCTGATGTAAACCAAATGCAATGGTAGTGCGTTAGATACTCATGGAAAGCCCGTCGTGTCGCCCTGCAAGCTTGTGCTTTGCAACGTCGGCCCGACGGGTAATTGTTTATAGGACAATCTTGCTTTGTATCAGTTGTAAGAGTCTGTGTCTTTCGACCGGTTTTTACAAAACAAACCCTATATTACAACCATGCAATAGAAGTTCCGCATTACTACCGCGGACTATTTGGTTTGAAAGGATTACATCATGCTCAGTCGTAAATTAAGCGTAGCAGCTCTGCTCATCGCAGTAGGCGCATCGTCGGTAGCGTATGCCGATGACCAGGGCGTCAATACCCTGTTGGGCGCTGCCGTCGGCGCGGCAATTGGACATGGGATCAGCGGACGAGATGGTGCCATTGTTGGCGGCGTGCTCGGTGCGGCAGTCGGTGCGAGCGCGAACACTTACGATCAGCCGCGCTATTACGGCCCGCCTCCAGCTACAACGTATTACAGTGCACCGACTACCTATTACGCGCCGCCGGCGCCAACCTATTACACAGAGCCAAGCACCGTGTATTACTCAAGCCCCCCTGTGTATGTAGCACCGGCGCCTGTGTACTATCGCTCGGCTCCTGTGGTAGTGGAAGAACGTTACTATCGCGGCGGACGCCGCTATTATGACGGCGACCGGCGCTATTACGATGGCCATGAAGGCCGCCACGAGTACTGGCGCAGATAGGCAATAAAACCCGCGGCATTCAGAATCTGTTGGTCTGCATGCCGCATTTTTATTGAATGACTGAATATACCTTGTTCAGTATTGCGGTTTATGCGGAACCTGCATCGCTGTCGCTCATGATGTTGCCGTCCACCAGAAGCCTTACAGCTGCTTGCTGCAGGCGTCTGAACTCCGGCATGGTGGCGGCAAGCTGACGAAATTCGCGAATCTCCCCGCCATCCGGATGCACGCCGCTAGGCGCCAGTTCGTCATGGAGTAACTCGCCGTTGAAGCCTTCGCGGCTCACCATAAATCCCAGCATGAAAGCTTCCCTGAGCAATGCTTCCTTCAGTATTTCCTCTTTCATGTATCACCTCTAGATAGCGTGTGGCCGGGTTGCCCGGAGTCCTGGCCGCCCCAAGGCTGAGGGCGACCAGGTAGCGAACGATACAGGCTGGGAGGTGTGCCGGCCATGACGCAAACCAGCCTCAAGGCATGCTATTTCGATCCCTCAGTTCTCTCTATCAGCTTACACCGTTTTACACAATGCCGACTTGAAGTGCGCATCGCATAGCCAGTGCCGCTGCGAGTAAAAATGGTTTCAATGCCGGGTTAATGGCCACGCAGCGGCCAACCATCCCGTAGTAAACCGCAAACATTTCCCACTTTTGTTGCCTTGATTTTAAGCAGTTGAAGTTAAGCTTTATAAATCAGCGGCTTATCGCCTGTTTGGCGTGGTTATCCACAGGATTGTTAACACAAGGTGTGGGTAAGATGCCATTTGTCCATGGTTGTTGTCCTTGTCATAACGGTAGGGCGCAAGCGCCGCAATAGCAACACACTCTGTTGCTAAAGTCGTCGATTCAGGTATTCAACATTGCCTTAGGGAATGCTTTCGACGTATGCTGAATGCACATTTGCGGGCTGGCGCCACGTGCCAAAGCATCATCATATTAAAAAAATAATGCGGAGACTTCCATGATCAAACTGACCTTCCAACAAAAGCTTTGGATTCCCCTGATTTGCAGCTTGCTGTGCATTTTCGGCATCTCGATTTACGACGCGGTGCAAACCCGCAATCTGCGGATTGAAGAGCGCAGCAGCGACCTGAGCAATATCGACGATGCGGCGTTAAGCATCGTCAAGCATTTCGGCGAGATGACCGTGGCCGGCACGCTGGCCAAGGAGCAGGCGCAGCAACAGGCAATGAAGGCAATCAAGGATTTTCGTTTTGGTAAAGACGGCTACGTGACGATAGTCGGACTGGACGGCGTGGCCGTGATGAATCCGTTCAAGGCCGAGAATGACGGCAAGAACATGAGCGACTTCAAGGACGCGCAGGGCAACTATCTGTATCGCGACATTATTGCCGTCGGCAAGAGCGCCAGCGGCAGTGGGTTCGTCCGCTATGTATGGGCGCGGCCCGGCGAGACCGAACCGGTTCCCAAGATGAGCCGCATCGCCACCTATAAGCCCTGGGAGTGGAGCCTGGTTACCGGCGTGTACATGGATGACATTGATGTCGCCTTCAAACACTCGCTGCTGCAATCAAGCGCCGTGCTGCTCGGCGTTTGCGTCCTGCTGGCGCTGATCGTCAGTACGATCAACCGTAGCCTGAGCCGCGCCATCGGCGGCGCGCCCGAATACGCGGCCGAGGTCGCGGCAGAGATCGCCGCCAATAACCTCAGCATCACCGTCGATACCAAGCCTGGCGATAACAGCAGCCTGCTGTTTGCAATGAAGAGCATGCAGTCCAACCTGGCCAACACCATAGGCGAGATCCGCCGCAGCGCCGACACCATCGCCATCGCGTCCAGTGAGATCGCCGCCGGCAACATGGACTTGTCGGCCCGCACTGAATCGCAGGCAAGCTCGCTGGAAGAAACCGCAGCCTCGATGGAGGAACTGACCTCGACAGTCACGCAAAACGCCGACAACGCCTTGCAGGCGAACCAGCTGGTGAAGTCTGCATCGGAAGTCGCGCAACGAGGCGGCACCGCGGTGGCGCAAGTGGTGCAGACGATGGAGACCATCAATGCTTCCGCCACGCGCATTGTAGACATCATTAGCGTCATCGACGGCATTGCCTTCCAGACCAATATCTTGGCGCTGAACGCCGCAGTGGAAGCCGCGCGCGCGGGCGAGCAGGGAAGGGGCTTTGCGGTGGTTGCTTCGGAAGTACGCAACCTGGCGCACCGCAGCGCCGCAGCGGCAAAAGAAATCAAGGCCCTGATCGGCGATTCGGTAGACAGCATCGCCGCGGGCAGTGCGCTGGTCGGGCAAGCCGGCACGACGATGGATCAGGTAGTGGCCAGCGTATCGCGCGTGACCGACATCATGGCCGAGATCACCGCCGCATCCGGTGAGCAAAGCACGGGCATAGGTCACGTCAACCAGGCCATCACGGAGATGGACTCCGTCACACAGCAAAATGCGGCGCTGGTAGAGCAAGCCGCGGCAGCCGCTGGCAGTCTGCAAGACCAGGCTGCCAGGCTGGCGCAACTGGTGTCCCGCTTCAAGCTGGATATCCACGACGCGGGCATGACGCCGCCGTCGCCAAGGCCGGTGCCGCGTACCGGCGCGATGCGCGCCAAGCCGGTGCGGGGGCTGGCCTTGCGTTGATTCAGGCTTGATTCGGCGGGGAAGTCCGGCAGCACTGCCGGACTTAATTAGTGGTTCGTCGGCAAAGTTGAGCTGATCGCGTCATCATGGTTTCGCCGCGCCTGCCGCGAATATTTGGTGAGGATTATCTTTGCAGCGGAAACCATTGCTCGCGCCGGTACACCGCTCCTTCATCGCTCAACATACTGGAATAAAGGCCGAAACCTGTCACCGGAACCCGGGGCAGCGAGATCGCCGGTTGCTGCGCCAGGAAGGCCGGCACTGCGCGGGCGGCCGCTGCCGGCTTGCAACGCGCGAGGCTGATATGCGGTTTATACCGGCGAACCGCCAGCCGCAACCCCGCATTCGCCAGTGCAGCCGCAATGCCGGCGTGCAGGCCCAGCAGTTCGTCGTTCATTTTTACTCCCGCCCACAGGGTGACGGTGCCGCTGCCGGAACGAAATTGCCCCAGCTCTTCAAATTCCAGTGAAAAGGCCGGCGCCTTGAATGCCTGTAATGCGTTCGCGATTGGCAGTACCTCCGCCTCACCGATGAAGTGCAGCGTCAGGTGCATCTGTTCCGCCTTCACCAGCCTGAGCCCGGCCGCAGGCTGCGGTTGCAAGCGCGCCAGTTTTGCAGTCACGGTCGGCGGCAGATCAATTGCGACAAACAGCCTCGGCATCTGCGTTCCTCCTATGCCAGGTTCAGGTCTTGAGCCGGTATCCCGTCTTGAATATCCACCATACCGCCGAGACGCACAGCAGCAGGAAGACCAAGGTCATGCCCGTGCTGAAGGCCACGCTGACATCGGCGATGCCATAAAAGCTCCAGCGGAAACCGCTGATCAGGTAGACCACGGGATTGAATAGCGCAACCTTCTGCCAGAACGGCGGCAGCATGCTGATCGAGTAAAAGCTGCCGCCCAGGAAAGACAGCGGCGTAATGATCAGCAGCGGTATGATTTGCAGCCTCTCGAACCCGTCCGCCCAGATGCCGATGATGAAGCCGAACAGGCTGAATGTGATTGCCGTGAGCACCAGAAAGGCCAGCATCCAGAACGGATGCGCAATCTCGAACGACACAAAAAGCCTGGCCGTGGCCAGGATCAGCAAGCCCAGGATGACCGACTTGGAGGCCGCGGCGCCCACATAGCCTAATACGATCTCAATGGCGGAAATGGGGGCGGAGAGTATTTCGTAGATGGTGCCGGAGAATTTCGGCATATAGATGCCGAACGAGGCATTGGCGACACTCTGCGTCATCAGCGACATCATGATCAGGCCGGGGACGATAAATGCGCCGTAGCGGACCCCGTCCACCTCCACCATGCGCCCGCCGATGGCAGCGCCAAACACCACAAAGTAGAGCGAGGTCGAGATCACCGGCGAGGCGATGCTCTGCATCAGCGTGCGCCAGGTGCGCGACAACTCGAACATATAGATAGCGCGAATGGCATGGATGTTCATGGCTGCGACCTCACAAGATTGACGAAAATTTCTTCCAGCGAGCTTTGGCTGGAGCGTAGATCCTTGAAGTCGATTCCGTGCTCGCCAAGCTGTCGCAACAGATCGGCGATGCCGGTTTGCTCGCTCTGCGCGTCAAAGGTATACACCAGATCGTTGCCGTCCGCCGATAGCGTCAGCTGTTGTCCGGCCAGGGAATCGGGGACTTGGGACAACTGGCGCTGCAGGTGCAGCGTCAATTGTTTCTTGCCCAGCTTTTCCATCAGCACCGCCTTGTCCTCCACCAGGATGATTTCGCCTTTTCTGATCACCCCGATGCGGTCAGCCATCTCTTCGGCTTCCTCAATATAGTGGGTGGTAAGAATAATGGTCACGCCGCTTTCTCGCAGGCCGCGCACCATGTTCCACATATCGCGCCGCAGCTCCACATCCACGCCGGCGGTGGGTTCGTCCAGAAACAATATCTGCGGCTCGTGCGATAGCGCCTTGGCGATCATCACCCGGCGCTTCATGCCGCCAGACAAGGTCATGATGCGAGAATCCTTCTTGTCCCACAACGAGAGGTCGCGCAATATTTTCTCAATATGCGCCGGGTTCGGCGCTTTCCCAAAAAGGCCGCGGCTGAAATTCACCGTGTTCCACACGCTTTCAAACGCATCGGTGGCAAGCTCCTGCGGCACCAGCCCTATCTTCGAGCGCGCCGCGCGATAATTCAAAACGACGTCATGCCCATCGGCCATGATGGTGCCGTGAGTCGGATTGACGATCCCGCAAACGATGTTGATCAGCGTCGTCTTGCCGGCGCCGTTCGGCCCCAGCAATGCAAAGATTTCGCCGCGGCGGATATCCAGATCAACGCCTTTGAGGGCCTGGAAGCCGGAAGCGTAAGTCTTGGTGAGATTTTTGACCGAAATGATCGCTGGCATGCGATGTCCTTATTATTGCTTTAAATGCCGGTAATTGTAGTATGGATTGCGAATGCGAATCCGGCGGGTTGCTGAAAGCCGATTTTAGACCCCGACCGCGCCCGCAGTATCGGCAACAGGCGGAGTAATTGCCGTCGGACCATAAGCAGACTGGTTTTACAGCAACATGTGCACACCCGCCAACGGCCAATGTGCACCAGCGCACAGAACTTGTGGCGCGGCTGCTTTATCTTGAAGTCTTTCATTCCAAAGGAAAGACATCATGAAGACCCTACTTGCCACAAGCTGTTTCGTCATTAGCGCCATATTGTCCCCGGTCATCAGCCATGCCCAGGACAGCGACGCCGATCGCGCGCATCCGATGAATTTCGTCAAGGATTCGGTCATCACCAGCAAAATCAAGGCCAAATTGGCCGCGGAACACATTACCAGTGTTGGAAGAATTAAAGTCGATACCGACGACAAAGGCGTTGTGTGGCTGAGCGGCACCGCCAGAACCCAGATGGATGCAGACAAAGCTGTGTCGATTGCTAAGAAGACCGAAGGCGTTGCTTCCGTCAAGAGCAATATTGTGGTGAAGGCGGATTAGCTTCTCTTGATGCAAGATACGAAGAATCCGGTTCACATCGCAGGCTTCGCCTAGTTGGCGCAAGCCCTGTAACACCTTGCAATATTCGTACATCGAACTACTTTCAAACTGCATACGCTTTGCGCAGTCTTGGCTGTGTAGGATTGGCTGGGAAGATCCGCCGCAACCCGTGTCCGATGACAAGGACGCCGTTAAATCGGCTCTATCAAATGGGCATCATGCATCTTGTACCCATTCACGTCTCGGCTCACCTGGTGCCATTCGAACGCATCGCTAGCGAGCGACCGCTCTCTGGCGATCATTTCTGCCTGCTTATAGTCAAATCCCAGGTCTAGCCAGTCGCGAGCGTCCTCCGGCGACAATGAGACTGGACGGCGGTCGTGAATGTCCACCATCCCCCCCGGCAGATTCATTTGTAACGATAACGAAACCAGACCCGGCATCGCCTTCAACGCCTGGCGGTAAATTCGTCAGCGCCGCCAGTAAGAGAGGCTGATTATTTTTGGGCTTGATGTACCAGGGCTGCTTTTTACGGTCTACGGCCGTCCACTCAAACCACCCATCGGCCGGGACCAAAATGCGCCCGGACTTCATCAGCCCTCTGTAATAGGGTGTTAAAAGCTTTTCCAGCTTGGCATTGATGGCGGACTTCATATTCTTTTCTTTGGCCCAGGGCGAGAGCCACTGCCAGGCCAGTTGCTCGGGCAGGCAAGCATCTTCGTCGCTCCGCAATATCCAGTGCCGTACACCTGGTCCAGCGTTGTAGTTGCGTATCGGGTCGTGATACAGCGGCTCGTCAATATCCCTAATGCGCATGCCAAGGATGTTCGATTAGTAGGTCACCGTCATTTGTTGGGTTAATCGACCGCACATCACGCCCCCAATCCATTGAAATTATCCGATAGACAATAGTTTAACGCTACAATGTCACATGGTCGATATTCCTAACGGGCCTTGCCCGAGCTAATCGTCGACCTATATTAATTCCCTGTGAGTCACGTACCTAAGCAACGATTTAACGCCACAATTAATTGTCTCTAGAGTAACAAAAAGGATAATTTTGACACTTATCAATGACATAATTAATTTACTTAGCTCTGACAAAAGTTCTCTTGGTGACGCACTTTTAAAAACGAAAGTCCTTCTATATAAAATCGGACATAAAGAGCTTGCTGACTGGGTCGATTGGGAAATTGAAGGTTATCCCGACGCAGCTCAGATTCCGGATTACAGAATACTTCAGGGGGAGATTAGGGGGACCATCGTGACTTTTGGTGGCCGATATCCGTCACATGCACTTCCGGTAAGACACTTGTCAGACGAAGAGCGTGACAGGCTTCTATTTGCAAATGCGACATGGGGTGTCTCTGTAATCGAAAACATGCTTGGCGGACGTAAGAATAATAATGCTTTTAAGATGCCTTTCCCGTTGGAGGCTAATCGATATCTCGGCAAAACCCTTGCTGAAGGATACATTGTCGAAAAGGCGTGGTTGCAAATTGAAGCTCCTAAGCTCTATGAAATATTAACAAAGGTTAGGGCGCGACTTCTCGATTTTGCTCTCAAGCTACAGGACGAGTTAGGTGAGGACACTACGGATGAGCAAATGAAAAACAAGGCCAGCACGATCGATGCAACTTCTCTGTTTACTAATAGCGTATTCGGCGGCGACGTTACCGTAATTGTAGGGAGTCACAACCTGCAGCAGATAACTAATGCTGCTACAACAGGTGATTTTCTTCGCCTGGAGGCCGCGCTAAAGAAGTATAAAGTGCCGGATGAAGATATCTCTTCCCTAAAGGAGGCGATAGATAGTGACAAAGGGACCGAAGAAGTAGCCAACAAAAAATTGGGTCCATCTGTTAAAGCTTGGATGCATAACATGATGGGTAAGGCTATCAACACTTCTTGGCAGATTGAACTAGCAGTTGCAGGAAACCTTTTAACATCAGCTTTGCAAGCCTACTACGGTTGAGAAAGCTACATTTAACGCGCTATTTCAGGCGCTTCAAGGATGGGAAATGGACGTGCCAATTCTAGTTGCCGTTATTTCTGCTGCGGCCTCAATTATAGTGGCGGCAGGAACATTTTTCCTGACTAAGCGAAAGGAACGTGAGGCTGAGTGGAGAACACAGAGGCTGCAGCACTATCGGGAATTTCTTGAAGCATTGAGTGGCACGGTTGGTACGGACTCTACCCCTGAGGGCCAATTGCGCTGGGCAAAGGCGTGCAACACTATAGGTCTCGTTGCATCACAAAACGTTCTCAAAGCCCTTTGGCAATTTCAGGACGCCATTGCGAAAAGTAATCCTCAACCGTCTGTTAAAGAGCATGATCGGTGTCTCAACTTGCTCATTTTAGCAATTCGTGTTGACCTACGTGTCTCGCCACAAGATGACCCAAGCACTTTTGCCTTCCGTCTTTGGGCATCAGGTACAAATGGATAGTATGTGCAATTTCACGCGCAAGCGAGTTCAAAGTGCGCGGCGCGTTATAGCTGCTGGCCAGCTTGAAATGAACAGAGCGGAAAACAATGAATACACCTTTATCGGCAAATGGATATGTAGCGCGATTCAAAAAATGGCTAGCTCAAAAGGCCATTGAAACTGGCGCTCTGGTCGTAGGCGGGCCGTGCATGATCCTGTGCCTGTGGGCCGCCATAATACTTCTAATGCAGTTTGTGCAGTGGTTCCAATCAGGGGAGTGGATGTCGCTGCCTGCGACCGAATTTTTTTACCATGGACAACTAGAATATCCGGCTGGAATTGGAAAGTTCATTCCGGATTTATCGACCCTAGAATTTTCACAATGGTTACAAAGCCCCTCTAGCGCGCTAGGACCTCATAAACTCGTCGCACCTATCCTGGGCTGGCTCAGTGTGCCTGCCTTTCTAGTGGTGATTGCTGGCCTTTACTTGTGGTTCTGGATGTTCATTCTTAGCGAAATTGAAAAATTCAAGAAATCGACTTAAAAATATATCGTGGAGCAAGGTGCATGCACCCCAACGCGGCCGGTAGCCGAACTCGTGAATGGTAGCTATGGCTCATAATCCAGAACACTCGGCAGAAGCGCAACTCGCTTTGGTTGTTGCGGTGAAGTTGCTTCTAACCACACTGCGGGCAAATCCCTTGGCCTCTGCAGCCATGGCAGATGAGATGGAACGTATGCGGGCAAACCTTCTCGCAACTAATTCGACCGATCAAAAACTCCATGCGTTCGATGAAACGGCAGGGGCATTGCTTAACGCCCTCAAATCTAGCTAGGAAAGAGTGTTAAAACATAAGGCCGCGAATGCGGCCTTTAACGTTTTGGGGGCAATTACCTTGCAAAATCTGATAATTTTGTAGAGACAAATATTTTGCAAACGGGAGACAAACTCGCTGCGACGTTACATACAAACAGCGATCTAGGACAAATCTAGGACAAGTTGCCATACTAGGAGTCAGAATGCAAAAACGGGTTGCTTCCGATTGAAAGCTAACCCGTTGATTTACATCTTTATTTATTGGTCGGGGCGAGAAGATTCGAACTTCCGACCCCTTGCACCCCATGCAAGTACGCTACCAGGCTGCGCTACGCCCCGACACTGAGTTGCGGATTATAGCGGATTGGTAGGTTTTTTGCCATGCCTGCATGCAATTTATTTAGCTATTTTTCTGCGATTTCCATTCCCTGCGAACTATATTGGCAAGATGTGCTCGAAGTTTCGTGGTTTTCTTTGAGAAAATTGTCAAAACGCGTGAAAATAGGCGTCTCTGCGCTACCGCGCATTTTCCGTTTCCCAATTCCTTTTACCTAAAGTAATTATGTCCATCAAAATCAGTCAAAACTTTGACGCAGGTGCAATTGAAGTTGTCCGTGCAGAACAGGCAGATGCCATTGAATTGAAGTTGCGCAAGGATTCGCATGCCGATATCGCACAGTGGTTTTATTTCCGTTTGCAGGGCGCGCGCGGCGCGTCTGCGGTGATGCGTATCGTCAATGCCGGTGAAGCCACGTATGCCAAGGGCTGGGAGAACTACCGCGCCGTGGCCAGCTATGACCGCGAGACCTGGTTCCGGGTGGAGACAGAGTTTGACGGCAAGGTGATGACTATCCGCCATACGCCGGAAGGCGACAGCGTGTATTACGCCTATTTTGAGCCGTATAGCTGGGAGCGCCACCTGGCGTTGCTGGGCAGCGTAGAGCATTCTGCGTTGGCGCGCGTGGTGGACCTGGGCAATACCGTCGATGGACGCGACCTGAACATGGTGGTGGTGGGCGATCCTGCTGCGAAGAAAAAAGTGTGGATCATTGCGCGCCAGCATCCGGGCGAGACGATGGCGGAATGGCTGGTGGAGGGTACGCTGAATGCCTTGCTGGACCCGGCCAATCCTATTGCACGCCGCATCCTCGACCATGCGGTGCTGTACATCGTGCCGAACATGAATCCGGACGGCTCGTATCGCGGCAACTTGCGCACCAATGCGGCCGGCGCCAACCTGAACCGCGAGTGGATGACGCCGTCGATGGAAACCAGCCCGGAAGTGTTTCTGGTGAAAAACAAGATCCATGAAACCGGCTGCGACCTGTTCCTGGACGTGCACGGCGACGAGGCCTTGCCGTATGTGTTTGTGGCCGGCAGCGAGATGCTGGCGGGCTTTACCGACAAGCAGGCGGCGCAGCAGAAGGAGTTTGTCGATAGCTTTGTGATGGCCAGCCCGGATTTCCAGACCAAGGTCGGTTACGAAGCCAGCAAATACAATGAAGACGTGCTGAAGCTGGCCTCCAAATACATCGGCCACCATTTCAAGTGCGTGTCGCTGACCCTGGAGCTGCCGTTCAAGGACAATGACAATTTGCCGGATGCGGAAACCGGCTGGGACGGCGCGCGCAGCATCAAGCTGGGCGAGGCGATGTTGCAGCCTATCCTGGCCTCATTGACATCCAAATTGGATTGACAGGAAGAATATCGTGGGCATAGAAATCGAACGCAAGTTTCTGGTCGCCAATGAAGGCTGGAGACGGGATGCAGAAAGAATACCTGGGGCGCGCTCCACCTTCATGCGCCAGGGCTATCTGTCGTCCAACGCGGACCGTATCGTCCGCGTGCGTATCGATGGCGAGCAGGCGGTGTTGACGATCAAGGGCAAGGCACAGGGCGAGGGCGGCCCGGGTAGCATCTCGCGCGGCGAATGGGAGTATCCTATTCCCGTTGCGGATGCGCAGGAGTTGCTGGGCAAGCTGTGCGAGCAGCCGCTGATAGAGAAGGTACGCCACCGTATCCCCTATGCCGGCCTGGTATGGGAGGTGGATGAGTTTTTTGCAGACAACGCCGGCCTGGTCGTGGCCGAGGTGGAGCTGGAGTCGGAGCAGCAGGAATTTGCGCGGCCCGCCTGGCTGGGGGAAGAGGTCAGCCACGACAGGCGCTATGCCAACGCGAATTTGCTGAAGCACCCGTTCAGCCAATGGAATAAATAGCCAACGTTTTTTACACTTTGCCATGCCTAAGATCATCTTCACCCAGCAACTGAGCCGCTTCACCGACGTGCCGGAGGTGGAGGCGGATGCGGCCAGCTTGCGCGACATGCTGGAGGCGGCATTTGCGGTGAACCCGCGCTTGCGCGACTATGTGATGGACGAGCAGGGGCATGTGCGTTTTCATGTGGCGGTATTTGTCGATGGAAAACGGGTGCGGGATCGCGTCCGGCTGGATCAGGCGCTGTCGCCGGGCAGCACGGTTCATGTATTGCAGGCACTGTCAGGAGGCTGATGATGAAAGCAATGGTCGCTACCCGCAAGGGTTTGTTCGAATTGAATCGTCAGCCGGATGGCTGGCAGATCGGGGCACCCAGTTTTTTGGGCGAGCCGGTGAGCATGGCGCTGTACGACAGGCGCGACGGCACGACCTATGCCGCGCTCAATCTGGGCCACTTCGGCAGCAAGCTGCACAGGCGCGACGCGGGCAGCGATGCGTGGACGGAGATCGCCGTGCCGGCCTATCCGCCGCAACCGGAATCAGCCAAGGACGAGATAGAGTGGAAGCTGCAGTTCATCTGGTCGCTTGCCGCCGGCGGCAACGATCAGCCGGGCGTGTTGTGGGCCGGCACCTTGCCGGGCGGCTTGTTCCGGTCTGACGACAGGGGCGATTCCTGGCAACTGGTGCGCCCCCTGTGGGATGTGCCGCAGCGCAAGGAATGGTTCGGCGGCGGCTATGATGCGCCGGGCATACACTCCATCTGCGTAGACCCCAGGGATAGCGATACCGTGCTGGTAGGCCTGTCCTGCGCCGGCGCCTGGATTACCAGGGACGGCGGCGATAGCTGGTCCCTGAGCGCCAAGGGCATGATCGCCACCTACATGCCGCCGGAGCGCGCTGACGACGGAAACATACAAGACCCGCATCTGATCGCCCGCTGTGCAGGCGCACCGGATGTGCTGTGGTGCCAGCACCATAACGGTATCTGGCGCAGCACCGACGGTGGCGCATTCTGGCAGCAACTGCACCCGCAAGGCGGCTTGCCGGATTTCGGCTTTGCCGTTGCACCGCATCCGCACGATCCGGATACCGCCTGGTTTGTGCCCGCGGTGGCCGACCAAAGGCGCATCCCGGCCGATGCCGCGCTGGCGGTGACGCGCACCAGGGATGGCGG
>DATHMC010000247.1:0-9884 GCA_035487495.1 Undibacterium sp.
CCTGCTCAATGATGGGAAGGTTCAAGTGCGGTTCTTGCAAGAGTTCCTCAGGATCTATCCAGGCCGCCGCAGTCTGCCCGGTGATCCATAGACGCCCGTCGCTTCCAAGCGTCAGCGTAGGCAGCGTATACGTTTGCGCGGGTAGTCCAGGCACACCGTCTTCGGAGTCAAATAGCCGATAAGGCATGGCAAAATTATGATTGGACATAGCGCGGCGAACATCCCTACTGTCGATCTTAAAGAGTCCCTCTAGTGTATGTACCCATAAATTGTTTTCCTTGTCGAATACCAGTCCGCTGATGTCTTCCAGTTCATGCACGCCGGCCAGCTTCAGCGTAGAAAAAGTACCGTTGCCGAACATTTGCAAGTGGCTGTCGCCACCTAGCCAAAGCTGGCCATTGCGGGCGACAATGACTTTAGTAATTCCTGCAGACAACCCATCACGCTCTGAGTATTGTTTGATTTCCTCCCGATTGATCGATACTAGGCGATTTTTATCAAAACCCGCCCAGATGACGCCTGACGGGTCGGTATGCAGCGACACCGGACTGCCAATATCGTTAAACGGCACCCATTTGCCATCGTCCAGTGTGGCCATTTTCATGTCCCGGCCGCGATATGAGAGCCACAGCTTGCCGCTATTGTTAAGCGTGATTGCTTTGACAACTCCACCCCCTTGAACAGGAAGCTTTGCAAGCATGACCGGATTGCCGGGAGCCAATTGCCATAATTCATCCACAGTTGCGGCAAACACGGATCCGTCAGTGGTGGCGGTGTGGGTTGCTAACGCCATCTTTGGTATATCGGTTTGTGTCGTTTTTGCTTGGTCATAGTGAAGCACGTTGAAGTTGTCGCTTCCTATCCAGACATCGCCATCCTTGCCGGGCGCGATTGAAACCATGGTGATGCCAGTGGGAAGAGTCAGCTGCGAGAATGAGGACGGCGTAAACCGGTCTAAGCCACTTTCCGTGCCGGTCCATATATTGCCCTTGCTGTCCTCAAACACGTTGGCGAAGTTTCCGGTCAAGCCTCCCGATCGATTGAGTTTTTCATCGACAGAAAATGGGGTATCCCCTGTCGGCAGATTCGACAATGCTCCCAGAAAATGCACACCATCATTGGCCGTGCCCACCCAAACATTCCCTCGTCGGTCTACAAGCATCCGTCGCGCATAGTAGGGTATGGGTATGCCAACCTCATCGAACTTATCTCCGCGGTCAATGAAGCGGCGTATGACATGGTCGCGCATGGCAACAAATACGTTGTGCTCTGAACCCGTTGATACGGATATTGCTCCTTTGAAATCAATCCCGGTGTCCTTGAAATGGGACTCGCCTTCGCGGAGTACCAACACACGACCTCCCCTGGTGGCTGCCCATATATTGAAGTACTCGTCTTGAGAGATAGCCGCAATATCAGGCGGCGATGGTTCTTCATCGACCCGCTTCCATTTGCCATCAACAAACTTCATCAGGCCTGGAAACGCGTAAGCCAAGATGTTTCCTTGCCGATCCTGCAGAAATTCAGCTGTCCTATTCGACCATCCAGCGTTGTTTTCGTAGTTGCTTATGTGCCCATGATTGATGAAGCTGATACCCGGCACGTCGTAGGATACCCACAGTCCTCCTGTGTTTGGCGCGAATATCCGTTGAACTTGTTTACCGAGCAATTTCTCGCCCGGGTAGGGTATAAATGATTGAAAACGGTGGCCGTCGAAACGGCTCAAGCCCTTATCATCGGTGGCCCACAAATACCCGTCACTAGTCTCTGCCAGTTGCATTACCGCTTGCGGCGCACCATCCTTCTTGGTGAAAGCGGTGTGCTGGTAGTGATTAAGAGACCAAGGACGTGACGACGCCGATGCAGCCTGAGCGCCTCCTGCAAGCACCCAGGCAACAACGACAAGCAGCATGGTGCGTAAGCAAAATGGTTTCATGTGAAATCAATCTCAGGCCGAAGCATTTAGAGGTACTCACTGCGACCTAAGACTAGCTCTGCGCTTCGATACGCTCTCAAGGGTGCGTCGCGACCTGATTCGGGATATTGACCAAGCAACTATTACTATCAAGTAGGGTCTATTGCCTTTAAGGCATAAAAAGATAATAAACTATAGCTGGCCATGAATGTTAACTTAATAACAGAACGTGCATAAAACCGACATTATCAAATATTGATCCACAAAATTATCCCCAATTATTGGATTTGAATAGTCGTTGTCAGGTCGGTTTGTACTCATCTGAACCGCATGGTCGTGACGGAGCTTGCAGCCGGCCGCGGCGCAGGATTTTGAACCCTGTGCACCTTCCGTTCATCTATTTCCGCCATTTGAGGGCTAGTGCAATTGACGAGCTCCAGCGAATAACAGGGGTTAGTTGCGATCCCCTTGGGGATGCCAACAACACTATGGCAACGCTGAGCAATTAGTCGAATGACAGTTTTACGCCAACATTGCTGTAAGAGCTAGATTTAGCGCGGCCTGCAGGATGTAGGCGAATCCCCCTTTCTCCGCCAAAATACAAATGCCCGCGCAAGCGGGCATTTTTTTTGGGCAGAGAAAAACGAGCCAAGAGTTTGGCTCGTGTGGGGGATGAGAAGGGAATCGCTTGCAAGCGATTCAGCGGCCTGCAGGATGTAGGCGAATCCCCCTTTCTCCGCCAAGTATTTATAAGGCTCGTGCGAATAAGTTCGGCTCAATGTAGCGGGTTGCAGGGGGGGCGAATTCTTCCGTGTTGGCAGCAAATCCTGGTTTGGCGGTCACCGCTTCGTGCCGAATTCCAGGCCACCGACGATTCCCGGAACTACCTTGCGAAGGTGGTTGGCGAATTCAAGCAAGTGAGGTGACTGGGTGCCGGTGCGCGGCCAGGTTGCTTCGAAGCTGATCGTAACATCCCGGCCAGATTTGTCGGCGATCGGAGACGAAGCGTGCCCACTCGCTATCACTTTCGATTTTGGCAGTATCGCCGAGCCGATACCCAATGCGGCCCACTCTTCCAGCACCTGGTAGCTCATGGCTTCGCCCGAGTATTCTTGGAGCTTGCGACGCTGGCTGCGGAACAGAGCGCGGGTCGCGCGCGACAACCCACAGGCGTCGGGCACCATGACATAGGTTTCATTCGCAATGTCTTTGAGTTGCACTGAACGCCGGGACGGGTCGCTCGGCCGCACCGCTCCTCGGGGGATGAAGATCAGCGGTTCTTCATACAGGAATGTGGCGATCCACGT
Organism: Undibacterium sp.; assembly: GCA_035487495.1. GTDB lineage: Bacteria > Pseudomonadota > Gammaproteobacteria > Burkholderiales > Burkholderiaceae_D > Undibacterium. The sequence goes on from DATHMC010000247.1 coordinate 3,223, forward strand.
TCCTTTGTGAACATTTGCGACGCCGAAAACAAAATCCAAGAGCCCTTCATCGAGCATGCGATAAAGGTCCGTCATGTTCATCTCGCGCAGCACCACGTCAACGTCTGGATTGCGCAACCGGAACGGCTCAATCATCAGCCCCAACAGGTTTGCACTGATCAATGGCGACGTGCCGATGCGGATCAAACGCTTGTCTGGACTGAGGAAAACCTGAGTCTGATGAACCAGGCTGGTCTGCGCGCTCAGCACCTCATTGATGTAGGGCAGGACGTGCGCCCCAAAGGGCGTCAACGCGACCTTGCGAGTCGTCCGCACGAACAAGCGTTCTCCCAATTCGTTTTCCAGTTGCGCGATGCCGTTCGACAGCGTTGGCTGGGTCACGCAGCACTCCGCTGCGGCGGCCGTGAACGAACCCGTGGAAGCGATGGCATTGGCAAATCGAAGTTGGCTGAGGTTCATGCGTTAATCATAGCTTAAATGAATGAATTGCATGCGAAAACACAATTTCCGAATGAGAAGGAGAATGGGTAACCTTCATGCATGTCGGCATCCCGCCGGCGGAAACCTTAAAGAGAATGAAAATGGTCTATTTGCAAATCAGCCTGAATGTCGCCGCGAAGGATCGTCCAGCGGCCGCTGCGATCTACACCCAATTCAAAGGCCCGTTCCTAGCTCAGGCGAAGGGGGCGCTGTCCAAGAGCCTGCTGATCCGAGATGAAGACGTACAGGTCCTGCACGCCTTTGATTCGGGCGAGAGCGCCAAGGCCTACCTCGCCAGCTCACTTTTTAGCCAAGACGTGGTCACTGCGCTGAAACCGCTGCTGCAAAGCTCACCGGATGTTCGCATCTACGAGTCGGCCTGAGCAACTACGAACTTACCCTGCTTTATTCCTCACCTGGGGAACATCATGACCTAGGGCCTGTTAACATTTAAATTGGGTGTGCGAATGGGTCTAAAACATTGCAGGGCTAGGCACCGAAGTTACATGCGGCACCGCTTGGTTGATCCTAGCCAGCGGCCCGTAACAACGCCCTGCGGTGTTTTAGACACATTCCCTCCGGGTTCATCCTCGGCGGCCCCTCCAAAACGCACGCCGGACTGCGTTTTGGATTGAACGCATCTCATAATTTAAATGTTAACAGGCCCTAGACCTTCCAACGTATCTTCGCCAAGCCATTGACTTCGATCAACCCGGGTTGATTGCGTTGGCTTATGTAATTAGATAACGAAATCAGATGCGTGACCAAACTCAGAATAAGACGCCCTCGACATTCTTTCCACGGTCAGCCATTTCGCTGATCGCTTGACGCTTTGGTCCGCTTTGTTGCGGTTTTCACCGATTTCACAGAACTATCCGGTTTTTGTGCCACCTTTTTCTGCGTACGAATTGTGATTCCCTCGAACAAGGCATCGATCAATTGATCCGCGTGCAGTTCCGCCTGCTTCGGCGTCATGGAGTCAACGCCATAGATACCCTTTAGCATATTGAGCGAGGATTGTACCGAGGTCAGCATGCCGGTCATCATGATACTTCCGTATTCGATAGGATAAGGTTTGATCAGGCCCTGATCCTGGCATTCCCTGATAAGGGTATCCAGTCTTGCATGGAAGGGTTTCATGTAATTTTCAATAATCCAATCCAGCCTCGGCCCGCCTTGAGCGACCTCCTTGAACACCAGCGTATGCGCGGAGGGATGCAGTACATTAATCACAGTGAAAGTCTTCAATTGCGCTTTCAGGTGTGTCAGAGGATCTGCCGACTCCAATGTCTGATCGACGGCTCTGGAGAACTCCTCCGCCTCGGCGTATGCACTCGCCACAACAGCGCGCCACAACCCCTCCTTGCCGCCAAAATGGTAATTCAATAGAGGCTGCTTGACGCCCGCTCTTTGTGCAATTGAAAGCACAGAGGCTCCTTCAAATCCTTTCTGCGAAAACTCGATCTCCGCCGCCTGGATCAAGCGCAGTTTGCCGGAGAGGTCAGGGATTACCGGCGGAGGCGCCTCTGGATTGAACAGCTTTGTCATCCCCTTGGGGATGGCTGGTTTGGATGGCTTGGTTTCTGACTTCATATTTTTTTCATGGGTGGTAGCGCTGTTTGATTGTCCCTGGCAGATAGAAGCTTGAGGGGTTTCATAAAGTTTTCCGCTTGACTCTCATTATACGGGCTGGCGAGGGCGTTTAATACGCCACGCCCGCGCCATACATCTGCCGATGACGCATGTCACCGATATCCAAATCTCCGTTTTAAATCGCTGTTGACAAGAATTTTATATGCATATAAGCTTAATTTATACATATATAAATGTGGTTGATAATTATATAAATTTTTTAATTGTTAAAACATGGTATTGGCAGACAACATTTCAACAACGAGGTCAGGTATGCGTGAAACAGACATCCCAGTTCTTATCGTCGGTGCGGGTCCGGTGGGCATGCTGACGGCGGCGTTACTGGCGGATCGGGGTATTGAGTCGCTGATCATAGAGCAGCGCCAGGATCTGCACTTGGCGCCGCAAGCGCATGTCATCAATAGCCGCACCCAGGAGATATTGTCGGAAATCGGCATCGCGGATGAGGAAATCAAAGGTATTTCCACGCACGCGGACAGCGCCCGTAATGTGACCTGGCGGCGTACCTTGGCCAGCGGAGACCTCGCCAGTATTGATATAGGCAGCCAGGCTTATACCGGGAAGCTGGAAAATGTCAGCAGCAAAGTCACGACAAACATTCCCCAGCATCAACTTGAGCGCATGCTCTTCAAGCATCTCTCGCGACGGGTTCTGTGCCGGACAGCGTTTGGGCAGACCTGGCTTGGCGCGGAGCAATTCAAGGATCATGTCGTGTCACGACTGAAGGATATGGCGACTGGGGAGGAATATCGAGTACGAAGCAGCTGGATCGTGGCGGCAGATGGTGCAAGCAGCAGGGTGCGCCGGGACTGTGGTATCGAGATGATTGGCAAGACCGATCTCGCTAACCTCATCACCATTAATTTTGAAGGAGACATCAGGCACCTGGTTCAAAACAGTCCGTCGATTCTCTTCTGGATCATGTCGGCCAAGTGCCCGGGAACTTTCATTGTCCATGATGAGGCGCGTTACTCGGTGTTCATGACGCCGTATTTTCCTCCCCATGAATCGCCAAAAGACTATCCCGTTGAGCGTTGCGAGCGCATTTTGCGTTCCGCACTTGGCGACGACAAGATGCCGGTGCGCGTGACCTCCATTTCCAGCTGGACGATGCAATCGCATACTGCGCAGACTTACTCAAAAGGGCGAATTTTTCTGGTGGGGGATGCGGCGCACAGATTCCCGCCTACTGGTGGGCTGGGGCTTAACACGGGTGCGGCCGACGCGCAAAACCTTGCGTGGAAACTGGCGCTGGTGATAAAAGGCAAAGCAGATCGAGCACTACTTCAAACCTATGAATCGGAAAGAAAACCGGTGGCGCAGGTAAACGGGCAGGCAAGCACCGACAACCATCACAAGATGAGGGAGGTTACCGATGCCTTGGGCTTGAACCTGGATCATTTGCCGATGATGGCCAGGTTGCGGGCAAGTGCTCCAGTTCGCCTTTTGCCGCGAGCCTTACGTAGCGCTTGCAAAAACCTTCTGGTAATTCCTATCGAAGCGCGAACCAACAAGATACAAAAGGCCGCAACGGACAACTATGCAAACAGAAAAAGTGCAGTGCAACAAGCAGCTGAGGATCAGTTCGCGCATTTCAACACGATAGGCTTGGACCTTGGATACGTTTATCGCGGCAAGGCGATAAGCAATGACGGCTCCAGGCCGCCCCCGGTCGGCAACCCGGTGCTGGATTACACGCAGTCATTTTGTCCCGGTGCGCGCTTTCCCCATTTCCGCCTGGCAGCACCAGCCGGTGTGAAGAAGTCCTCTTATACGCTGATTGGTGGTGACCGGTTTTTGTTGGCCGGAATGGGATGCCATGGCAAGACGGCAAGCCAGTTCGCTGGTGCGATCGCAGAAGCGCTTGAAGTGGCGATCGACGCTGCTGATCTCAATATCGTCACGCATCCGGACGACGCAAGCCGTCTCGCAAATCTCAATGATCAACGACCGGACGGTCTTTTCCTGGTCCGTCCGGACGGTCACACGGCCTGGCGTCACAACCGATCAGAACCGGTGCAAGTCGCGGAACTGATCACCGTATTTGCCGATTTGTTCTGTCTGGATCGCCCTGACCAGATGAACAAAGTCGCTGCATCTTCTTAACAATTCAAGGTGTCACCGTGATTCAAGATCAAACAAAAAGCCATGTAGTTAAAGACCATGTGCCGGCACCTGTTGCCATCGTGGGCGCGGGTGTCGCAGGATCGGTGCTCGCGTTGTTACTGGCAAAACGCGGCATCCGTACTCTACTGGTAGAGCGCGAGATAAAGACAGACCCGCACCCGCGTGGCAACGTCTGGTCGGTCCGGTCAATGGAGACGTTGCGCGCGATTTCCCCGGATCTGGCGGACGAACTACGTGAGGCCAGTTCAGCTCCGTTGAAGTTGCGTTACATCACTTGGTGCACCTCCTTGGCCGGCGTGGATCTGGGTCGATGTGTGCCGATCGGCGATCCAGCGTACACCGCTGATTTGCTGGCATGCAGTCCCTGCCGCCCTTTGCACCTCTCGCAAAATGTCGCCGATCCGATAATACGGGACAGGGTGCTTGGCAACCCGCTGATCGAATATCTCCCGGGTCATGAGCTTGATGCGCTTGCGCAAGACGCAGAACGCTGCGGGATCACACTGACTGACTGTCGCACAGGAAAAAAAATGCAACGCTCGGCACTGTACGTCATTGGCGCCGACGGCGCCGCAAGTGCTACCCGTCATCTGATTGGCATGAAGTCGGCATGTTCACCAATGCAGTCTGTCGCCCAAATCCATTTCCGGGCCAGACTGGAGCACCTGACGTCGGCCAGACCAAGTCCTTTGTATTGGATATTTAATCCCAAGGTCGTCGGCGCGCTGACCGCGCATACCGCCGACGACAGTGAATGGGTGCTCACTACCGCTGTTCTGCCAGCGGTAGAGGCTGTAGCGGAAATCACTCATGACAAGGCGCTGGCAATGGTGCACGCGGCGATCGGCGAACCCAGTGTGCCCATCGAGCTGATGTCGGTACGGCCATGGACGATGGAGCTGCGCAAGGCGGAGAGCGTCCGCAGCGGCCGCGCGCTGCTAATCGGAGACGCCGCAGCAGGATTTTCGGCAATCGGTGGTTTCGGCGTGAATCACGGTATCCAGGACGCTGCCAGCCTGGCCTGGCGGCTGGAGTTGTTGATCAAGTCGGGTGATGCAAAGAAGGTCCGGGACGCGTTGCTAGACAGTTATTCCAAAGAGCGCTCCCAAAGTGCAGACGCGCACGCCCGGCGCACACGTGAGCTGTCTGAGTTGTCGAACGAAGTGCTCAGGGCCACCGGGCTCGATCCCGCTGGGTTTGACAAACTGGCTACGCTGTCAGGATCCATCCTGATGCGCGCCTTGCCGCAGGCATTTGTCAAGAAACTGTTTTCCAGGTTGATGGCCGGCGGATTGAAATTCCTCGTCAAGCTTTCCGAAGTATCCGGCGAAGGTGATGCACGGCGGGCAAGCGTACGGCGAGCCATCGAAAAACAAAGGGAAGTTTTCGTCACCCTTGGCACGGACCTGGGCCATGCCTTGTCAGTCGGCTTTGTCTGTCCGGAGCAGCATCCCCATCCTCGATCCGTGAACGAACACACCGAATACTGGCCGACTACGAGTCCCGGCAGCCTGATCCCGCATCTATGGAGCGACCAGAATGGTCTGGACATCTCTACGCGGGATATTGCGCGCCAGGAACCGCTGAGCCTGCTAGCCCAGGCTTCCGAACAACGCCTATGGCTGCGAGCCTTGTCCGCAATTAATGACATATGGGGGATACGCGTTGCCTGTCCCGTCATGGACGACAGCGATGAGGCCGATTTTCGTATCGCACCGGCAGCACTCGCACAGGCCCTGGAGATAGAGGAGGGCGGCGCGGTGCTGGTTCGCGGCGACGGCGTGGTGGTATGGAGGACTCGCCGGCGATGCGCAAACCCTGCAGAAGCGATTACAGAAGTCTTTTCAAGACTGCTTTCATCGAATCAATCAAGAGCCGTGGTCCATACGGCATCAATACAAAAGGAGATGCAATGAGCTACACCATGGAGCAATTCCCTATCCCTTGTCCCGATCCTGAGGCTCGCTCGCCCAAGAAACTGGCTCACATCGTACTGGCAACGCGCCACTTTGAAGAATCCATCCGCTGGTGGGGAACAGTATTGGGTGCGAAGATCATGTTCCGCAATGAGCTGCTTTGTTTTCTCTCCTATGACGATGAACATCATCGGCTGGCCTTGATCAATACGGCCAACTTCAGCTCTAAGCGGCGGGAAAGCACTGGCCTGGATCATGTGGCATTTACGTATGGATCGATAGATGATCTTTTACATACCTACGAGCGCTTGAAAAAAATAAACATCAAGCCGGTCTGGTGCATCAATCATGGGCCGACGACGTCTATGTATTTTCGCGACCCGGACGGCGTGCAAGCCGAACTGCAGGTGGACAACTTCGCCACCCAGCAGGAACTGGATGAGTGGTTCCATTCCGGGGCATTTGAAAAAAACGCGATCGGCGTAG
>DATHMC010000248.1:0-7268 GCA_035487495.1 Undibacterium sp.
TTGACACGTATGTCAAAGATAGCGAATTTCCACCGGGAAATCGGCAAAGAAAGGCAATAATATGAAAACTGAAACCCTCCGTTCAACCCGCCCAGCCGTCAGCGCCAGCCAGGATGGCGCATCGGCGGCAACGGCCATTCCCTGGGCTGCGGTCATCGCCGGCCTGTGCGCCAGCTTTGTCGGCATAGGGCTGGCGCGCTTCGCCTACTCGCCGCTGATCCCGCCGCTGATCGAGGCGCACTGGTTCGCCGCGTCCGACGTGGTGTATCTGGGCGCGGCCAACCTGGCCGGCTACCTGGTCGGCGCATTGATGGGGCGGCCCCTCGCGCGGCGCTTCAGCAATCGCGGCATCCTGCAACTGATGATGGCGGTCACCAGCCTGGCGTTCTTCGGCTGCGCGTTCCCGGTTTCTGCGCTGTGGTTCTTTTGCTGGCGCTTTGCCTCCGGCGTGGCGGGCGGCGCCATCATGGTGCTGGTGGCGGCAACCGTGCTGCCGCATATCCCGGCGGCGCGCCGGGGGATGGCCAGCGGCGCGATTTTCATGGGTGCGGGGATGGGCATCGCCGCCTCCGGCACCGTGATTCCCTTGCTGCTGGAGCTGGGTTTGCGCCAGGCCTGGATAGGCCTGGGCGTGCTGTCGGTGCTCTTGACGGCGATCAGCTGGCAGGGCTGGCCGGATGCAATTCCTGCTGCTGCTCCGGCGCCAGTGCAAACCGGCAGTGCAAGCCGCAAGCAAGGGCTTGCACTGAAAGTGCTGTACGGCGAATATGCGCTGATGGCGATAGGCCTGGTGCCGATGATGCTGTTCCTGGTGGACTTTGTCGCGCGCGGCCTGGGCCGGGGCGCGCATGCCGGCTCCATGTACTGGGTGCTGTACGGCCTGGGCGCGATTATTGGCCCCGTCTGCTACGGCTTCATCGCCGACCGGGTGAAGTTCGGCCCGGCGCTGCGCGGCATGTTGCTGCTGCAGGCGGTGGTGACCGCACTCTGCGCCGTCAGCGGCGACGCCGTGCTGCTGGGCATCGCCAGCGTGTTGATCGGCATGTTCCCGCCCGGCATAGCGCCGCTGATGCTGGGCCGCCTGCACGAGATGATGCCGAACCACCATGCCGGCCAGAACATCGCATGGAGCCGCGCCACCATCGTCTTCGCGCTGTTCCAGGCGTTGTCGGCGTATGGCTACTCTTTCCTGTTTAACCGCAGCGGCGGTGATTATCCGCTGATCTTTGCAATAGGCGCGGCGGCGCTGGCGCTGGCGTTTGCGGCGGATATGCTGATGGCGGCCGTGTCGATGCGCGGCGCGCGCTTGCCGGGCGGGGCGGTTGGCAAGAGATGCTAGAATCTAGGGCATTTCGCTGGAAGCGACGCTTCCAGCTAACCTTTAGCACAAGCCACAATGAAATTCTTTGCCAATCCCATTAAAACCATTTTCTTGCCGCTCATCGCCTGCGGCGTGCTGGCTTCCTGCGCCAGCCTGATCGGCCCGCGCCAGCGGGAAGTGCCGATCGAGCGCTTGCAGGAAGGGCTGAACCGCCGCTTCCCGCTGAATAATCGCGCGATGGTGCTGCTGGATGTGCAGCTGACCCATCCGCAACTGACGATGCTGCCCGAGAGCGGCAGGGTGGCCTTGTCGGTGGATGCCAGCATTGCGCCGGCGTTCACCCGGCAATCCTGGAGCGGCAGCCTGGCGATGTCGGGCCGGCTGGTGATCGACAATGCGCGCAACGCGGTGTTTATCGACGATGCGCGGGTAGACAGCGTCAATATCAACGGCGTGGACGACGAGCGCCAGCGCCAGTTCAAGCTGGTGGCCAATCTGGTCGCAGACAGCTTGATCAGGGATGTGCCGGTCTACAGCTTCCGCCCGGAAGACCTGCGCATCGCCGGCGTGCAGTTTGTGCCCACCGGCATCATGACCACGTCGCGCGGCCTAGTCGTGAATTTTGAGCCGGTGAGGTAGCCGCCATCACGCAGTTGCGGCCGGCGCCCTTGGCGTCGTAACAGGCCAGGTCCACGCGGCTGAAGGTGTCCGCCGGATCGGCGTCGGCATCCAGGGCCACGGTGCCCACACCGATGCTCACCGTCATGGGAATGGTCGCGCCTGCAAAATTGCAAGGGGTGGCCACCAGCGCGGTGCGCAGTTGCTCGGCCATCGCGATCGCATCGCTTTCGGTCGAGGCCGGCAGGATGACGACGAATTCCTCGCCGCCGATGCGGGCAATGATGTCGCTGTCGCGCCGCACATAGTGCCGCAACAGGTCGGCAAAATGTCGCAGGCAGGCGTCGCCGCCCAGGTGGCCGTATTTGTCGTTGATCTGCTTGAAGTGATCCAGGTCCAGCATCAGCAAGCCCAGCGTTTCCCGGTTGCGCACCGCCAGGTGCCAGGCCTGTTCCCACGCGCGTTCATAGCTGAGCCGGTTCGGCAGTCCGGTGAGGGCGTCGGTGAGCGACACCCGCGCCACCTCGGCCCGGCTGCTGATCAGATCGATTTCTGTTTCTACCTGCTGCGCATATTCGTTGGCGGAGCGCTTCAGGTTGGCCATCAGGTAAAAGGTGTAGATGAACAGCGTCAGGCCGGTGGAAGCCAGATCCAGCGCCGGCAGCGCAAACACAATGGCGCTCGGCAGCATCAGCATAAGGATGGTGATGCGCGCCTGGGCCGGATGCATTGCAAACGCCTGGCTGGCGGCAGTGCCGAAGGCGACCGTGGAGATGGCTGCCACCATCACTGCGCTGTCCGGGCGGCCCTGCTGCCAGCCCACCAGCGCGGAAATGACGCCCCACACGACAGAGCCAAGGTGCTGTAACAACCACTGTTCGCGCTTCCATTGCGCATATTTGCCGGCGGCAGCATCAGGGAGCGGCGGGCGGTGCCGGTAGCGCAGCAGCCACAGCAGCAAGAAGGCCGCGACCGGCAGGGCGGAGAGCAGGGGCCAGCGATGCTGATAGCCGGTAATCGCCAGGATCAGCAGGCAGCCTATCAGGTAAAACACCGGGCCGATCAGGGCGCGCTGGTACAGGTCGCCGCAAGTGCGCTTGTTCCGGTAATGATCGGCTTCCTGCGCTTGCGCCATCGGGAACGGTTGATTCAGGTCTGCGCTGGATTCGGTCATGCTTGCATTGTGCTCGGTATAGCCGCGACGGGGAAGCTAACAGCCGCTCGCGTGTGAAGGTCTTTCCATCATACACAGGGCTTGGGGGGAAGGCTAATGTTCCGTGCGGTATTGTCTTTGGATGTTGGCAATCAGCCTGAAACGGCGGGCCTGCGCGGCCTGGGGCCGCCTTTGCGCAGGTACCCCGGTATCATAATAACAATAGGCGTCATTCACTTTTTGCGCTGTACAAATGCAGCCAGCAAAGCCTCATACCTGTTGATCACTTCTACGACAAAGCCATTGTCGCTTTGCGTGAAATTCTGGACGATCAGGACCACCGCGTTTAAGTGTACTTCCCGCACATCCGGTTCGCCGGGGTGGGCATCGGCCAGCGCGCTCAGGATGGCGAAAACCTCTTTCGCTGCGGCGGGATCGGAAGCGGCGAAATCGTAGATCAGGTTGTAAGCGGCCTTGGCTTGTTCGAGCCTGATTTTGGGTTCATCAGGATGCGCATTGGCCAGTTCGCACAACTCCACGAACGACGCCATTGCCGCGCCGGGGTCGGTGGCGGCAAAGCCGTCGATCAGGACGACCGCGGCCTTGGCTTCGTCCAGCCGGATTTCAACTTCGTCGGCATTGTCGCTGAGCGCGCGGATATCCGCGAGAGCCGCCTTGATGGCCGCCGGGTTGACGTCAAAGTGGTCGGTTAGATAGACGGTGACGTTGGCTTTGATGAGCCGGAGTGTTGATTCGTCGGGATGTGCGGCAACCAGCGTGCCTAAGCCGGCAAAAATCTCTTCCGCGGTGTCAGGATCGGACGCGGCAAAATTGTGGATCAGAATGAGCGACGCGTTGGCCTGTGCCAGCCTGATTTCCGGCTCGTCGGGTTGCCTGGCGGCCCGATCGCACAAGCCGGTAAAAATTGCCTGGGCGGTTTCAGGTTCTGCCGCGACCAGTTGGCTGATCAGATTGAGCGCCGCCCTGGCTTGCAATTGCCTGATTTCCGCCGTATCCGGAGTGGCGTCGGCCAACTCGCACAAGCGCATAAATACCGCTTTGGCGGCGGCGGGATCGGCCGCCGCGATTTCGGCGATTAAATTGACGGCGGCCTTGGCCAGCCTGCTGCGGATTTCCAGCTCGCCGGGGTAGGCCGCTGCGAGCTTGTCCAGCGCTTCATAAGCGCGCGCTGCACGCTCAGGGAAATGCTCTGCGGTTCTGGCTATCAGGTTGACCACCCAGCCGGACCAGGCATTCCGCCCATTCCAATCGGGCAGGCTGACGCCAAGCGTGGCATCGAGCAGTTCGTCGGTAGGAAAATCCTGCGCCGCCCGGTCAAAAAAACTGAAAGTTCCAAGCGGCCATCGGTTCCACGCCAGCGCCAGCGCGTCCAGCGCCTTTTGCTTTGGCATGCCGTTGAGTTTTTGCAGCGCAAAGCATTCGCCGAGCAGGTCGGGGGCCAGTGGCGCTATCGTATCCGACGCTCCGTCGTAACCGGCCATCACTGCAAATACCGGTGCGGCGGTATCCGGGTCCCAGCTGTCTATCGGGCCTCGCACCGCGGCGAGCGAAAGCCCATTGACCACGGTGGCAAAAGCCAGCAGGCGCTCTTGTTTTTCCAGCACAAGATGATGCTCCCCGGCGGCGGGACGCCAGTAGCTCGCGCGCTCGCGGTCGATCACGTTTTGCAGGAGGGACTCGCGGGTAATCGCGCCGACATCCAGGTTCTGCGCCAGCGCATCGGCCAGCAGCATTGCAAACAGCGGGCGTTGCGCTGGGTCGATGCGGGCCAGGCGGTCCAGGGTTTGCGCCTGATCAGGCATGGCCTTGCCGGAGAGCGAGAGGAAGTGTTCTATGATCGCCCAGGGATTGTCGATCTTCTGCAGCTCAAGATCGGGCCGGCGGCAGGCGGTGATGCCAAGCGCGCCGGCTCCCTGGCCTATGGCCTGCTGCAGCCTGTCCTCCTGCTGGTGCCGGTCCAGCAGCAGGACCCGCACCGGCCGCCGCAAGCCGCTCTGCGCATCCCGGTTGCACAGTCCGCGCAACAGGCTTCCCAGCTTGTCGATGTCGGCCGTCGCATAGTCGATCACCAATAGCGTCGGCAATTGCGGCTGCCAGCGCGCCCAGTCCGGCGCATCGGCGTCGCGGTTCAAAAATCCCGCATGCCAATCCGCTTGCGCCGCCAGGCATAGCTCCAGCGCCAGCCGGCTCTTGCCGACGCCGCCTTGCCCCTTGACCCACATCCATGCAATATTCTTTTTGGCCGGCGCAAGCAGGAAGGCCATCACCTGCTGCTTCTCGCTGTCACGCTCCAGGAAGGGGATGTAGCGCGACGCATAAATGAAGCGGCTATTGCCCTGGATATCTTCATCTTCATTCAGCGGGATGCGCAACACCGGCGGCGTCTTGTCCGGGTTGGCCAGCGCAGGCTGATGCGACGCGGCGTCCAGCAGGAAGGCCTTGGCGATCGGCAAACTCGGATGGGTCGCGTCGTTGACTTTGACGACGTCGACGTGGCCGTATTTGGGCACCACCCGATAGTCGTTATGAAAGTCTGCGCCCAGCGCACTGAACCTGGGAACGATCGCGTCTTCGCCGGCGATCACGCGCTGCACCTTGATGCGGTCTTCCGCATCGGTCTGCGCCCAGTCGCTGTTGACGGCGAGTATGGCCGCAGAATCAAACGCCAGTTCCCTTTGCTGCACCATCGATTCCGGCAGACGCTTGCCGACAGCTTCGGAATAGGCGCCCCAGTGCGGCGTGGCAAAGGTGAGCAGCCGGAAAATCGGCGTCGGCGCCACCGGCGGATCTTTTAGCACATTGCACAGGTAGCGGCGCGCCAGCAGGCCGCCCTGGCTGTGCGCGATGAAGGCGATCTCGTCGACCTGCAGTTCGCGCGTTTTTGTGTCGATGAAATTGGCGAGTTCAAACGCAATGTCCGCCAGCGGGCGGGTCGCCGCCACTGTGCCGGTGTCGTACTGAAAAGACGCGATATGCCAGTGCAGGGCGGCAAGATCGGCATCCTGAGCCAGCAATGCCGGGAACTTCGCCCAGGTGCTCACCGCATCGCCGCCCAGGCCGTGAATGAAGACAAGCAGTCGGTTCGTCATGGATTACACCTTTTTTCAGCTAGCCGGCAGTGGCGGCGTAGAGCGGGAAGTGCGGGATAATGCGATGAATTGTTTTTTATGCATTATAGGGCCTACGCTGAACTATCTCAGGCAGGGAATTCAGACTCACCGCGTCATTCCCGCGAAAGCGGGAATCCATTTTTGCCGGAGCCGACAATGGGTCCCCGCTTTCGCGGGGACGACGCTGTGGGACTTGCTGCCCCTCATAGCTGCGTAAGCCTTATATTAGTCGAAAATAATTGATTGGCTAGATAGAAACTTTGCTACTGCTGACAGGTCATGATGCCGTCGCAGGCATCAGCACCCGCTCCGGTATTCCCTGGCCGGATCGTGAGGCCGGCAGTGCGCCCCAATAATCGCTGTGTAAGTTTTTCCGCGATCATCGTTGATGTCGCACCGGCACAAGTAGGGATGGCCAACGGGGTAGGTTCCATCATGGTATTTGCGGTCGTATTCCTGGTTGAAGCTGAGCGTCAACACGGCCCTGGTCACCCACGTAGCCGGGATGCCGAGCGCCTTGAGTTGCCCTGTGAGCTTGAGGCGATAACTATGGATGGGCAGCGCGAATTCATCGGTAGGCGGCAACGTTTCGCCGCTGAGCAGATCGATGGCCACCGTGTCGGTGCCGCTGGAATTGGCGAAGCTGCACAGTTTGCCGATCGCCCAATAGCCCTCTACGCCATTGTTACGACTGTTGAACGAGGCGGCCAGGCCACCGGCAACGCCCTTCAGATTTTTTCGTGTCGCCACTGTCGGCCTCATTGAATAAAGGAGCAGATCATTGTAGATCGGATGATGGTTCTTATGGCAATGATTTTCTGCGCGCAGCCGTGCATCCGGATTTTGAGTTAGCCTCGTAGGGTGGGCGCTGTGCCGACGCGGGATAGCGGTCGCAATAATTCTGGAACGAACCAATACTCACCGCGTCATTCCCGCGAAAGCGGGAATCCATTTTTTGCCGGAGCCGACAATGGGTCCCCCTGTGTCCCTGTAGGGAGCGAACGATCCCTTGCAAGGGATCGCCGTTACGCGGGCGAGCAGCATG
>DATHMC010000249.1:0-24957 GCA_035487495.1 Undibacterium sp.
CTGCGCACTAGCCGGATGCGAAGGGCCGGCGGGAGCCGCTGGCCTGCCGGCAGGCGGCTTGCCCGCCCCACCTTGCGCGTAATCGTTGCCGCCATCTGCAGGGCGGAAAGCCAGCATGCGCAACAAGCTCATGCTAAAACCGGCATATTCGTCCGGCGCCAGGGCCAGTTCATTGCGGCCGTGCACGGCGATCTGGTAGAACAACTGCACTTCTTCCTTATCGAAGGCCGTCGCCAGGCGCAGCACATCCTCGCGCTCAGGCAACTCATCCGCCACCGCCGCCGGCACCATCTGTGCTATCGCGATCTGGTGCAATAAGGTGCCCAGGTCTTGCAACGCCGCCTTATACGACAGACTGCGCGCCGCCATCTCGTCCGCCACATCCAGCAGCGCCTTGCCATCCCTGGCGGCCAGCGCATCCAGCAGGCGTATCAGATAAGACTGGTCCAGCGCGCCCAGCATGCCCTGCACCGCTTCCAGCGTCACCTTGCCGGCCGCATAGGCAATCGCCTGGTCCGTCAGCGACAAGGCATCGCGCATGGAACCGTGCGCACCTTGCGACAACAGGCGCAAAGCCGGCACTTCAAACGCTATCTGCTCCTGCCCCAGGATATTCTCCAGGTGGCCGACGATATGGCCGGGCGGCATTTGCTTCAGGTTGAACTGCAGGCAGCGGGACAATACCGTGACCGGGATTTTTTGCGGATCGGTAGTGGCCAGGATAAACTTGACGTGCTCAGGCGGCTCTTCCAGCGTCTTCAACATCGAGTTGAACGCATGGTTGGTCAGCATGTGCACCTCGTCTATCATATAGACCTTGAAGCGCGCATTGGACGGCGCATACACCGCCTGCTCCAGCAACTGGGCCATTTCATCGACGCCGCGATTGGACGCGGCATCCATTTCTATGTAATCGACGAAGCGTCCGGCATCAATTGCGACGCATGCTTCACAAACGCCGCAAGGCTGCGAAGTGATGCCGCCGGTGCCGTCAGGCCCCTGGCAATTGAAGGATTTGGCCAGGATGCGCGACAGCGTGGTCTTGCCGACGCCGCGTGTTCCAGTGAACAGGTAGGCGTGATGCAGACGCTGCTGATCCAGAGCGTGACTCAAGGCACGGACGACGTGCTCCTGCCCCACTAGCGTTTCAAAGCTTTTGGGACGATATTTTCGGGCGAGGACTTGATATGACATCCCGTGATTTTACCCTATTCGAATAGCGAAACCTACCAAACCCGTCAATCCCGCCGTCGGGCCGCTGCCGGCCACGGCGCGAACAGACGTAAGCACTTGATTATGCGAGTAAATATCCCAACACCAGCGACTTGAGCTGCTGCCGGAATTCATTTTCCCGGACAGCCTTCGGCGCGGTCATCAGGCGCTGGTACAGCAAACCATACACTGCGGCATGCACGACATCCGGGCTTTTGCCTGCGTATTGCCGGCCATCACTGCTGGCATCAAAGGCCCGCGACCAGATATCGACGATATGCTGGTACAGCACGTGGTAGGCAACGGGATCGGATATCTGCCGCTCCAGGAAGATCAGCGCCGACCATTCCTCGACGTTTTGCGCATGCATCTCCAGCATGCCGTCCAGTATCTCGGCGACCATTTCCGGCAACGGGCAGCCGCGCTTTGCCTCTATGCAAGCCAGCATCTGCGTGCCGACGCCTTTAAAGCGCTGCTGTATGCAATGCGCAGCGATGGATTTCTTGCCGGGGAAGTATTCATACACTGTCCCCAGGCCCACCCCGGCCACCAGCGCAATGTCGCGGATGGTCAGGCTGACATAGCCCTTCTCGACCAAAAGCCGAACAAAGGCTTCCAGAATCGCCGTCTGGGTCATTTTTGAGCGCTGCTGCACCGGCTTGCGGCGCGATTTTAAAGGGCTGGCGGTCGAATTCATGGCTCACTTAAAAAACGAACATCTGTTTGTCACATCAGGAATAAACTAGACCTGAGACAGAAAATTACCAGGAGATCAGCATGCAATGGCAAACCCACGAAGTCAGCAACCAGGTTCCCGAACTGCAAGACTACAATATTTTCAGCCGGGATGCGGTATTGATGGAGGGCGTGCAACGCGGCCACGCCGCATGGCATGCCGGCCAATTGGACCGCTTCGGCGCAGAACTGGGCAGCAAGGAGGTGTTGCATTTGGGCGAACTTGCCAATCACTATTTGCCGGAACTGCAGACGCATGACCGCTTCGGCCGACGTATCGACCAGGTCGACTTCCATCCCAGCTGGCACAGCCTGCTGACGCTGTTGCGGCGTGAAGGCTTGCACGCCATGCCGTGGGCGCAACAAAAACCCGGCGCCCACGTTGCCCGCGCCGCCGGCTACTACCTGCAGTCGCAGGTTGAATCCGGCTCCTTGTGTCCAACCACAATGACCTTTGCATCCATTCCTGTACTGCAGCAGGAACCCAAACTGTACGCAGAACTGAAAGACAAATTATTTTCCAGCGAGCATGACCCGCGCGACCTGCCCATCTCCCAAAAAAAATCGATACTGATAGGCATGGGCATGACCGAGAAACAGGGCGGCTCCGACGTACGCAGCAATACTACCGTCGCAGAACCGCTATCCGGTCTGGGGCGCGGCGCCGAATACCTGCTGACCGGGCACAAATGGTTTTTTTCCGCCCCCATGTGCGATGCGCACCTGGTGCTGGCGCGGACCGATGCCGGCCTGTCCTGCTTCTTTGTGCCGCGCTGGAAACCTGACGGCAGCAAAAACCCCATCCTGATACAGCGCCTGAAAGACAAGCTCGGCAATAAATCCAATTCCAGCAGCGAAGTGGAATTCCAGAATGCCTACGGCGTCATGGTCGGCGAAGAAGGCCGCGGCATCCCCACCATCATAGAAATGGCCAACCTGACCCGGCTGGATTGCGTGATAGGCAGCGCTGCATTGATGCGCCAGGCGCTGACCCAGGCCATCCATCACGCCCGCCATCGCAAGGCCTTCGGCCGCCTGCTGGCGGAGCAGCCCATCATGCGCAATGTGCTGGCCGACCTGGCGCTGGAGAGCGAAGCGGCCACGCTGCTCATGCTGAAACTGGCCGGCGCGCTGGAACAGCCTGACGATCCGTTGCTACGCGCGTGGAAACGCATCATCACGCCGGCCGCCAAGTTCTGGATCTGCAAGCGCGCGCTGGAGTTCACCGGCGAATGCATGGAGGTCTGGGGCGGCAATGGCTATGTGGAAACCGGCCCGATGGCCCGCTATTACCGCGAAGCGCCGGTCAACTCCATCTGGGAGGGCTCGGGCAATGTGATGTGCCTGGACGTATTGCGGGCAGTTGAGCGCGACCCGGAAGGCATGCATTTGCTGCTGGAGCAACTGGAACAATCGCCTGTCGCGGCGCTGTGCGCACAAGCGGGAGAGCTGCGCCGGCAACTGGCTGCCGCGCCCGAACAAAGAGAAATGCAGGCGCGCAGGCTGGTGCAAAAGCTGGTGCTGGCGATGCAATCGCTGCTGATGCAGCAATATAGCCCTGCTGCGCACGCCGAAATATTCATCAATAGCAGGCTGGATGCCCAAAATGGACGCGTCTACGGCACTTTGGGCGAATCGGCCGCCGGCCTGCAGCAGCAAATACTGGAACGCGCGTGGCCGCATCAGTAGCGGCCGCCATTAAAAACGGCAATGGCAAAAGGCTGGCTCGGGGTGCCCGTATTTGCCCTAAGCTGCCCTTTCCAGGCAAGCCTGCCCGAGCCATGTTGACCCAGGCAGCTTGAATCCATTCCGCTAAAAATCTTTCAGCACTATCTTGCCTATCGCGCTGCCCTGCTCCAGCAAGGCGTGCGCCTTGCGCAGGTTGACGCTATTGATCGGCGACAGGACCTGGCTGACTGTCGTCGTGATGATCTTGCTGTCTATCAACCTGGCGATCTCATGCAGCAAATTCCCCTGCTCCGCGATGTCCGGCGTATTGAACATGGAACGGGTAAACATCATTTCCCATACAAAACTGACGCTCTTGGCTTTTAGCGTCCCGATATCCAGCGCTGCGCTGTTTTCCACAATGGAGCAGATCGCCCCTTGGGGAGCGACGATCTGCGCGGCGGCGGCAAAGTGCTGGTCTGTGTTATTCAGTATCAATACATAATCGGCCTGCGCGTAACCCAGCTCCGTCATCTGTGCCGCCATATCTGCATGATGGTTGACCACATGGTGCGCGCCCAGTTCGCGCACCCAGTCCGCCGACTCAGGTCGGGATGCCGTGGCAATCACGTTCAGGCCCGCGACCTTGGCCGCCAGTTGAACGGCGATAGAACCTACACCGCCGGCGCCCCCTATAATCAAAATGGTCTTGCGCGGGACCGCATGCGGCGGTGTAGCGACGCGCAAGCGATCGAACAGCGATTCCCAGGCAGTGATTGCCGTTAACGGCAAAGCCGCTGCCTGTTCAAAATTGAGGCTGGCCGGCATGCGACCGACGATGCGCTCATCCACCAGGTGAAACTCGCTATTACTGCCAGGACGGGTAATGTCGCCCGCATAGAACACCCGATCGCCTGGTTTGAAGCCAGTCACTTGCGGACCGACCGCTTCCACCACGCCGGCGGCATCCCAGCCCAGCACCCGCGGCGACTTTTCTACCGCCGCCTTCGGTGCGCGCACCTTGGTGTCGACAGGATTGACCGCAATCGCCCTGATCGACACCAGCAAGTCACGGTCTTGCGGTACAGGCTTGTCCAGAACCACGTCCAGCAGAGATTCAGGGTTATCGACAGGAAGGTATTGGATAAGTGCAACTGCTTTCATGGTACGCCTCTTTCATTTCAATAAAACAAACCGGATGGATCTTTGCGCAGTCTTTGTGCGTTAAGCTAGCCGCAATTATGCTTATATTGGATAATTTGATAAACGATGAAAAATTTGATTTAATTTCAAATTGAATTTGACAATTGAATTGCCTGTATTCCTACCGCGCGCAACCATATGTATTCGACCGCCGACCTGCAATTATTCATACGCACTGCCGATACCGGCAATCTTTCCCAGGCCGCACGCGATCTTGAGCTTAGTACCGCCACCGCCAGCGCCAGTCTGAAAAGGCTGGAACAAAAACTGGGCACCAGATTATTCGTGCGCTCCACCCGCAGCATGCGTCTGACGCAGGATGGGGAAATTTTCCTGGAATACGGCCGCAACGCGCTGGCGCTGCTCAAAGAGGGAGAGGCGCTGATTGCTGCGGACAGGAATGCAATCCGCGGCAACATCAGGATTTCTGCACCATCCGATCTGGGCCGCAGTGTGCTGCTGCCGTGGTTGAATGAGTTTCAGCACATCCATCCGGGAATCACGATTACGGTGCAACTATCGGACAGCAACGTAGATCTGTTTCGGGAACCGGTAGATATGGCTTTTAGATATGGAAAACAGCAGGATTCCACGCTGGTGTCGCAACACCTGATCGATAATCGGCGCACCCTGGTCGCGTCGCCGGCTTATATAAAAAAGCACCCGCCTTTGCAGAGCCCGCGCGACCTGGTGAATCATAACTGCCTGCTGTATTTCCTGAAGCATGGCCTGAACAATACCTGGCCGTTCTGGTTCGGCAAGGAACTCATGGAGGTGAAGGTTCGCGGAGACCGGATGGCCAATGACGGTGCCGTCGTGCGTGAATGGGCGCTGGCAGGCCTGGGCATCGCCTACAAATCCCGTCTGGACGTCAAGCAAGACCTGGATAGCGGAAAACTGGTCGTGCTTTTGCCTAACTACCTGGGAGATCAGGTGCCGCTGAACGCGGTTTACCCGCACAGGAACAGCGCCTCTCCAAGAATCAGGGCTCTGCTGATTTTTTTAAGAGAAAAATTCGCCGCATTTGAGCAAGCAGCCGGCGTCGGCAGATAAGGGCCAACTGGCGTCAGATGCCTTCGGCTTAGCGGTGAAGGACACAGCGCGTACTTATGCCAAGCAACTCGTTGACAGAGACTGCAACCGGCACAAACATTCAAATTGACGAGGGAAAAGTTTGATCGAGCGATCAAGAGAAAGTAGGCGAGCCTTGTCTGCGGCACTTGCGGGAAATGACTGTGGCTGCTTCGTTCCCGACCTGACCAGATTGGCCATGCCGCAATGCGCAGGGGCCCGCCAGCGCGCATTATAGCGCATGACCGGTAGTCGTGCATCCAATTTTCGCAAAACAAAGCACATCGTTTTGAAATTTATTTTGCACTTAGCCCTCGCCCGCATGTGATTCATTCCGCGCTTGACCGCGTCCATTCCCGCCTTAGGGCGTTTCGTCACATGCTGCTGGAAAGTCGCAGTGGCCCTGTTTAAGGTGCGTAGTTGCTAAAACCGGTAATGGATAAGTATTATTTCAACAAAAATACTTGTCATTTTAAAAAGCCAAAGTATCATGCTTCCACGCATACCGCGGGCAAAAAAATAAACTTCACCCACAAGGACTGGCAATGGAATTACGCATAAACAATCTGTCTAAAACATACAGCAACGGCGTTATTGCACTAAATAATATTTCATTGACGATTCCTGCCGGCATGTTCGGCCTGCTGGGCCCCAATGGCGCCGGCAAATCCACGCTGATGCGCACACTGGCGACCCTGCAGGATGCCGACTCAGGCAGCGCGCAGCTCGATACAATCGAGATCAGTAAAAACAAGGACGAAGTCAGGCGGCTGCTGGGTTACCTGCCGCAGGATTTCGGTCTTTATCCCAAGGTCAGCGCCTACGACTTGCTCGACCATTTTGCCGTCCTGAAAGGCCTTGATCAAAAAAAGCAGCGCAAGGAAGTCGTGGAAGCCCTGTTGCATCAAACCAATCTGTATCAGGTCAGGAACAAGCATCTGGGCGGATTCTCTGGCGGCATGCGCCAGCGTTTCGGCATCGCCCAGGCCTTGCTGGGAGATCCCAAACTGATCATCGTCGACGAACCGACCGCCGGCCTCGATCCTGAAGAGCGGGTGCGCTTCCACAACCTGCTCTCCGACATAGGCGCAGACAAAATCGTCATCCTGTCCACCCACATCGTTGAAGACGTGGCCGACCTGTGTGCCCATATGGCAGTCATCAACAAGGGTTCGGTGATATTGACCGGCCAACCGCTGCAATTGATCGACCAGATCCAGGGCAGAATCTGGAAGCGCTTCATAGACAAGGCCGAACTGGCCAGCTTCCAGCAGCAGCATCAAGTCATTTCCAGCCGCCTGACCGCAGGCCGCACCTTGATCCACGTCTATGCGGAATCGCACCCGGGCGAAGCATTCAGCCCAACCCAGGGTGATCTGGAAGACGTTTACTTCGCCGCGATGGCTGGTTTGATGGCGGGCTCGCAAGCGCAGACTCCTGCGGCAGCAGTACAACAAACGCTGGCAGCTTAAGGAGCAATGCATGTTTGCGATTCTTAAATTTGAGCTGCGCCAAAGATTTACCAGCATCTCCACCTATATTTATTTTTTGATGTTCTTCGCGCTGGCGATGCTATGGATGGCCGCAGCCGGCGGCGCCTTTGCCGGCGCCGTGATTTCCTTTGGCGGCAAGGTCAACATCAACGCACCCGTATCGGTTTCCCAGACCATCACCTTCCTGGGCTATATCGGTATCGTGATAGTCGCCGCGATGATGGGGCGCGCGGTACAGCAGGACACCGAACACAATATCTGGCATTTTTTTTATAGCGCCCCGATCAAAAAATATCAATACCTGGGCGGGCGTTTCCTCGGCGCCTACCTGACCCTGATCGCCATCTTTGCCAGCATAGGCCTGGGCGCCTGGCTGGGTTGTTACCTGCCCGGAATAGAGCCGAACCGGCTGGGGCCCGTCATACCGTCCGCCTACTTTTTGCCGTACTTCTTTTCCATCATGCCGAATTTCCTGATATTCGGCGCCCTGTTCTTTGTGCTGGGAGCACTCTTCAAGCGCATGCTGCCGGTGTACATCTCCAGCGTGGTGCTGCTGATCGGTTATATGATTGCAAAATCATTGAGTGCAGACATGGACAACCGTACACTGGCGGCGCTGATCGATGCCTTCGGCTCCTCCGCCATCAGCCGGGTAACCGAATACTGGAGCATTGCAGAGAAGAACCAACGGCTGGTGCCGCTGCAAGGCTTGTACCTGACCAACCGGCTGATATGGACCGGCATCGGCCTTTGCGTTTTTGCCTTCGGCTACTGGCGCTTCAATTTCAACGCCGCCAGCATCAGTGGCAAGCCAAAGAAGCTGCAGCCCGAGGAGGTTTCGGCGCCGGCGCAGCAACTGCACCGCGTCTCACCCAATTTCGCCGGCCGCAGCTTGTTTACCCTGTTCTTGAAACAAAGCTGGCTGAACCTGCGCGAAACGGTCAAGAATGTGTATTTCATCGTCATCTTGCTGGCTGGCGTGCTATTCATGTTTGCGATGTCCGATAGTGTCGGCAAGATGTTCGGCACCCCCACTTACCCGGTAACGTACGCCGTGTTGCAGTTACTGGGCGGCAGCTTCAGCCTGTTCATCCTGATCATCACCACCTTTTATGCCGGCGAACTGGTGTGGCGCGAGCGTGACGCACGCATCGCCCAACTGCTGGACGCGCTGCCGGTGCCGAACTGGCTTCCCTTGCTGTCCAAACTGTTCGCGCTGGTATCGCTGCAAGCCATCCTGCTGTTCGTGGTAATGTTGTGCGGTATGCTGATCCAGTTATTCCACGGCTATACGCACCTGCAAGCAGGCCTGTACCTGCAAGACCTGTTCATCGTGCACCTGCCCGAATATGCGCTGGTCGCGGTGCTGGCGATCTCGCTGCAAGTGATCATCAACCATAAATATGCCGCGCATTTTGCGATGATCCTGTATTACGTCGCCGGCATCGCCCTGCCGGCGCTGGGATTTGAGCATCCGATGTTCCTGTATGGGACCATTCCTGGCGTGATCTATTCCGATATGAACGGCTATGGCCACTTCCTGGCCAAGACCTATTGGTTCCAGCTGTTCTGGTCGGGTGCCGCCGTCATGCTGATTGCCGTTTCCATGCTGCTGTGGGTCCGGGGTACGACGAGCGACTGGCGCGGCCGCCTGCGCATGGCCATGCCCGGCATCAATCTCCCCATACGAGCCAGCCTGCTGGCCGGTCTGGCGATTTTTCTCGGCGCAGGCGGGATATTGTTCTACAACCTGAACATCCTGAACCGCTATCAAAACAGCTACGACAAGCAAGCCGACCGCGCAGCGTATGAAAAGCTGTACAAGCAATATGAAACGCGCCTGCAGCCTCGCATCTTAGACGTCAAGATGAACGTGGATATCTACCCCGGGCAACGCAGCGCCAGCATCAAGGGCAGCTATCAGCTGGTCAACCGTGGAACAGCGGCCATCGGCGAAATCTTCGTGAATGAAGATGAAGACGCCAGCATCATCAATATGCAGTTCGATCGCGCCAGCACTCAAGAGATCCGGGACAAGCGCGGATTCTACAGCTATAAATTGAGACCGGCACTGGAACCGGGCGACAAGATGACGCTGAACTTTGAACTGGCCTACGCCCCCAAAGGCATACTCGGCCTGGGCAGCGACAGCCATGTGGTCGGCAACGGCACCTTCTTTAATAGCGGCCTGATGCCGCATATAGGTTATCAACCGGCGGTTGAATTGTCGGATGAGAAAGAGCGGACCAAGCACGGCTTGCCGCCCAGGGAACGCATGGCCGAACGCGACGATCCCAAGGGGCTGGCGAACAACTACATCAGCAATGACGCGGACTGGATTACCTTTGATGCGACAGTTTCCACCAGCCCCGATCAAATCGCTATTGCACCTGGCAAGCTGGAGAAGGAATGGCAGGAAAACGGCCGCCGCTACTTCCACTACACGCTGGATAAGCCGATCCTGAATTTCTACGCCTTCCAGTCAGCCCGGTATGAAGTCAAGCGCGACAAATGGCAGGATGTCGCCATCGAGATCGACTACCACAAGGGCCATGAATACGACCTGGGGCGGATGATCAAGGGCGTGCAGGCTTCGCTGGACTATTACACGACAAATTTCGGCCCCTACCAGCACAAGCTGGTGCGCATCGTCGAATTTCCGCGCTATGCCACCTTCGCCCAGGCTTTTCCCAACTCCATTCCCTATTCCGAGAGCATAGGCTTCATCGCCAAGGTGGACGACAAAAACCCCAAGGACCTGGACTACCCCTTCTATGTGACGGCGCATGAAGTGGCGCATCAGTGGTGGGCGCATCAGGTCGTGTCGGGCAATACCAAAGGAGCGACCGTGCTCAGCGAAACGCTGGCGCAATATTCTGCCCTGATGGTAATGAAGCACGCCTACGGCGATGCAAAGATGCGCCGTTTCTTGCGCTACGAACTGGACAGCTACCTGTTCGGCCGCAGCCAGGAGAGAAAAAAGGAGCTGCCGCTGGCCAGCAATGAAAACCAGGGCTATATCCACTACCGGAAAGGCAGCCTGGTGATGTATCAATTGCAAGACCAGATCGGTGAAGACAAGGTGAACGCGGCCCTGCGTGACATCATCGCGCAGTATGCCGGCAAGGGCGCGCCCTATCCCAACAGCAGGGCCCTGGTGGATGCCTTGCGCAAGGTGACGCCGCAAGACAGGCTTTACCTGATCGACGACCTGTTTGAATCCATCACCCTGTTTGAAAATCGCGCACTGTCGGCCAGCGCCAAGCCGCTCGCAGACGGCCAGTATGAAGTCAACATCAAGGTCAGCGCGAACAAGCTGAAGGCCGGCGAACTGGGCGAAGAGAAAGTGGTCGCGCTGAAAGACTGGATGGACATAGGCGTTGACGACAAGGACGGCAAACCCTTGCTGCGCGAACGCAAATTTATCGACCGCAAGGAAATGGAGTTCACGATGCTGGTCAAGGGTGAGCCATCCAAGGCCGGCATAGATCCGGACAACAAGCTGATAGATCGCAAGCCTGATGACAATCTGATCAAGGTGGAGATGCTTTCGCGATAAACCTCCGATCATCCTGCACACAAAAATGGATAGGCAACGCCTATCCATTTTTGCTTTTAAGGCAACACAGTCCGCATCGAAGGCTAAATACCGAGTTCCTGCCAGATACGGTCGACCCGGCTTTTAACCTCTGGCGTCATCTGTATCGTCGTACCCCACTCGCGGCTGGTTTCCCCAGGCCACTTATTGGTCGCGTCTATCCCCATCTTGCTGCCCAGTCCGCTGACGGGCGATGCAAAATCCAGGTAGTCGATAGGCGTATTGTCTACCAGCGTGGTATCGCGCAACGGGTCCACCCGGGTGGTAATCGCCCAGATTACCTCCTTCCAGTCGCGGATATTCACATCCTCATCCACGACGACGATGAACTTGGTGTACATGAACTGGCGCAGAAAACTCCAGACGCCAAACATGACCCGCTTGGCATGGCCGGCATAGGCCTTCTTGATCTGCACCACCGCCATCCGGTAGCTGCACCCTTCCGGCGGCAGGTAAAAATCCAGTATCTCGGAGAATTGCTTTTGCAACAATGGAATGAAGACTTCGTTCAAGGCCACGCCCAGCACGGCCGGCTCATCCGGCGGTTTGCCGGTATAGGTTGAGTGATAGATAGGGTCGCGGCGCATCGTGATCCTGTCTATCGTAAATACCGGGAACCAGTCCTGCTCATTGTAGTAGCCGGTATGGTCGCCATATGGCCCCTCTAATGCATGCTCATAGCCGCTGGGGTGTGCCTCGTCGGGATAGATATGCCCTTCCAGTACGATTTCTGCAGAGGCCGGCACGCGCAACTCGCTGCCTATCGCCTTTACCAGTTCGGTTCTACTGCCGCGCAACAGGCCTGCAAACTGATATTCCGACAAGCTGTCCGGCACCGGGGTGACGGCGCCTAGTATTGTAGCGGGGTCGGCACCCAATGCGACAGCGATCGGGTAAGGCTGCCCTTTATTGACAATACAGTGCTCGCGGAAATCCAGGGCGCCGCCGCGGTGAGCCAGCCAGCGCATGATGACCTTGTTCCGGCCCAGCACCTGCTGCCTGTATATACCCAGGTTTTGCCGCTTCTTGTAGGGCCCCTTGGTAATCACCAGGCCCCAGGTGATCAAGGGCGCGATATCGCCGGGCCAGCAATGCTGTATCGGCAGGCGCGCCAAGTCGACGTCATTTCCTTCCCAGACAATCTCCTGACAGGGCGCGCCGCGCAGTTCTTTCGGCGCCATATCCCATACCGCCTTTACCAGGGAGCCCAGGCCCAGTATGTCTTTAAAGCCTTTTGGCGGCTCCGGCTCCTTGAGCGAAGACAGCACATGGCCTATCTTGCGCAACTCGCTCACGTCCTCCGCTCCCATGCCCATCGCTACGCGAGCCGGCGTACCGAACAGATTGCCCAACACCGGTATCGTATGACCCACGGGCTGCTTGAAAAGCAGCGCCGGCCCTTCGGCGCGCAAGGTGCGATCGCAGATCTCGGTCATCTCCAAATACGGCGAAACTGGCGTAACTATCTGTTTTAATTGATTTTTTTGTTGCAACTGAGAAATAAAATCTCTCAAATCCGAGTATTTCATGTTTTTTAGCTTTTTTAGAGAATGAACTTCTTGAGGTAGATAAGTTCAGCAAGTACTTGATTTTATTGAACTTTGCTGCGCCGCAGCAGGATTTATCATATCTAAAAGTAATAACGATTGCATTTTATAGTATTGACTTGATATAAAACCGACCCTACAATTCGCCCAACTTGATGAAGAAGTGCTTAACTTCCGCGGCTTTCGAACAAAGAAAGTAACGCCACACGGTAACATCATTCAAGGGGTTCGGGCCCCACATAACATTTTAAGGATTGTTTTCACAAGGCGTCTGCCTTATTCCCGAAAAAAAGTTGTTTGCCGCTGGTCAGGCCTTAAGGAGCCAACCAGCCAACTTAGCAAACAGCTCCGGCGTTTGACGATCGCACCATGCGGCGACAAACGATGTTCTGATTCGCGGTAGGTTCTGTATCTGCATATTTGTTTTCCTGCAAAGGAATTCGCACGTGCCGCGAGCGTTCAGGAGGTAACATGTTTCAACGTTTCATTTTAGCAGTACAACAAGGCAGCCTGACGGCGGCCGGCAAGACCAGCGCAACAAAGGCATTCGGCATTTTTGCGCGCGATACAAAAAATGGGTTCATCACCACCATTCATCACTTGCTGATGATACTCGGTGTAGCAGCAATCACTGCGCTGGCCATCATGTTTATCAAACCTGACCTGGCAGAAAAATTTAAAGACCTGTCGCCCTTCGCCATCACCGAAGAAGTGGCAGAAGAAGACACTGCCGTAGCGCCACCAAACCTGGCTATGCTGATGGCACCCCAGCAACAAGCGGGCCAACCCGAAGCAGTTGCAGCGGCAGTCAAAAAAACCGCCATGAGCGAAGAAGAAAGCAGGATGCTGGGCACCCAGCGTCAGCAACAATGGGTGACCAACTGGCTGGCAAAACGTTATCGCGTGGCCAGCGATGCTACCGACATGCTGGTTTCTGCGGCATATCTGACCGCCAAGGAAATCAAGCTGGATCCGCTGCTGATCCTGTCGGTAATGGCCATAGAATCCGGCCTGAACCCATTTGCCGAGAGCCCGGTAGGCGCACAAGGCCTGATGCAAGTGATGTCCAAGGTACATCATGAAAAATTCCAGGACCTGGGTGGCGTCAAGGCAGCGCTGAATCCGGTCGCCAACATCAAGGTCGGCGCACTGATACTGAAAGACTACGTGTCGCGCGGCGGCTCGGTCGAAGCAGGCCTGAAATTGTATGTGGGCGCTGCAGCCTTCGACAACGATTCCGGTTATGGTTCGCGCGTGCTGGCCGAATACCGCCGCCTGAAGGATGTCGCCACCGGCAAGAATGTGCCGACCTTTGTAGCGCCTGCTGCGCCGCGCCCACAGGAACCCCGCAAAACGGAGGCGGTGACCGACCTGAAAACCACAGCGACCGAGCTACATAACCCGGATCAGGTCGCAAAACTCTGATTTTTGCCCTATAAAAAATGCCGCCGGCTTCACGCCAGGCGGCATTTTTATTTGCTGCTGATCAGTTAACTCAACAGTTATTTCTTAAGGAATTTTGCGATACGGACCACCGCTTCCTGCAGATTTTCCATGGAAGTCGCGTAAGAGAGCCGAATATACCGGTGCGCGGTAAACGGGCCGAAATCCAGCCCCGGCACCAACACCACCCCCGCCTCATTCAGCAGATCGCGCGTGAACCGGTCCGCATCATCGGTCAATGCCGAACAGTCCGCATACACATAAAAAGCGCCGTCCGGCATCACCGGCACGACAAACCCCAGTTCACGCAAGGCTGGCACTATATAGTCGCGCCTGCGCTTGAACTCCTGCTTGCGCTGCTCGTAGATCGCCATCGCCGCATCGGAAAAGCAGGCTATCGCTGCGTACTGAGCCACAGAAGAGGGGCAAATGAACAGGTTTTGCGCCAGCTTCTCCATCTGCGGGACAATACGTTCCGGCACCACCAGCCAGCCCAGGCGCCAACCCGTCATATTGAAATACTTGCTGAAGCTGTTGATGACGACGACGTCCTCGTCCAGCGACAGCGCCGAGACCGGCTGCGCGTCGTATGACAAACCCTGGTAAATCTCGTCAACTATCGTAAAGCCCCCCCTCTCCTTGACCGTGGCGATAATTTTCGCCAGCTCATCGGCGGCAATCGAGGTGCCGGTGGGGTTGGATGGGGAAGCCAGCAAGACGCCGGTGGTCGCAGCTGTCCAATGCCTGCGCACCATCTGGTCCGACAATTGGAAACCGTGCTCGGGTCCGCTGGGCACCAGCGCAGCCGTACCCTCGAATGCGGCGACAAAATGGCGGTTGCACGGATAGCAAGGGTCCGGCATCAGCACTTCGGCCCCCGGCTGCACCAGGGCGGCACAAGCCAGCAAGAGCGCAGCGGAAGCGCCGGCCGTGACAATGATGCGGGACGCGGGAACCTGCAAATGATAGCTGCGCAGGTAATACGCGGAAATTGCCTCGCGCAGGGCGGGCACGCCCAGCGCCGAAGTGTATTGCAGGCGGCCGTCCGCCATCGCCTTTGCCGCGGCGTCAATGACTGGCTGCGGCGCCGTAAAATCGGGCTCGCCTATCCCCATGTGAATGACGTGCCGCCCTTGCGCTTCCAGTGCGGCGGCCATCTTCATCAATTCCATCACATGGAAGGGAGCGATATGCTGCAACCTTGATGCGAGATTATTTTCCATAGTAGTGTGGTCTTTAAAAAAAACCGCCTTGTTCCCGTGACAGGAAAAGGCGGTTGATCTTGATCATCCGATATCCGACGCTATGCCTGCTTGCCGGCGCCTATTTCAGTAGCGCGCAATTTAGCCGCCAATTTATCCAGCACGCCATTCACATACTTGTGTCCATCCAGGCCGCCAAACGACTTGGTCAGCTCGACAGCCTCATTGATGACCACGCGATAGGGAATTTCCAAGTGATTCTTCAATTCATAGGTGCCGATCAGTAAAGCGGCGTGCTCTACCGGGGACAATTCAGAAATCTTGCGATCGATCAGCGGCGCAATGTCCTCCCTCAATTGCAGCGATTGATTGATGCTGCCGTGCAGCAGGGAATCAAAGTGCTCCCTGTCGGCCTTGTCGAATCCGTGCGCTTCACGGATATGGGCTTCAATCGCGCCTGCATCCTCATTATTCAACAACCATTGGTACAGGCCTTGCAGCGCAAATTCGCGCGCGCGATGTCTTGGCGAACGGCTCTTGCTTGGATTGGCGTGTTGGGATTTTATTGTCATAATATTCTCGAAAAACGTATTCTCAGATGCCTCAGGTGCCGCTTAGGCGTCGTAATTGGCGTCTTCGGTGGATTCCGCCAATTCTTCCAGCGCCAGGGTCAGGTTTGCCATTTCAACAGCGACGCGGGCCGCGTCCGCGCCCTTCTCCGTCATGCGCACCTCAGCCTGCTCATCATTTTCAGTAGTCAGGATGGCATTGGCAATCGGCAGACCGAAATCCAGGCCCACACGGGTGATGCCGGAGCCTGACTCGTTGGAAACCAGCTCAAAGTGATAAGTTTCGCCACGGATCACCGCGCCCAATGCAATCAGCGCGTCAAACTGATGGGTCTCGGCCAGCTTTTGCAGCGCCAGCGGTACTTCCAGTGCGCCCGGGACAGTCACATGCAGAATATCTTCGTTCAGGACGCCCAGCTTGGTGAGTTCGGCCAGGCAGGCCGACAGCAAACCATTGCCAACCTTTTCGTTAAAGCGGGCTTGTACGATGCCCACGCGTACGCCGGCGCCATCCAGGTTTGATTCGTAGTGTCCAACTGTCATTATGTTCTCGCTTGCGCCGCGGCGCTCAAAATGGGTTTAATTCGTTTCAAAGGAAGCAATTGAATACTGTTATTCGGTGCACGGCTTGTCAAAGTAACTCGTCACCTCAAGATCAAAGCCGGTCATGGACGGCATCTTGCGCGGATTGGCCAGCAACTTCATCCTGCAGACGCCGACATCCTTCAATATCTGCGCGCCGATGCCATAATTGCGCAAATCCATGCGCGCGGCACGTCCCTGCGGACGGGCCTCAGGCGTATTCAGTGCCTTGAACTGCTCAAACATCTGTTCGGCAGACTCTTCGCAGTTCAGCAATACGATTACACCGGCTTCGGACGCCTTGATTGCCGCCATCGCCGAAGACACGTTCCATGAATGCGTGGTGACTTCGCTTTCCAGCAAATCCAGTATCGACAACGGCTGATGCACGCGCACCAGGGCCTCGGTGCCGCGGGAAATATTCCCATGCACCAGCGCCAGGTGGGCAGAGCCGCTGGGCTTGTCGCGATAAACGATAGCCTTGAAGCTGCCGTGCATGGTCTGCATATCGCGCTCGGCAATGCGCTCCACGATACTCTCATTCTGGCTGCGGTAGTGGATCAGGTCGGCAATCGTGCCTATCTTCAAGCCGTGTTCTTTGGCAAATTCCATCAAATCCGGCAACCGCGCCATGGTGCCGTCGTCCTTCATGATCTCGCAAATGACCGCTGCAGGCATCAAGCCCGCCAGATCGGCCAGATCGCAGCCTGCCTCAGTATGGCCGGCGCGCATCAGCACTCCGCCTTTTTGCGCTTTCAGCGGGAAAATATGGCCGGGCTGCACAATATCGCTGGCCTTCGCGTTTTTGGCGACCGCCATCTGTATGGTGCGGGCGCGGTCGGCGGCGGAAATGCCGGTGGTGACACCTTCCGCGGCCTCTATCGATACGGTGAAATTGGTGCCATACGAGGTACCGTTGCGGCTGGTCATCATGGCCAGGTTCAATTGATCGCAACGTTCTTCCGTCAATGTCAGGCAAATCAACCCGCGGCCGAACCTGGCCATGAAATTGATCGCCTCGGGCGTGACGAACTCTGCCGCCAGCACCAGATCGCCCTCATTCTCGCGATCCTCTTCGTCCACCAGGATGACCATACGGCCGGCGCGTAATTCTTCAACGATTTCTTTGGTATTTGACATGCTCATGGAAAGTATCCTGAATTAGGCGCTTGCGGCTGAACTTCAGCAGCGCTATGGTTAGACATTCAACCCGCTATTCTAAAGGATTTACGGTATCCGATACCGACGGAGCACTATGCTGGCGCTAAATGTTAGCGTTAGTCGACACTATTTCGTGCTGAACGAAGAATAAAAAAGCCGCCTTGAAGCGGCCTGCTTATTTCCCCCTGGTGCCAGCCTGGTTTTCCAGCGCTGATTTTGCCGCACCTTAGGCCAAGTATTTACAAATCGGCAGCAATGCAAGTGTAACAAAATAAGCCTGCCTTGTACATACAAGAGTCCGGCCTACCGGTGCATCGGTCAACCTTTCCTGATCGACAACGTTTAGGAAGTATCACGCGCGCTTTTACCTGCGGCGGTAACAAAACCTGGCTCGATTTACACTTCCGTAACATGTCGGCTTGCCGGTGGCGCGTTAACGTAAATATCTATACTTAAATGCTATGGCAAACCATGGCCGGAGACCTAAATGAAACTCTTGACCTCAACCACTGCCGTGTTAAAGGCCTTGGCCTGCACCGCAGCGCTGCTTTCGGCCATGGGCGGAGCCCAGGCCCAAACCGACCCGCCGGGACTGGTGGGGCGACTCAACTATATCACCGGCAGCGTCACTTTCGCACCGGCAGCCAGCGATCAATGGGCTTATGCTGAACTGAACCGGCCACTGACTACGGGCGACAGCATATGGGCAGATCGTGATGCCCGCGCCGAACTGCACGTAGGCTCCACCGCCGTGCGCCTGGGAAGCATGACCAGTCTGAACATCCTCAACCTGAGCGATGATATGGTCCAGTTGAAACTTAGCCAGGGCAGCCTGAGTCTGCGCGTGCGCTCCCTTCCGGGGAATCAGAATTTTGAAATCGACACGCCCAATCTGGCCTTCTCCATACAGGAGCCGGGTGAATACCGGCTCAGCGTTGCCGAAGACGGCAGCACCACCGCAGTCACGATCAAGCAAGGCATAGGCATTGCCTATGGCGACAACGACAGCCTGACCCTGCATGAAAACGAGCAAATGATCTTTTCCGGCACCAATCTGTCGCAAGTTGCGTTAGGCACTGCCGCGCCCTACGATAGTTTCGACGCCTGGGTCCAGGCTAGGGACCGCGCGGAAGAAGCATCCATGTCGGCGCGCTACGTGTCCAGGGAAGTCATCGGTTACGAACAACTGGACAGCTACGGTAGCTGGAGCAACGATCCCGAGTACGGCGAAGTCTGGGTGCCGCGCGTAGTCGCCGTCGGGTGGGCTCCTTACCGTACCGGTCACTGGACCTGGGTTGCCCCTTGGGGCTGGACCTGGATAGACGACGCTCCTTGGGGTTTTGCGCCTTATCACTACGGCCGATGGGCGCAGATCCATTCCGGCTGGTGCTGGGTGCCGGGCCCCCAGTTGCTGCACGCAAGGCCGATTTATGCGCCGGCGCTGGTGGCCTTTGTCGGCGGCAATAGCGGCTTCAGTTTCGGCCTGTCGGTCAGAGGACCCGGCGTCGCCTGGTTCCCGTTGGCCCCCGGCGAGAGTTATCGTCCCGGTTATCGCGCCAGCCCGCGCTACTTCGACAGGATCAATGAGACCACCGTCATCAATCGCACGACGATCAACAATGTCACGAACAACATTTACATTAACCAACATGTACCGAATGCGGTGACTGCTGTTCCAGCCGCGGCCTTCATCAAAGGCCAGGCAATAGCCCCGATAGCGCGTCCGTTGCGGCCGAATGAAATGGGCAGGGCCGAAGTGGCAACAACAGCACCGCAATTCGCCCCGGTCAGGGAAAGCATACTGGGCAATGCAAAACCCGCAGGCACGCCCGCCGGTGGCCGCCTGATGCAGCGTCCCGTGGTAGCCACCGTTGCTCCCCCCGTGGCGCCGGCCAGACAAGACGCACTGGCGCAGCAATATGCCCAGCGCCCTGGCCCGGCGATTCCGGGAGTGGGGCCGGCATTGATAAGGCAGCAAGGCAACGTAGCGCCACAAGCTCCCGGCCTGGGTCAAAACCTGAGGAATCCCAACAACACCAATGCGCCCCAGGGTCGTGAACGGCAGCCGTCCCAAGGCGTAGATCCATCAAGTGTCAGGGTAGTGGCAGGACACGCGCCGATAGAGCGCAGGAGTAATTTCAACGATCAGCGCCCCGCGCTAGGCCAGGCCAATGTCATTGGAAATACGCCGCGCGCATCGACGGCAGTGCCCGCACCTGGACAGCAACCAAATATCCCTGCCAATGGCGAAACCGGCCCCGGAAGAAATACCCCGCAGTTCAGGGAGAATCCTGCCCGGCAATTGAATGGCAATATGCAAAGGCCGGGAAACCCAGCCATGCCCGCTGACGCCGGCGCCAGGCCGCCAGCCCAGCCGGCCGGCAATGACGGTGGGCATATCGCAGCGCCGACTGTAAACCGGCCCGCAATGCCAGTGCCGCAGGTCCCGGCGGTGCAACCCGCAGCAGCGCCGCAACCGCCAAGGGATACCAACAGGCAAGAGTACCGGCCGACACTGGAACGCCGCGACAGGGCAGCCCCAGCACCGGATCAGCAACAACGCGAAATTCAGCACAGTCAGTCGGCTGCCGGACCGGACAACGCTGCACGCATGGCAAATACGCCGCGAGTCCAGCCCCCGGCTCCGCCCCGCCCAGAGCAAATGCAGCCCATGCCGGCCCCGGCCCGGCCCGCGCCGCGGCAGCAGGAAATGGAGCCTCAGCAGCCACAAAGGCGCATCGAACGCCAGGAGCCGGTAGAAATACGCAGGGAAGCGATACCCCGCCCGGCGCCCGTTCCGGCTCCGGCTCCCATCGCTCGGCCCGCGCCAGTACCAGCACCGGTCCCGGCCCCTGTAAAGCAGGAAAGGGAAATTCGGGAAAAAGGAGAACGTCTGGCCCCGCAAAAAGAATAAGTAAACGCAACGGCACTACACCAACGACGGAGCCGACGCGATAGACCGCCGGCTTGTCGGCATCCTGGGCTCATTTCATCGACAACAGCGAATGCGAACTGACATTGATGTGATGTGCCCCGCCTGTTCGCTTACTGATGTCCGGTGATGGCACATGCAAGATGATTCGGACCGTAGACCAGCGTGCGCTTGCCTTTCCCGCCATCGTCCAGCAGGAAGCGCACGTTGCCGCTCGGGTAATTGACGGTGGTAATCGACTCTGCGGCCTGGTCTACCCTTTCCCATGCGCCCAGATTATTCTTGCAGGTAATAACGCAACCCGAAGAAGTGCACTTGTCCACGGTTTTGAACACGTTCGGTGCCTCCGCTTGCGTCGGCGCCGGGGACGCTGCTGTAGCCGTTACAGCGGCCCACGCCGAAAATGAAATAACGGATGCAAGCGCAAGAACGATAGCCTTCATAGATATCTCATTAAAGTCAGGTAAACAATGTCACGTGAAGAGGATTCTATCTTGAATCTCCACCCGTGCCGGCATCACGAACACAAATAACAAACCGGGAAGCAACTGGGGCGGACCAGCCCGGCCCAGGCGGCCACCCGTCAATTCGAGCTTCTATCTACTCTCCCATTTGCGGCAGCGCAATCGTGCGCAACTGGAAACGCCCGTCATTATTGAACAGCCAGGTTTCAGAGATTTCCACCCGTCCGTTTTTCAGCAAATGCGACGCCGGCTTGGGAAACGGCGCGGTCTTGTTCAGGCTAGACAAAGCGGTCGACTCTGCCATCTGGTCGTGATTGCTGCGCACAATGTCGGCACGCAATAATGTGCCGTCCTGGGCAACCACGTACTTGATGACGATCACAGAGCGCAGCAAAGCCTGTGGCCGCTCGACATATACTCTAGTGGAATTGACCTGAGCAATCCTCTCGGCCAGATCGCGCTTATAGGCGTTCAGGGTCCAGGCCGTCGAAGTAGCATTCGGTGTGGTCTCGATTTTCTCTGCGCTCTTCCTCGCTGCTTCCTCCCTTTTGCCCAAATCAGGCGCCCGTGTCGTACATGCGGCACATAGGCACGCAGCCAGGGCTATCGCCACTTTGATCTTCATTTCAGTCTCCTCATCAGCTTAGGGCCTGCTGCTCACAGCAAGGCGGGACGGCCTGCAAGATCGAAGCCCGTACTCATCCAGCCCGCGGCCCATTCTTTCAGCTTATCACCGGGAGAGCGATCCTCCCACCCCTGTTTTACTTTTATCGAACCGCGCCAACCGTCGCCCACCATGCTTTCCATCTCTGGCCGACGAATCACCTCGCACACTGATCGCTCCGCAGGCGTCATTGCCCAGCAGCATAATTCATGCGTAGATATCCAACAATTGCCCATGGATTACCACATTGCATAGGACAAGTCCTACATCATCGGAGATAGTCTACGAGAGGCAGGAAATCTGCGCCGGCACATACAGACTCAATGCACCTGACCTGCAAATATTCAAGACTAAGGAAGCACGCATATCCTGGATCATGATTGTCATCGCCGGCGTATTTGAAATTGCATTTGCGATAGACCTCAAATACTCGAACGGCTTTACCCGCATATGGCCAACGATAGGTACCGCAATTGCGCTATTGATCAGCATGGTGCCGCTGTCGGCCGCGGTCAGGTCCCGTCCGGTCGGCACCACGTACGCCGTGTGGACCGAGATAGGAGCTGTCGGTACGGCGATACTGGGGATATTTGTCTTTGGGGATGCCGTCAATCCGGCCAGGGTGTTTTTCCTGATATGCATAGGCACCGGTGTCATCGGGCTTAAGTTTGCATGAGATCGGCAATAATTTAGCCGCGCTGGACGAATCGATCGAGCTTATGCAGATATGCAATTTTCTGAAGTCTAATATGTCGCTGGAACGACTCCGGCCACAGGTGCCGGAGCGAAATGCGCGGGCCTTGGCATGGCGAGTGCCGGAAAATTTTGCGCCGAGCCATGTTCGCGCTTTTCTTTCAAGTCTTGAGTTTTTCGGATTTCACGTCAATGCGGATCAAGAAATATTGCTGCCTTCAAGCGAACAGGAGCCTGATAAAGTGATTAATGAAGTATCCGCCTACAGCCAGAAATCCGAACAACACCGCAGCCAGCAGGATGGGGCGCAAGCCGGCTTGGCGGACCGCGCCCATATTGGTGCGCAAACCCAGCGCAGCCATCGCCATCGCCAGCAAGGCTGTATCCAGCTCAACCAGCGCATCTACCAGCGAAGTTGACAGCCAGCCGAGAGAATGGATAGCGCTGGCCGCGACAAAAAACAGGGCAAACCAGGGGATCGTGATCTTGCTGCCCGTGCCCGCATCGGTTGCTGCGGCGAACGAGCCGCGATTCGACTTCAATACGCCCGACAGCAACAGCAGGAAAGGGGCAAGCATCATCACCCTGAGCATCTTCTCTATTACTGCGGTATTGGCTGCGGCAGTGCTGACGCTATTGCCCGCCGCAACTACCTGCGCCACTTCATGTATCGTGGAGCCGGCAAAAATACCGTAGGCTTGTTCGGACAAGCCCAGATAAGGGTAAGCCAGCGGATAAGCGAACATCGCTATCGTGCCGAAGATCACCACGGTGGCCACTGCCACCGATACCTTATGCTCCTGCCCGCGCACCACCGGCTCGGTCGCCATCACTGCTGCCGCGCCGCAGATGGAACTGCCCGCCCCTATCAACATCGCCGTTTGGCGGTCCAGCTTGAAGACGCGGGTGCCTAATTGCACCGCAAGGGTGAAAGTCAGGCCGATGACCAAGGCATCGGTCACAACTCCGGCCCAGCCGACCGCACCGATCTGCTGGAACGTAATGCGGAATCCGTAGAGTACGATACCCGCCCTGAGCAAGGTATTTTTAGAAAAGTCCACGCCTTCGGCGGCGGGAAGGGCAAAGCGCGAGAAAAAGGAGTTGCCGACGAAAATGCCGAAGACGATCGCCAGACTCAAGGCGCTGAGGCCGAATTGTTGCGCCAAAGGCAATCTGGCAGCAAGGATGCCCAGGCCGGCAAGCACGGCGACCAGCGACATGCCGGGCAGCTTTGCCGACAGGGCTCGCGGCACAAGTGAATTTGTTTTCATGACTCAATTCCAAAAGACGATGGCGCAAGAATAGCGCTTGCCTTATCATGAGTCGAATAGATAATTTTCACATAACCATGAGAAATAGTCATGACACTCAATTTGCACCTGTTAAGGGTATTTTTTGCTGTCGCTGAGCAAAATGGCTTTTCACGCGCGGCGGAACACCTTTTCATCAGCCAATCTGCGGTATCCAAGGCGGTACGCGAACTGGAACAGCAATTGGACCTGCCGCTGATAGAGCGCGGCGTCAGCGGCGGCAAGGGCATACGGCTGACGCAAAGCGGCCAAGCCCTGTTTGAACACGCGCGCGGCATCTTTGCGCTGGAACGCGCCGCGGTGGACGATATCAGGGCCCGGGTGGGCTTGCACAGGGGCAGCTTGACCATAGGCGCCAGTACGACGATTGCCAGTTACTGGCTACCGCAATACATCGCCCGGTTCACACTGCAATTCCCCGACATCACCCCACGCATCCTGGTCGGCAACACCCAGGCCGTCAGCCGGGATTTGCTCGATTGCCGTATCGACCTGGCCCTGGTGGAAGGACCGGTGGACGATGCCTTGATTAGCTCCCGCCACTGGCGCGATGATGAGTTGGCGGTCGTTGCATCGAGCAGTTCGCTGTTGCATCAACGGCAAAGGATCGATGCGAGTCATTTGAATAAACTGCTGTGGATAGTGCGTGAACCGGGGTCGGGCACGCGTGAAGCGACGCAACAATTGCTGCAAGCGCATGCGATTGATCCGGTGTCTAGCATGGAAGTGGGCAGCGGTGAGGCCATCGTGCGCATGGTGGCCGAAGGCGTCGGGGTCGCCATGCTGCCCAAGGTGCTGGCGGAAGATTTGATCGCGCTCGGCAAGATCCGAGTGCTCAACCTGGAGGATGAAACAGGGAACAGACTGGAATTTACACGCAGCCTGCATCTGCTGGAAATGAAAAACCGTCCGCATAGTCCGGCCACCCAGGCATTTTTGCGAATCCTCTATCCGCCCCATTCCATTCAGCATGCCTGACTGAGCGCATCTCAGCCAGACATGCTGCAGCCGTAAGGCCTCTTAAGCGTCTTCGGCAGGTTCGGGCAATTTCAGGCGGCCGGTATGGTAATCATACTCATACACTTCGCCATAGCGGCCCCACTCCACCGCAACACCCAGTACGCGCTTGGCCTCGTCGGCCTCAAGGAATTCTTCCAGCAACTCCAGGAAAGGACCTTCCGGCAACATGCCGTTGGCCTCTTGCTCCAGGCTACGACGGATATGCGCAACCAGCGGCACATGGGTCAATAATTGCTGGCCGAACAGTTCCTGCTTTTGCGACTGCTCCGCCTCCTCATAGCGCCTGCCCAGCGAAGTCAGGCTGATATCGCCTTTTTCTATCAGGACCAGGCCCAACTGGCCAAGCGCTTCATAGGTAGGGAACAACTCTTCATCCGAAAGCTCGGCCTC
>DATHMC010000250.1:0-3110 GCA_035487495.1 Undibacterium sp.
CGAGCGTTATCTGGAACGGCAATTGCATCCTGCCCCCGCCGCCCTGCCCGGCCCGGTGCAGGCGCAGATTGCGGCGATGACGATTTCGCAGCGCCCGGTTGAGCAGCTGAACCAGGAGCTGGAACAGCGCCGCAAGGATGCCGATGCGATCGCCAACGACGACGAAAAGAAGGCGGCGCAGCAAGCCTACCAGCAGGAGCTGAACCGGCTGGCGCGCGAGGCGGCAACACGCTCGCTGCTGCGCGCGCTGTATTCGCCTAACCAGCTGCAGGAGCAGATGACCTGGTTCTGGATGAACCATTTCAATGTGCACCAGGGGAAAAGCAATATTCGCCTGCTGGTCAGCGACTATGAGGAGCGCGCGATCCGTCCGCACGCGCTGGGGAAATTCCGCGAGCTGCTGGCGGCCACCGTGCGCCACCCGGCGATGATCCGTTACCTGGACAATGAGCAGAATGCCGTCAACCGCATCAACGAAAATTACGCGCGCGAGCTGATGGAGCTGCACACGCTGGGCGTGAACGGCGGCTACAGCCAGCGCGACGTGCAGGAGCTGGCGCGCATCCTGACCGGCGTCGGTGTCAACATGGGCGCCAATACCCCTAACGTCAAACGGGAACTGCAGGGCCAGTATGTGCACCAGGGCCTGTTTGAATTCAACCCCAACCGGCACGACTACGGCAACAAGCAATTCCTGGGGCAGACCGTGCACGGGCGCGGGCTGGCCGAGGTGGACGAGGCCATCGACAGGCTCAGCCGCAATCCGGCCACAGCCCGCTTTGTCAGCCGCAAGCTGGCCGTGTATTTCGTCGCCGACGAACCGCCTGCGGCGCTGGTGGACAGGATGTCGCAGACCTTCCTGAGCACCGACGGCGACATTGCCGCGACCTTGCACACGCTGTTCACCTCGGCGGAATTCAGCCATTCGCTGGCGCAGAAATTCAAGGACCCGGTGCACTACGTGGTGTCCGCCGTGCGCCTGGCCTATGACGACAAGGCGATCCTGAATGCGGGCCCGATGCTGAACTGGCTCAACCGCATGGGCGAACCGCTGTACGGCCACCAGACGCCGGACGGCTATCCCATGACAGAAGCGGCCTGGGCCAGCCCCGGCCAGATGAACACCCGTTTTGAAATCGCCAAAGCGATAGGCTCGGGCAACGCCGGCCTGTTCAAGACCGATGGGCCGCAGCCGCAGGAGCGCGCCGCCTTCCCGCAACTGGCTAATGCGCTGTATTACCAATCGCTGCAAAAGACGCTGAGCCCGCCTACGCGCCAGGTACTGGACCAGGCCAGCTCGCCGCAGGAGTGGAATACCTTCCTATTGTCGTCGCCCGAAATTATGCACCGCTAGAAGGTAATGCCGTTCAATTAAGCATCAATTCTCTGGTTTGTCGTCCCCGCGCAGGCGGGGATCCAGTGACTTCCGTCAAACGACGCTAGATTCCCGCCTACGCGGGAATGACAGACTTTGCGGGATTTTGTTCTTAACTGAACAGCATTACCACTAGAAGGTGACCGCAAAGCTCGCCTACATGGAGAATATGATGAAACGCCGCACCCTGCTCAAATCCCTCGCCATGCTGCCGGCGGCCTCGATGGCCGGCAACCTGTGGGCGGCTCCCGCCGCCAAAACAAAGCTGCTGTTTGTCTTCATGCGCGGCGGCTACGACGCCGCCAACCTGCTGGTGCCGATTTCCAGCCAGTTCTACTATCAGGCCCGGCCCAATATCGCGATCCCCAAGCCCAGCACCGAGCTCAATTCCGCTTTGCCGATCAACGCCGACTGGGGCCTGCATCCCGCCCTGCGCGACAGCATCTATCCCCTGTTCACCAACGGCCAGGCCGCCTTTATCCCGTTTGCGGGAACCGAAGACCTGTCGCGCAGCCATTTTGAAACCCAGGACAGCATAGAGCTGGGCCAGCCGCTGGAGCGCAGCCGGGATTATCGCTCCGGCTTCCTGAACCGGCTGGCCGCCACCCTG
This sequence comes from Undibacterium sp., assembly GCA_035487495.1. Lineage (GTDB taxonomy): Bacteria > Pseudomonadota > Gammaproteobacteria > Burkholderiales > Burkholderiaceae_D > Undibacterium. The sequence continues at coordinate 1,986 of DATHMC010000250.1, forward strand.
AACGCCGACACCAGGACCGCCGCCATTGCCTTTACCGACCAGTTGCCGCTGATCATGCAGGGCGGCGTGCAGATACCCAATACTGCGCTGCGTTCGATCGCCAAGCCGGCGGTGGACGCCCGCCAGAGCAAGCTGATCGCCGCCATGTACCAGGGCACGCCGCTGGCGCCGCAAGTCAACGAGGGCTTTGTGGTGCGCGACGACGTGATGAAGGAAATGATAGGCGAAATGGACGCCGCCAACCGCAATGCGATCACCGCCAAGGGATTCGAGCTGGAGGCGCGGCGCATCGCCAAGCTGATGAAGGACAAGTACAACATCGGCTTTGTCGATGTCGGCGGCTGGGACACCCACGTCGGCGAAGGCGGCGCCACCGGCTACCTGGCCGGACGTCTGGACGAGCTCGGGCGCGGCCTGGCCGGCTTTGCGCAAGAGATGGGCAACGACTGGAAAGACACGGTGGTGATCGTCGTCAGCGAATTCGGCCGCACCTTCCGCGAAAACGGCAACCGCGGCACCGACCACGGGCACGGCAGCGTGTACTGGGTGCTGGGCGGCGGCATCCACGGCGGGCAAGTGATGGGCGAACAAACCCGCGTGGAACAAGCCACGCTGTTCCAGAACCGCGACTATCCGGTGCTGAACGAATACCGCGCGCTGCTCGGCGGCCTGTTCGCCCGCATGTATGGACTCAATGCGGGCCAGGTGGAACACATCTTCGGCACCCGGGGCAAGGATATCGGGTTGGTCTAACTCGCTATTTGGCTGTCACCTCAAACGCAAACGTGCCTTCATCGGTGCGCGGCACGAAGTGATAGCCTTTGCGCAGCGCCCACACGTTCATCTGGTTATGCAGCGGCAGGATGGCCAATTCCGACATCGCCAGCTCGGTGGCCTGCTGCCACAATTTTTCCTGTTTTGACATGTCTATCGTGACCGCCGCCTGCGCCACCAGCGCATCGACTTTGGGGTTGCTGTAGCGGCCGTTGTTATTGGCGCCGAAGCCGGTCTTTGCGTCATAGGTCGTCACCAGGGATTTCAGGTAAGTGAACGGATGTCCCGGCCCGCCGCCCCAGCCGCCCATGCCCACGCTGAAGTCCAGCTTGTTGCGCCGGGAGAAAAATA
>DATHMC010000251.1:0-18519 GCA_035487495.1 Undibacterium sp.
ACGCCGCAGTTGACGTTGTAATTCATGATCGACGACTGCAGTATCAAGCCATTCAATTTAACGCCGGCCGTTTCCAGCAGGTTCGCCAGCACCGCGGTGCGCGGCGTGCCGTAGGATTCGCCGAACAGGAATTTGGGCGACGCCGTCCTTTGATTCACGGCTACATAGCGCATCACAAAATCGCGAAAGGCGGCGGCGTCCTGGTCCACGCCCCAGAAGCTCTGGTTGGTATTGGGGGCAATCGCCTGCGAATAGCCGGTGCCTATCGCATCGACAAACACCAGGTCGCTGGTGTCGAGCAGGCTTTCTGCATTATCTATGAAAGGCACCGGGTTGCCGAGTGCCGTGGCCGGCGCATTGGTGACTATGCGCTTGGGGCCGTAGGAACCCATATGCAGCCATATCGTTGCCGAGCCGGGGCCGCCGTTATAAAAGAAAGTGACCGGCCGCACCGACGGGCTCTGGTTATCGGCCGTGTACGCCACATAAAAGAAAGACGCTTCAGGCGCGCCTGTGACCAGGTCGCTGGCGGTCAGGTGGCCGCTGGCGGCAGTGTAATTAATGGTTTTTCCGTTCAGCACCAGCTGGCTGTGCATCAGCGCCGCCTGCTCATTTGCGGTGGCCAGCGATGCGTTTGCCGCGCTGGAGTACTGGGTCGGATCGGCATAGGCAAGATCGCTGCTGCCGTTACCCGTGACGGCGCCCGAGTTGCCGCCGCCACCGCCGCCACCGCCGCCACATGCCGCCAGCGACAGCAACAGCGCACTCAGGATGGGCGCCAGGGATATTTTGGATACCGCGGCCATTGCGTACGCTCCTTGACGGATACCATGCAAGCATTATCGGACTATCTGCGGAGAATTCAAGTTTCCTTGGCAATCAGTTACTGGGGATGCGGTCGCAAACCCTCGCTGTTACGGCCGAAAAAAAACCTCCAGCGCCGGTAACGCTGGAGGTTTTCTACATCCGGCGGGCAAGCCTGCCCGGATTCTTTACACCGGCTGGATGCCGGCCAGCACCCAACCGCCCTGGCCGTTGACAGGCTTGGTCATGTTCCAGACTTCGGCAAAGGCCTCGGCTGGCGCGTGTTCGGCTTCCTTGATAATGCCGCTGAACTTGACGCTGGCCAGATAGTCTTTGTCTGTGGTTTCCACGCCCAGCAGTTCTGCATCCAGGCTGACCACGTCGGTATGGTTGGCGGAGGCGCCGCGTTCCTGCAGTTGCAGACGCAGTTCGCCAAACATTTCCGGTGTCGTGAATTCACGGATATCGTTGACGTCCGCCCTGTCCCACGCCGCTTGCAGGCGGATGTAGTAGGTCTTCGAGTTGCGCAGGAACGCATTCACGTCAAAGTCTGCCGGCACTTCCCAGCTTGCGCCATTGCCCGCGCCGTTAAACGCGGACGCTGCTGCCGCCGACTGGAAAGCAGACGGCTGGCTATCCACGCGGGAACCGATTTCCGGTGTCCCGTTAGCCTGTCCGCCGGCATACGCATTCGCAAACGCCGGCTTTGGCGCATTCGTTCCGGCGCTGCGGTTCTTGATCATGCGGTAGATAAACATGCCTGCCGCTGCCAGCAAACCTATCATCAGGATGGAGCTAAGCATGCTGGCCATCGCGCCGCCCATGCCCATGCTGGAGAACAAGGCGCCCAGACCCAGGCCGAGCAAGGCGCCGCCCAGGATACCCTTCCACGGGCTGGCCGGTTTAGGCGGCGTTGCGCCTGGCGCTGCCGCCGGCGCGGATTTGGCCGCGTTCGGGCTGGCCTGCGCTGGCGGGGCTTGCCGAGAGACATTCTGCGATTGCCTGCCGATAGCGCCGCCGCCGCCGACCCGCTTGGCCTCCGCCTCGGCGACGCCCAGCGACACCGCGCCAAGGGCGATCATCATGGTGAGCAGGAATTTTTTCATGTTAGCTCCTAGTGTGTGTTTCCGGTACGCAATGCACCGGATTCATCGATTAGCCGACGATACAGGGATACTAGGGCAGGTTTTACTATAGTAAAAGCGAAGATAATTGAAGCATTACTTCGGTAAAGCAGAAGTAAAATTGGAATTTATGGTATTTTTGTGCAGGAACGGCGCCTAACCGGCGAGGGCTGCTGCCGCCTGGCTATCCAGACTGGTATTTCAGGGCGCTACCGACAAGCCCGGTTCTAGATCGAGCTTGGCGCTCGCTGTTGCGTGCTTATAGCGTCCGATCTGCCGCCACGCCAGCGCGTCCACAGCATGGTCAGCCCCAGCATGATGACGATGATGAGGCTCCACGCGGCATAGCAGACCAGCAGCGTCGGCTCGTAGGCATCCGGCAGGCGCTGGCCGCGGCCGACAAAGGAGGGATGGTAGTTGTAGCGCAGGCCCATATACAGCCATGCCAGCGCGTGTATCAGCGCGATGTGCACGCAATAGAAGAATAGCGGCGCCCGTCCGAACAAGGACAATACCGGCACCGGCCGCTTCACGTATTGATCCAGCAGCGCCAGCACTGCCAGGCTGATGCCCAGCGTCGAGCACAGGTACAGCAGGGAGGGCGGATACTTGTGCACCCGTATGAAGGACAGCAAATGGTAGATGCCGCCCCTGGCCTGCGCCGACCAGGGATCGGGGTCGCCGTACAGATTGCCGAAGCGCAGCCCGACGAAGACCAGCAACAGGGTGGCGACGCTCAGCCACAGGAAGCGGCGGCGTTTTTCAGCTTCCCATAAGAATACCGGGCCCAGCGCATAGCCGGCAGCCATCACGCCCACCCAGGGCATCAGCGGATACGCAAAAGCGACCCCGAAGCCGTCGCCCAAAGGCAAGAAGCCGCCCTGGTGCCAAGCCTTGAACCACAGGCCCGAAGCCGGTCCGTGCCAGGCATCCAGCAGGTTATGCGGCAGTATCAAGGCCGCTGCTATCAGTGCGATGCATGGGCGCGGCAGCCAGATCAGCGCCGCCAGCACGATCATGCCTACGCCCAGCGCCCAGATCACCTGCAGGATGATCACGTTGTAGCCGAACTGCCAGCTAAAGCTGATCCAGGTGCACTCCAGCACCACCAGCATTGCGCCGCGCCCCAGCAGATAGCGCGAGTTATCGGCTAGCCCGGTTTTTTGCTGGCGCAGGAAGGCCGACACGCCCGCCAGCAGCACAAAGGTGGGTGCGCACAAGTGGGTAATCCAGCGGGTCCAGTACCAGCCCGGGCTGGTGCGCAGCAGATCCAGCGGGTCGAACGGCGTCGCCGCAAAAAAATCCCGGGTGTGGTCCAGCGCCATCAACACAATAACGATGCCGCGCAACAGGTCTATCGCGGGCAGGCGAGCCGATTTCTGCAACATGCGTCCCCTCTGTTTTAGTGTGTGTGTTCCGCCATGCTGAATACGCCGCCGTGCGTCGCGCTTAAAATTGCCTCGACCGCCGCGTGCTTGATCTTGCGCTCGGTCGAGATCGCATAAAACTGTTCCTGCACCTGGCTTAATTCTCCGACCAGTTCGGCGCCGAATTGCTCGGCGACGTCGGCCGCCAGTATCGATGCCGCCGGGAACAGGCCCAGGCCGCTGCGGCCGAAGGTGCTCAGCAGTGCGCTGTCTTCAAATTCGCCGACCACGTCCGGCCTGACATTATGCAGCTCAAACCACTGGTCTATGCGGCCGCGTATCGCATTGTTGCGCGTGGGCAGCAATACCGGTGCGCCGTGCAGGCTGGCCGGGAAGTTGTCGCGGTATTTTTTTGCCAGCGCAGGAATGCCGAACAGCATGATCTGGCACTCTCCCAACGGATGGCTGAACACCCGCATGCTGGTGCCGGCACTGACCGGCCGGTCCGTCAGCACTACATCCAGCTTGTGCAGCGCGAGGTCGGCCAGCAGCGATTCGAATTTGCCTTCGTAGCACTCCAGCCTGACTTTTTGCGGCAGGCGCAAGGCCGTTTCCAGCAAGCGGTAGGCGATCAGCTTGGGCAGCGAGTCCGAGATGCCCACGGTCAGCCGCATGCTGTTGCCGAGATCGGTTTCCGCCAGCGCGCTCTGCATCTGTTCTTCCAGCAGGAAAATCTGGTCGGCATAGCTGAGCGCCAGCCGGCCGGCTTCGGTCAATACCAGCCGGCGCCCCTGCGTGGTCAGCAGCGATTTGCCGATCGCCTGCTCCAGCTGCGCAATCTGCATGCTGATGGTTTGTATCGCCACGCCCAGGCGTTCAGCGGCGCGGGTAACGCCGCCCTCCTTGGCGACGACCCAGAAATAATACAGGTGGCGTAAATTCAGGCCGGTATGCTTCATTGCGATGCGCAACGGCGGGTCAGCAGGCTCAGCCAGCGGTCCGCCCCCTGCGCATCGCTGATCACCGTGGAAAAATCGGTCACGGTGCGCGCCGCGCGCTCCAGCAGCTGGATGTCGGCCTCATGCTGGCGCGCCACGTGCGGATCTTCCAGGAACAGGATGCGGCGTATCTGCCGCTCCAGCACCAGCTCCGCAATCTGCGCATCGCCGCCCAGCGGGCCGGACAGGAAGGGCCGCACCCAGTCGCGGCCGGCCGCCTCGCCCTTGATCTTTTGCGCCAGCTGGTTCAGCAGGCCGCCGGTAGTGCCGGTGGCGTACCGCACCGCATACTGGTCCAGCAGCGCAAAATGCCGCTCCGCCAGCGCCAGCATGCGTTCCTTCATGGCATCGTGGGCGATCAGCGCAATGCCTTCATTGGCGAAGGCAAACGAGGCGTCCAGGCCGGCGTCCGGCGTCGCTCCCATGGCTGTGGCTTCCAGCTCCAGCCATTCGCGGGCGCTGGCCAGGGTGGACAGGAAAGGCTTGTGATGGATCACGCATTGCCGCTTCAGCGCCAGCGCTTCCGGAAAAATCGACGAAGGATCCACCGGGTCGATCAGGTAGATCACCGCATCCACGGTGCGCTGCGGATCGCTGTCCACTACGCGCGATACCAGCTTCATCAAGCCGCCCTCGCGCCCGTAGGGGAAGCGCTGCATGGCCGGGTAGCCGTTCAGCAAATCATGCGAGATCAGCGCATCCAGCGTCCGGCCGACCACGATCAGTTCCGGCTGCAACGCATCGAGCGCATTTTTGGCGCCGCGAAACAGTTGTACCAGCGCAGAGTTGGCGGCATCCTGATGGGAACGGTTGGCGATCAGGCCTATGCGCAGGCGGCGGGGAGCATTTATCATCGATTCGTTGGTCAGGATTGGGGGGCGTCGGGATAGTTTACTGCTTATTTGCCATGTATTTGGAATGTAATCACGCAGGTAAGTAAAAAAAACGAAAGTCCGCGCAGTTTCTCTGAAAGTAAGATGTAAATTCAGGTAAAGCTTGCCAGATACTTACATTTTGTTACGCAAAAAAACACTTTGGACATATCTCTGCATCAACATTGGCCGATTATCATTACGTCCGATGCGCTTGGATCGAACGTACCGAAATTCCAGTTCATCCAGGCGCCTGACCAGCCGCCGCACAGCCGATCAACCATTGAAGCGTGTCCCCATGAAAATATTTAAAAATCTGCTTATTTCCCTGGTGGTCCTGCTATCCGGTGTGACCGCGGCAGGCGACGAATTCTCGGACGGCATGCGTTTTATGGACGAGGACGACTACGGCCAGGCCGTCGATGCGTTCAGAAAATCGGCAACCCGTGGCGACCCCCGGGCGCAGACCAACCTCGGTATCTTGTACCTGAATGGGCAAGGCGTGCAGCGGGATTTCAAGCAGGCGGTTTACTGGTTCGAGCAGGCCGCGGCGCAGGAGCATGCAGGAGCGCAGTCCAGCCTGGGCATGATGTATACCACCGGCAAAGGCGTGCCGAAAGATTACGAGCAAGCCCTGTACTGGTACCAGAAGGCCGCCGAGCAAGGCTACGCCGCCGCGGAATTCAGCCTGGGCTACATGCATGCCCGCGGCCTGGGCGTAGAGCAGGACCTGGAGCAAGCCTTTCACTGGTATGAAAAAGCGGCGCTGCGCGGCTACGCAGGCGCCCAGTACAAGCTGGGCGCAATGTACAGCAATGGCCGTGCGGTCAAGCAAGACCACGAAAAAGCTGCCTACTGGTTTGGCCTGGCGGCGCAGCAGGGCCTGTCCAGCGCCCAGTTCAGCCTGGGCATGAGCTATTTGCGCGGGGAGGGCGTGCCCAGGGATATCCTCGAAGGCTACAAGCTGATCTTGTCGGCAAGTTTCAATATCGGTAAAAAATCGCGCGACAGCCGCGACCTGGTCCGCTACACGCTGACCGGTGAACAGATGGACGAAAACCAGAAATTTGCCCGTGAGTGGCAGCCTGCCGGCGTTTAGTGCCGTGCATCGCTGAATGTGGCGTTTTAAGGATGCGTAAAATTCAGGCATAATCCGGGGTTGATACGCCGACTGTGAACCGACCCCACTATTTCAGCCCTGCCGCCTGCCTGCAGGGCATATTGCAATGCCCCTCCCGATTTCCGTCTCCCCTTGCCAGCTGATACCAGACGCCTCAGTGCTGGGCCGGCAGGTATGGGTCAAGCGCGACGACCTGCTGCATGCCCAGGTGTCCGGCAATAAATTCCGCAAGCTCAAGTACCCGCTGCTGCAATTGCAAGGAAAACAGGCGACGCTGGTCACCATGGGCGGCCCTTGGTCGAACCATCTGCACGCGCTGGCGCATGCGGCGGCGATGCACGGCTATCCGTGCCTAGGGCTGGTGCGCGGGCCGCACGCTGTCGATAGCGCCACGCTGGACGATTGCCGCCGGTTGGGCATGCAGATACGCTTGGTGTCGCGCGAAGAGTATCGCGCCTTGCGCGATGTCCCCGGGCAATGGCGCAGGCATCTCCATGCCGATGACGCAAACGGCGGCGAGCCGGTCTGGTTGCCCGAGGGCGGCAGCTGCGCGCAAGCGCTGCACGGCGTTGCCGAGCTGATCGATGAACTGCCCTTCATCCCCGACACCATGCTGGTCGCCTGCGGCACCGGCGCGACATTGGCCGGCCTGCTGGCGGGTTTGCGCGGCCGCGGCCGGGTGCTGGGCATCGCCGTGCTGAAAAACGCCGCTTACCTGCGCGAAGAAATCGCCGGCCTGCTGCAACAGGCCGGCTACCCGGCCTATGACAATTATGAACTGCTGACCGGCTACCATCACGGCGGCTACGCCAAGGCGACGCCGGAGTTGCTGGCATTTTGCGCCAGGTTTTCGGTACAGACCGGCATCCCGGTGGAACCGGTGTACACCGGCAAGATGTTCCATGCGCTGCAACTGCTTACCGCCGCCGGCAAATTCCAGCCCGGCGAAAGCGTGCTGGCCTTGCATACCGGCGGCCTGCAGGGCGCGCGCGGATTTGCGCTGCCGGTCGGCACAGAATGCATGCCATGAATCAAACACCCGAAAATATCCCGGCAATAAAAAACGTGCTGATCATCGGCTATGTATGGCCGGAGCCGCGTTCGTCGGCCGCCGGCAGCCGCATGATGGAATTCATCGAATTGTTCCGGCAGCAGCAGTGGCAAGTGACTTTCGCCAGTGCCGCCGCATTGTCGGAGCATAGGGCCGACTTGCCGGCCCTGGGCGTCGAGGAACAGGCCATCGCCGTCAATTGCGACAAGTTCGACCGCTTTATCGCCGGACTGCAGCCCGACCTGGTATTGTTCGACCGTTTCTTCACCGAAGAGCAATTCGGCTGGCGCGTGGAGAAAATCTGTCCCCATGCATTGCGGGTGCTGGATACGGTCGACCTGCACAGCCTGCGCGACGCCAGGCAGCGCCTGCTGAAGCTGGCGCAACAGGCGGCCGGCAGTGAACAGCAAAAACAGAGCGTCGGTCCGGTATGCGCGAGCGCGGCGGAATTGTACGCGGCGATGGCAGCCGACGATATGGCGCAACGTGAGATCGGCGCGATCTATCGCTCCGACCTCAGCCTGCTGATCTCCGATGCGGAGCTGGAATTTTTGCAGCAGCAGTTCGCCGTGCCGGCAGGGCTATTGCAGCATTGCGCCTTGATGTCGGTCGCCTCGCCGCATTCCGAGGCCGGCCTGGAGTTTGCGCAGCGCCGGCATTTCATCAGCATAGGCAATTTTCGCCATGCGCCGAACTGGGACGCGGTGCTGTGGCTGAAACACGCGTTGTGGCCGGCCATACGGCAGCAATTGCCGCAGGCCGAATTGCATGTGTACGGCGCCTACCCGCCGCCCAAGGCCAGCGCCTTGCACAATCCACGCCAGGGCTTCCACGTGCTGGGCTGGGCCGACGACGCGCACAGCGTGATGGCGCACAGCAGGGTCTGCCTGGCCCCGTTGCGCTTCGGCGCCGGCCTCAAAGGCAAGCTGGCCGATGCGATGCTGTGCGGCACCCCCAGCGTGACGACCGCGATAGGGACCGAAGGCATGTGCGGCGCACTGCCGTGGGCCGGTGCGGTGGCTGCGGACAGCGCCGGGTTTGTCGCCGGGGCCGTCGCACTGTACCAGGACCCGGCCAAGTGGCAAGAGGCGCAACAGCATGGCCGGGACATCCTGCAGCACAGGTTTTCCCGGCAAAGCATCGCCGAAGATTTGCTGTTGCGCCTGCAGGATGCGAAAAAAAATCAGGATAGCTACCGGCAACAGAATTTCACCGGCGCGATGCTGCGCCACCATCTGCACAAGAGCACGCAATACATGTCGCAGTGGATCGCCGCCAAGAATAGGTCCGCGGATCAATAAAAAAGGGCGGCACCGTTTATCCCGATGCCGCCCTCTTACCGATAAGCCCGGCTTATTTCCCGGCCCTGGCCGGATACTTGATCGTCATTTCCTTCAGCAGGTTGTCCGCGTGGTCGATTTCCTGCATGACCCACAACATATAGCGTATATCCACATGGATCGCGCGCGTGATCGCGGTGTCGAAGTACCAGTCCTTGGTCACCGATTCATAGGTGGAGTCGAAGTTCAGGCCCACCAGTTCGCCGCGCTTGTTCATCACCGCCGAACCGGAATTGCCGCCCGTGGTATCGGCGCTGGACAGGAAGTTGACCGGCACGCTGCCGAGCGCGGCATCGCGGAATACGCCGTAGCGCTTTTCCTTGACCGCATCCAGCAGGGCCTTCGGCGTATCAAACGGCGTCTTGCCGGTAGTTTTTTCCAGTATGCCTTCCACGGTCGTGAACGGCCCCTTGCTGACGCCGTCGCGCGGCGAGTACGGCGCTACCGTGCCGTAGGTGACACGCAAGGTGGAATTGGCATCCGGATAGACCGGCTTGCCCTGCGACTTTTTCCACGCGATGACAGCCTGCATGTACTGCGGGATCACCCGCTCCAGGTTGCCGTCGACTTCCTTGCGGCGGTTTTCCAGCGACAGCGCCACGTCGTTCAGCTTGACCGCCAGCTGCAGTATCGCGTCGCCGGATTTGGCGATGCTGTCGGCATCCTGGTCCAGCCAGGCCAGGCGCCTGGCGGTGTCCGCCAGTTGCGACTGCCGGTATAGCGCCGCCAGCGCGTCGGGGGCCGGCAGCAGCGCATCCAGTCCTTGCGGATGCTCGCTCGCTGCGCGGTTCCGGTAACGCTGCAGCGCCGCTTGCCAGCGTGCCTGGTCCACGGCGGCGACAAAGGATTGCTCCAGCCGTGCCAGGCGCGCCTTGATGAAGGGCAGGTCGCGCTCCTGGTAACTGGCTTCGCGCTTGGCGTCCGGCTTGCGGCGTTCGAGCGCCAGTCGGTAGATGGTGCGCGCGCTGAGCAGCAGGTCGCTGGAGGTTGCGATTGCAAACGCGGACTGCTGCTCGGACAGCGTCATGTCGGCGGCGATCGCCGCATCCAGCTCTGCCAGCATGGCAGTGTTCTTCGCCGCATCAGCCTGCTTGGCTAGCCACAGGCGGAACTCGGCATCCTGCACATCCTTGATCGCGGCGATGTCCTTGCGCGCGAAGCCATCCAGCAGGCCCTGGGTCTTTTTCAAGCGGTTGTTGATGCCCTTGACCACGCTGGCATAGCGCACCGCCCACTCGGCATTGCCTTGTGTCGTCTGGGCGATCACGTCCAGGTCGGCGGTGGCTTCCGCCACGTATTTGGGGTAGCTGGCGTCACGCGCGTAGCGGATTTCCACCGGCAGCTTATAGCGGCTGGTGCGGCCCGGGTAGCCGGCCAGCAGGATGGGGTCGCCATTGGCCAGGCCCTCGGCCGACACCACCAGGAAGTCCCTGGAATGGTAGGGTACATTGTCCGGCGAAGGATCGGCGGGACGGCCGTCCTTGCCTACGTACGCGCGCAGGAAAGAAAAATCGCCGGTCTGGCGCGGCCATTCGAAGTTGTCGATGTCGCCGCCGAAATTGCCTATGCTCTCGGTAGGCGCATATACCAGGCGCACGTCGCGTATCATCAGCTGGCGGATGCGATAGTACTCCAGCCCGCGGTGGAAGCTGGGCACCGAGCAGCGATAGATCTTGTCCTGTTCGCATTCCTGCACCAGCTTCTTGATACGCTCTTCCACCTGCTCATTGCGTTCGCGTCCGGACAAGGCCGGGCTCAGGCCCCTCAGCACGCGCCCGGTGACGTTTTCCACCTTGTCGGTGACATAGATCAGCTGATTCGGCCCGGCCGGCAGTTCCTCAGCCCGTGTCTTCGCCAGGAAGCCGTTGGCGATATAGTTATGCGCCGCCGTCGAGTTGCGCTGTATCGCGCCATACGCGCAATGGTGGTTGGTCACCACCAGGCCGTCAGCAGAAACGAAGGATGCGGAGCAGCCGCCCAGCGATACGATGGTGTTCATCGGATGCCTGGTGATGTCGGCCAGCTCTTCCGCCGGTATCGTGATGCCTATGTGCTTCAATTCGGATTTCAGCTGCGGCAACTGGTAGGGTTGCCATTGTCCTTCGTCGGCCTGTGCTGGGAGGGTTGCGCCCAGCATGGCGAGCGGTAGCAGGATCGTTTTTAACGATGATGTTGACAAGGGGGTCTCTTTTTTTGTTTGAGGGGAACTGGCTAGTATATAAGGGGGAGGTTTCTATCGTCAAATGACGGTGGGTTTAGTGCTGGCTTTTTACTGCGCTTGATAATTAGCTTGTGCTATCGTGGGTACAGGTCGGGAGTGGCCCGACAGCCACTTACTATTTCTTGCTTCGCCAAGAAATAGTAAGCACAAAGAAGGCGACCGCAAGCCTCGCCCCTTCGGGGTGCCCGATTGAGCGGTACAAAAAATGGGAAATGGCCGAAACTCGCTACGCTCAGACAACGGCCATTTCTGATCCATTTTCTGTACCGCACAATCGGCGAGGCTCCAAGCGGTTGAAGGTCAAAGACAAAGTCGAAAAGCAACTGCAACCAGATTCTCCAATGTGAAAAAGAACTTGCTCCACAAAATTGGTCGGATTGATTTTGATTTTGATGTTGGGGTTGTTTTTGACGTTGCTTTTGACTTTAATCCGCTGGGGACGCAGCATTTTGTGCTTTACAGGAAATGGATCAGAAACAGACGTTGTTTGAGCGCAGCGAGTTTCGTCTGTTTCCCATTTTTTGTCATGCACAAAATGTGATGGCGCCTTGCGCCATCACCCGAAGGGCAAGTCTGCGGTCGCCTTCTTTGTGCTTACTATTTCTTGGCGAAGCAAGAAATAGTAAGTGGCCGCCGGGCCACTCCCGGCCTGTACCTACGAAGCGCAATCAGTTTATCTAGCGTCGACCCTGGAAAGGTCTGTGGATGCTACCCGGCTCACCGATAATCCAATCAACCCGGTAGTCAAAGCGGTCCCCAAAACGATCAGCCCACTCCCCACCGCCATCCTGAAGGTAAAGCCCTCGCCCAGAAACAGCACTCCCCACAACACCCCAAACGCCGGCACCAGGAAAGGTACGGTCATCGTGCGGGAGGCGCCGACGTTGGCGATCAGTTTGAAGAACAGCACGTATGCCAGTGCGGTACAGGCAACGGTCAGCGCCAGCAGGGCGGCCCAGGCATGCGGCGACGGTGCTGTGGCGGGCCGGTAGATGATGGCGGGCACGGCCAGCACTAAGGCCGAGATCAGCTGGCTGCCGCTGGCGACGGCCAAGGGCGGCACGTCGGCCAGGCGCTGCTTGCTGTAGTGCGCAGAGAAGGCGTACAGGAAGGTCGCTGCCAGGCAGGCCAGTACGGCCCAGCCGGTCGCCACGGTATGGGCTCCCGCCTTGAAACTGGCGCTATCCCATACCAGCCAGAGCACGCCGGCAAAACCCACCGCCAGGCCCAGGCCGCGCTGGATGCTGATGCGTTCGCGCAGCCATAGCAAACCGATTACCGCCGCATACAGGGGCGTCGCCGCGTTGAAGATGGCCGACAGGCTGGCATTGATGCTGAGCGCCGCAAAGCCGAACAGCACGAAAGGCAAGGCCGAATTGGTAATGCCGACCAGCGCGATGGGTTTCCAGTGCCGGCGCATGGCGGCCAGCCCGCCGTCCCTGCGCGACGCCAGCAAGGGTATCAGCAGCAAGGCGGCGCCGGCCGCGCGCGCGCCTGCCATCGTCATCGCGCCGAATTCGCCGGCGCCTATGCGCATGAACAAATAGGAAGCGCCCCACAAGCCAGCCAGAAACAGCAGCATGGCGATATCCGGTTTTTTCATTTGATGCCTCCTGGCTCAGTAAAAAAACAAAGCGATTAGCTCGCGGTTTGTCCAAACAAGATTTTCCGGCTTTCTTCCGATACCGGCTCTGCGCGCGTGTACACATCTTTGGAACCGTCGTATGCGCGCATAGTGGCCGGTCTTGCCGCCATCGCATTGAACCAGCGCTGCAGATGCGGGAAGTGGGCCAGGTCCTGGCCGTGGGCTGCGTGCGGCACTATCCACGGGTAGCAGGCGATGTCGGCGATCGAGAATGCGCCGGCGATGAAATCGCGCCCGGCCAGCTGTTTGTTCAGTACGCCATACAGGCGGCTGGTTTCGTTGGTATAGCGCTGTATGGCATACGGCACCTGTTCCGGTGCGTACACATTGAAGTGGCCGATCTGCCCGGCCATCGGACCCAGGCCGCCGACCTGCCAGAACAGCCACTTCAGCACTTCCATGCGCCCTTGCAGGTCGGCCGGGATCAGGCGGCCGGTTTTCTCCGCCAGGTACAACAGCATCGCGCCGGATTCAAACAGCACCACCGGAGCATGGCCGCTGGCCGGTGCGTGGTCCACCAGCGCCGGGATTTTGTTGTTGGGCGAGATGGCCAGGAATGCGGGCTGGAATTGCTCGCCCTTGCCGATGTTCACCGGGATGATCCGGTAGTCCAGTCCCGTTTCTTCCAGGAACATCGTCATTTTGTGGCCGTTCGGTGTCGCGCAGTAGTAGAGGTCTATCATTTTTTATCCCTGAAAGTTGCTTGATAAGGCACAGGATAAACGCCAATCTGGTATGCTAAAAGATCCACATCAGGCTAATTTTATGGAACCAATTTTTGAGCTGGCGCTAAGCCTGCCGGGCAAGGACAGCCGTAATCTGTTGCGCTCGCTGCACAGCCAGCTGCGGGCTGGGATACTGGATGGCCGCCTGCAGCCCGGCCTGCGGCTGCCGCCGACACGGGTCTTGGCCGCCGCCTACGGCGTGTCGCGCAATACGGCGGTAGCGGCCTACGATTTATTGCTGGGGGAAGGTTACCTGGAGGCAAGGCCCGGCGCCGGCACCTATGTGGCGCAAGCCTTGCCCAGGCAAAGGCTGCCGCGCAAACAGGGCGATGTGGTGTTGCCCGGTAGCGACGAGCAGCGGCTGAACGCCTACTGGCGCAATCCGCCGGCGACGATACAGACGCGCGCAGAGACGCCGCCGCTGTTTGATTTCCAGCTGGGCAGCCCGGACCATGGATACTTTGCCTTCGATATCTGGCGGCGCCTGTCCGCGCGCAGTCTGCGCAGCTTGGCCAAAACCGCATCCAGCTATGATGGGCCGCAAGGCCGGCCGGCACTACGCGACGCGATAGCCGCGCATGTATCGCTGACGCGCGCGGTGGCCTGCAGCCCGCAAGATATCCTGGTCACCTGCGGTGCGCAGCAAGCCTTTGACCTGCTGGCGCGCATCCTGATCACCTCGGGAAAAACCGTGGTCGCGGTGGAAGAACCCGGCTACCCGCCGCTACGCGCCACGCTGGCTGCCGCGGGCGCGCAGGTCGTTCCGGTGGCGGTGGATGCAGAGGGGCTGGTCGTCGAGCAATTGCCTAAGAATGCCAGGATCATCTGCGTCACGCCTTCGCACCAGTTTCCGCTCGGCGTCGCGATGTCCGCCAGGCGCAGGGCGGCCTTGCTGGACTTTGCGCAACAGCATGGCGCGGTGATCATCGAGGATGACTACGACAGCGAGTTCCGCTTCGACGGCCGTCCGCTGGACGCCTTGCAGACGCTGGACCGCGCCGATTCGGTATTCTATGTGGGCACCTTTTCCAAGAGCCTGTTCCCGGCCCTGCGGCTGGGCTTTGTGGTCGTGCCGGCCTGGGCCAGGGCGGCGTTGCTGGCGGCCCGCCAGTGCAGCGACTGGCACGGCAACGTGCTGGCGCAGGACACGCTGGCCGCCTTCATCACTGAAGGCCACCTGGCTCGCCATGTGCGCAAGATGCGGCAGGTCTACGACCGCCGCCGCCAATTGTTGCTGCACGCATTGCAAGCCGACTTTGGTGCGCGCTTGCAGGCGGTGCCGTCGGCGGCCGGCCTGCATCTGGCGGCAATCGCGCCGCCGGCGACGGATTTGCAAGCCATCGTGCAAAGGGCCAGGCGGCAAGGCATCAGCATTAATACCTTGAGCCAGTACTGCCTCGGCCGACAGCCCCGGCCAGCTGGGCTGGTGTTCGGCTACGGCGCGATAGGCGAGGCGGCGATACCGCCGGCGCTGGCGCTGTTGCGCGGGCTATGGGAGTAGTCTAGGCTCCGCTAGCGCGGCTGTATGCTGCCGGCCAGTGCGCCGGCCGGGTAGTAACGCTGGAAAGCGCTCCACACCGCGCCCGATTTGGCGCTGCGCTCCAGCAAGTCGCGCAGCGCCGCGCGGTCGGCGTCGTTCAGCGATGTTTTGGAAATATAGGCGCCGCTATCGCTCCAGGGTAATTCCTCTATGGGCTCGAAGCGCAGCTTTTCCAGCAGGCCAGGGGTGCGCGGTTCATCCTGTATGGCGCCGGCCAGGATGGATGGCGCCATGATGGTGACGTCCGCGTGGCCGGACTGCATCAGCCGGGCCACGGAGACGACGTCGGTGTCCAGGTATACCCTGCCCTGCCGGGTCAATTCCTTCACCAGTTTCTGGTAGCCGTCGCCAAAGTCAAAGCCGCGCACCAGCGCCACCTTGAGCTCGCGGCGCTGCAGCAAGTCCTGCGCGCTGCGTATCGCGGGCCGATTGGAGGCGACCGAGATGACCGTCGCGCGACTGAAGACCAGCGGCACAAACAGGCCGTGCTCATCCCGGCGCGCGGATTTCGATGCAGGTATCAGCAAATCCGCCTTGCCCGCCGCAAACAAGGCGTCGAGCCGCGTGCGCGGCACCACGGAAAACTCAAACTTGCAACCGTCCCTGGCGCTGGCGGCACGCAATATATCGGGATAGACGCCGCTGAAAGAGTTGCCATTGACGACGACGCTCAGGCCTATCGGGGAAATCGGCACGCTGATGGTACGGCTGCATGCCGCATTGGCATTCAGCGAAACGCACATCAGCAAGCCCAGACCCGTGTTGCGGCAGGCGCCGGACACGGCAAGGGCGGCAGCGGTGAGATGGATTTTCACATTGCAGGCATGGGTGGCACAGGGAATGCCTTGAGTATGCCATAAGCGGCTGCGGCTAATACCACTTCTGCTTTTGAAGCAGGCGCTAATACCGGTGTTCGTCGACCAGATGCTTGTTAAAGCTGTATTTTGTTCCGCCTTGCAGAATATCGACCAGCTTTTTGGGATTGGCGGCCGAGATGAACACGTCGGCGACGCCGTCCTTGACGCGAAATTTGGTGGCCGGGCTGAGGATGTTATTGGGCTTGATCACCAGGTGCCGGATGATCTTGGCTTTTTCGCTACAGATCAGGAAATGGCTTTCTTTCCTGAAATTGGCCAGCGGAATATTCAGCCACCAGCCCTCGTCGCCGGCATAGCGGACCACATTGGAAAACTGGGTATTGCCGTCATTCAACACATTCGCGCGCAGGGATTCGTTGGCGATCTGTATGGCTTCGGATTTGTTCATTATTGCCTTTTGATAAATTCAGGCCGGCGCGCATGCGAATCAGGCGGCGGCAGGCCGTATTGTAAGCCTGCGCGCCCTTCCGATCGGCTAAAAACGCTTAACGCACCCTGCGCATCGACGACAACTGGTTCGCCAGACCGCCCAGGCCGGGATAGCGGCCGGGGCCGAACACGGAGCAGCGACCGCGGAAATCGGCGTCGGTGCAGAACTCCCACTGGCCCTCATGGATCACCAGCGACTGTATCCTGTCATTGAAGCCGCCGCTGCGGAACGTGGACAGGTCTTGCGCCACTTCATAGCGGTCGCCGCCGAAATTGCCGGCGCTGAACAATTCGACAGCGGCCCGGCTCGGCGGCGGGTTGTTAGCCTGCGGCGCGGCGATGCGCACCGATGAAATCCGGCGGTAGAAGGCCGGTTCCAGGCGCGGATACTGGCCGGGGCCCATCACCCGGCACTGGCCGCGGAAGTAGGCGTCGGAACAGAATTCCCAGTAACCGCTTTGGATCACCATCGATGCCGCCCTGTCATTGAAGT
Organism: Undibacterium sp.; assembly: GCA_035487495.1. Taxonomy (GTDB): domain Bacteria; phylum Pseudomonadota; class Gammaproteobacteria; order Burkholderiales; family Burkholderiaceae_D; genus Undibacterium. The sequence continues at coordinate 16,608 of DATHMC010000251.1, forward strand.
CGGCGCTGCTGAAGTCCACCACATTGCCGGATACTGCGATGCTGCGGCCGCGCAGGCCGTCTTCGGAAAACATCACCAGGCGCGCGTTATTATTGTCGGGGCGGCCGTCGCGGTCGTCATCGCGCGGCGGCCTGTCCCAGCCGCCGCCGTGTATCGGGCGACGGTCGCCACCGTCATCGTAACGTTCCGGCAGCACGCGGGCCGACGACACCGCCCTGGCCATGCCGTATCCCAGGTCGGGGTAGCGCCCGGGGCCGTAGGTGCGGCACTGGCCGCCGTAGTTGGCATCGCTGCACAGCAGCCAGTTGCCCTCCAGCACGACGATGCTGATGGCCGTATCGTTAAATCCCTGCGCCCTCAGATCGTTCGCATCTTCGCTGAAGCTGATCATTTGCCCGCCAAAATTGGGGCCAGAATACATATTGATCGCCGGCCGCCGGTTCGGCCTGTCCGGGCCGCCGTTGCCGCCGCCGGGGTAAGCGCCGACCTCGCGCACCGAAGAAATGCGGTTATTCAGGCGCGGGTCCAGGGTGCGATATTCGCCGCGCTCCAGCACCGCGCAGTCGCCGCGGAAACCGTCATCGCTGCAGACTTCCCAGCGGCCCGAGCGCACCACCACACTGGAGGCGCGGTCGTTAAAGCCGATGTCGCGCAGGCTGGGCACGGCATCGCGCAAGTCCACCTGGCGTCCGTCGAAGCCGCTGTGTTCGTACAGCGTAATTTGCCCGGCTTGCGCTGCGGTGCCGCACAGCGCAACCAGTGCCAGCAGGCCCGCCTTGGCCAGAGTGTTTGTTGTCAGAGCTTGCAGCCAGCGCTTCATGATTTTTTCCCATTCTAAATTTTAGTTTTACCGCCATACGGGGCGGCAAGGTAGCAATGTGTTAACAACGCACCCCATGATTGCGCCGTTGACCCATTTTCTATTACAAGACGTAACACGGTCTTAGTTCTGTGCGTGAACACACCGAGCGCTGCAAGGGGGTCTGCTACAGTTTGCGGGGCATATGGCTGTCGAAAGTAATAAATTTGCTTACAAAATAGAGGCAAATTTCCTTTCTTGCCAGTAATCAAAGGTGTAGGCTGGCAGCCCGCCTTGAAAGGACCATTCGTAACCTGCCGCAACATACCGGACCACCATGCTTGCCACCCTCTCTTTCCGCCAACTGCTGTTGGCCGGCTTCCTGTTCATCGCGATCCTGCTGAGCGGCACGTCGGTGCATGCGCTGCTGACGCTGGAACGCCTGACCACGCAGAGCCGCGCGGTCGCGCACCAGGCCGTCAAGCTGACGGAAGAGTCGCAAAGGCTGGCGGAGAGGACCGTCGCGATGGAACGCAGCGCGCGCCAATACCTGGTGCTGGACGACACGGCGTTTCGCGATATTTTCTATGACGCCTGGCAGGAAGCGCGCGCCTCGCTGCAGGCGCTAACGCAGGCCATCCCCGATCTGCCGGCGCAGCAAGCGGCAGACTGGAACACCCAGAGCGAGCTGGCCTGGAAGGTCTTGCAGCAAGGCCGGCAAGCCGACAAAAGCCAGCTGCACCGGAACCAGCAGGCGCTGTACCAGACCTTCGTCCGGCTGCCGGAGATCAACGACAGGCTGGCGCTGGCCGGCAAGCGCGAGATAGAGCGGCGCAACGACCAGTCGCTGGCGGAGCTGGAGCGCCAGCGTCGTTTGCTGACGGGCCTGGTGACAGGCGCGATGATCCTGGCGATCCTGCTGGCCTTGTCTTTCGGCCTGTGGCTGTCGCGCCCGCTGGCGCAGATCGAGGTCGCGATCGAGCGGCTGGGCGAGAACCGGTTCGACCAGTCGATAGAGGTCAGCGGCCCGGCCGACATCCGTCGGCTGGGCCAGCAACTGGACTGGCTGCGGCAGCGGCTGGCGGAGCTGGAGGCTGACAAGGCCCGTTTCCT
>DATHMC010000252.1:0-14446 GCA_035487495.1 Undibacterium sp.
CTGTTCGGCACGGATATCACCAAGCGCTTTCTTGCAACAGCGACTCAGATACAGGAGCCTTTTGAGCGCGCGCCCTGCGTGTTGAGTTTTGCCGACGGCTCGCATTGCGAGGTGAACGGCGTATCGGAAAAGGCGGCGCTGCTGACCGCGCTGGGCTATCAAAAATCCTTTGTAATCCGCTGGCAGGATAAATGGCTGGGGGCATTGGCTGCCATAGTCATCATGTTGTTTGCGCTGTTTTCCGCTTATTGGTGGGGCATCCCCTGGACTGCCGACCGCGTGGCGCCATTGATACCGCTGGCGGCCGAGAAAAAATTGGGCGACGAAACGCTGGCCGGCCTGGATCTAGGCTTGTTCCAGCCCAGTGGACTCAGTGACGAATGGATCCGCCAGGCGCAGGATGTGTTTTCCAGGATCAAACCCGCCACGACCCGGATGCCACTGCAACTGGTATTTCGCCAGGCGAAGAATGTCGGCCCGAACGCGTTTGCCTTGCCCAACGGAACCATCGTGGTCACCGACGCCATGCTGCACCATATCGCCGGCCCGGGCGGCGATATGAGCGGCTTCCGGGCTGACGAGCTGGCTGGCGTGCTGGCGCACGAGATTGGCCATGTGGAATATCGGCATTCCACGAAAAACCTGATCAGGAGTTCCCTGCTGGCGGTGATCTCGGGCACTTTGTTCGGCGATTTCAGCGCGGTGGCGGCGGGTGCGCCGCTGATGGTGCTGCAAGGGCAATATTCGCGCGAGATGGAAACTCAGGCCGACGACTACGCTGCAACCTTGCTGAAGCAGCGCGGCATCTCCCCATCGCATATGGCGGACCTGTTCGAGTCGCTGGAAAACAGCAACAAGCGCAATCCGGCCAACACGATGCCGAGTTGGATGCGATATGCCACGGACTACGTCGCCAGCCATCCGCCGACCAAGGACCGCATCGCCAGCTTGCGCCGGGCGGCGCAGCGTTAGCGGCGGCAATGGCGCTAACGCAAAGGGGCCAGCCTTTCCTTCAGAGGCAAGGGAAGCTGCCTGAGCACGAATGCGCGGCTGGTGTGCCAGAACGCGGATAGCAGAAGCAGCGCGGAGCCGATCACCAGCGCGGTGATGGCAAAGCTCAGGCTTACAACTCCGTAGCGCTCCAGCAGGCTGCTGAACGCGTATAGCACATAGGCTAGCGCGGAAACCATCAAGGCCCGGCGGTCTATGGAAAGGGAGATCAGCGCGATGCAAACGTACAGCGCCACCACGGCCAGCGCCTGCCCCAGGCTCGCCCGGCCTGTTGCCACGCCTAAGGCCGTAAACACCGGATGCACCAGCAGCGGTGCCGCCAGCAGGTGCAGCCAGAAAGCGGCGTCCGACCTGCGCGTGCGGCGCAAGGTGTCGCCAGCATCCCAGTACATGGCCAGCGCAAACACGGCGACGCCGGCAATCAGTGATACGGCGCTCATCCAGTTTCTCGATTCGGGCACGGCGGTATACAGCAGCGCCACCGCGCAAGCGAGCGCGGCGGCGGTTCCGGCGGCAACCGTGATAGGCACTTGGAAGCGCGCCCAGTGCAGCCAGGCTCCTGCTGCGGCGAGGACGGCGGCGGCCATGAGTCCGGTGTTGTTCTTGTTCAGAGCAAAGAGTATCGCCGCCACCAGGCCGCCTTCAAAAGCCAGGAGCAGTACGATGGCGGGCAACGCCATATGCCGCTTGCGAATGAAAAATTCGCCGAGCGCCCACGCCAATGCAGCCGCTGCCGCAGGCCCAAACCAGGGCTGGAAAGTTTGGCCTATCCAGTTTGCCGAGACCAGCAGGAGCAGGCAGGCGATGACGACGAAAATGTCGTTGAATCCGGTGACCAGGCGAAAGTGCTCTTCATCGACCGCCGGAACCTGATTCAGCCGCTCCACATGGGCGCGCAAGGCAGTCGCGGTTTCTTCCGTCAGGATGCCAGCATTAACGGCGGACCTCAGGTCTTCTTCGCTAATCATTTCCGGGGGCGCCTCATGCCGGGAGTGGGGATGCTGGCAATGTATTGCGGCTGGCGCACTCCGGATTTCTCCTGAATTCCTAGAATGCAGCATACCGCAATTTGTTTTCATTCTATCAATAAATGGATGCGTGTCAAACAGTAAATGAATGGCAGGCCTGCCGATGCGGAGCAGGATGGCCGGCGAGTTCGGCCATCATGAAAATGACAACGGAAAAAAGGGAGTAAACTCGGCAGTGGAGGCGATTGCCTTCGCCGTCCAGGTACAGCCTATGGAGCGTCGATGATGTCTACCCTAACCAATACCCATGTCACGCATTGGGGTTTGCGCGTGCTCGCCGCAGGCTTGCTGCTCGGCCTGGTTGCCTGCGCCACCCCGCAGCAACAGGCCGCCGCGACCATGCCCATCCCGCAACTGGCCGCCGACTGGCATCAGCACAGCCGGCCGCTGTTCAATCACGGGCCCGGCCTCAGTCCCGGCACCAACTCCTGGTGGGTGCCGGCCATCCTGCCGCGCGGCACCTACGAGGTCATCGGCCGGGTCGACGGCAAGCTTGAGCTGATTGACGGCTACCGCTTCGAGATCGATAGCGACTTCATGAAAGAAATCCGCCTGATGATCCCCTCGGGCTATACCGACGTTGAGGCGCTGGAAGAGAAATACATCGTGAATCCCAAGCGGGTGCATCGCTGATGGCGCGCCCGGCGTGCACTTTGTGCGATGCCGGAAAGCCTGAGTAATGATACCGCGCGGACCGTCGCACCGGCGTCAGTCCCGCGCGGCATCGATCGCCGCCGCAGCCGGGTATCACAGCTGCACCGTGCCGCCCAATCGCCAGACGTCATCCTCGCTCCAGCCCAGCTCAGCAAAATCCTCGGCGCGGTACTCGGCATCGCCGGCGCAGAAAAAATCATCCAGTTGCGGCGGCGGGACATTGGTTCCCGCCAGCATCGCGTGCACCTGGCCGCGATGGTGGATCTGGTGTTGGAACAGGTGCGCCAGCAGGCGGGTGCGGGTGTCGCGCTGCGCCTTGCCGGGGCGCTCTATCGTCACATAGCGACCCAGGTCTTCATCTTTTTGCTGCGCGCAATAGGCGATCAGCCTGCGGTCGGTCGCCGCCTGCGCCTGCTGCATCTCGGCGCCGGTGGCAAAGGGCTCGCGATTCTTGAAAAAGCTGCGGCAATCGGGGTTGGGCACTTCGCCGCGCAACTCGCGCTCCATTGCGTCGAGATAGAACCAGTCTACCGTCAGGATATGGCCGAGCGTCGCCCTGATGGTGGGAAAGAAGCTGGTGCGCGTTGCGGTGAATTCTTCCTGGCTTAGCTGGCCGCAGGCCTTCAGCAAGCGGTGGTTGGCCCACGCATTGTTGTAGGCCATGGTCAGGAAGTGGTGCGAGAGCGGCGATGTTGTGTGTGTCATGGTTCACGCAAAAGGAGGGTGAATTTTCAGGAAAATATCTTGTCAAATATAGCATGTCCGGCTCGGGGCACAAGGACGCAGTCGGAACCCGCATGCAGCAAATACGGTTGCCATCTATTGCGTTGAACGACATGGCTACCATATAGGGTAGTGGAACGATACCGGACGTACCGAAAAACGGTGCTTCAAATCAATTTATAGCAATCTTGCCCTAAGCGAGTAAGATGGGGCCAGGTGCCTAAAAAAGAATTTCGTCAAATAATTGTTATGCGACTGGCTTTTTCAGCAGCGAGCCGACTGCGGCGATGCATCGATATTTGCTGTCGCGTACCAGGTTTTGACCTGGATCAATACGGATCGGGGTAACACTAGCTATATTGACATTTGATTTGCAACACGTAAAAGAGGGGTAAATGGAAGCATTCCTGTTCTCTGGCCTGGTGAACTTGCCATGGTGGGGCCTGGTCATCGTCGCTCTGGTGCTGACCCACATCACCATTGCATCGGTCACCATCTTCCTGCACCGGCATCAGGCGCACCGCGCGCTCGACCTGCATCCGGCCGTGAGCCATTTCTTCCGGCTATGGCTGTGGCTGACCACCGGCATGGTCACCAAGGAGTGGGCCGCGATCCATCGCAAGCACCACGCCAAATGCGAAACGGCCGACGATCCACATAGCCCGCAAGTGCACGGCATCAACCGCGTGCTGTGGGGCGGGGTGATCCTGTACGTTAAAGAAAGCCACAATGGGGATACCATGGAGCGCTATGGCCACGGCACTCCGGATGACTGGCTGGAGCGCAATGTCTACTCGCGCTACATGATACTCGGGCTGACCCTGATGGGCCTCGCCAACGTCATCCTGTTTGGCTTGTTGCCGGGTTTGCTGGTCCTGCTGACGCAAATCGTATGGATACCATTCTGGGCGGCGGGGGTGATCAACGGCGTCGGCCACTTCTGGGGCTATCGCCACTGGTCCACCGCAGATGCCAGCACCAATATCTTTCCCTGGGGCATACTGATCGGCGGCGAGGAGTTGCACAACAACCACCACGCCTATCCGACGTCGGCCAAGCTCTCCAGCAAATGGTATGAGTTCGACATAGGCTGGATGTATATCCGCATCCTGGAAACCTGCGGCCTCGCCAGGGTGAAACACGTCGCGCCGAAACCGCAATTTGCCGCGGCCAAGCATACGCTGGACCCCGACACTTTGCAGGCGGTGATCCGCTATCGCTATGATGTGCTGGCAAAATATGCGCAGTCGCTGAAGCGGACCTATGCAGAAGAGCTCGGCAAACTGCGCCTGCATTCGCCGACAGAGGCGCGCGCCTTGCAAACGATAAAGCCCTTGCTGGGGCTGGACGAAAAAATGCTGCATGAACTGGACCGCATCCGGCTGGCTGCAGCGCTGTCCAAATCGCAGGCGCTGCAAACAATGTATGCGATGCGCAATGAGCTGGCTGCGATATGGGGCCGCTCCACCGCCACCACGGAGCAACTGGTGAAGCAATTGCAAGACTGGTGCCACCGCGCGGAAGCCAGCGGGATCAAACCCCTGGTTGAGTTTTCTCAGCGCCTGCGCTGCTATGCCTGAATTCCCGGCATTCTCTATATCTTGAAACGGGCCGGCGCGCGATCAGCGTGCCGCCCCCGTCACTCCACGCCAGCCGCAAACTAATAAAAATCTAACCAATCCGGGGCATGTCTTCCGCTTGCCGGCTGCCGCCCTTTTAAACGTTAGTTAGCGCACAGATTTCTCTTTTGCAAAGGAGCAAAATTCGGTTCACTTGCTAGAACTCTTTGGAGTGGACACATCATGATTACATTAACGAATCGCTCTGCCTATACGGCGGCAATAGGCGCTTGTGTTTTTCTTGCTTTGTTATCAGGCTGCAATAAGAATCAGGATTCCGTTACCACTGCGCCGCCTATGACCGTAGGCATGCAGGTGGATGATTCCGTGATCACGGCCAAGGTAAGGGCGGCACTAATGCAGGATGAGCAAATCAAGAGCCTGGACATCAAGGTCACGACGAATAAGGGGCAAGTGATGCTTAGCGGGTTTGCCGATAGCCAGGCACAGATAGACCGCAGCGTCATGGCGGCGAAGGGCGTAGAAGGGGTTGTCGATGTCGACAACAAGCTGAGCCTGAAAGAGGGCCAGCAGACCGTCGGCAACAAGATCGACGATAGCGTGATTACGGCGCAGGTTAAATCGGCCATGCTGGCCGATCCCGACATGAAAAGCCTGGACGTTTCTGTCACGACCCAGAAAGGCGAGGTACAATTAAGCGGCTTCGTCGACAACAACAAACAGTTGACTCATGCCGTGGATGTTGCCAAGACTGTTGATGGAGTCGCCAGCGTAGTCAATCATATGAGCCTGAAGAAGTAAGCTTATGCCTCTCAGGCCTTTGCATCAGGAGCAGCCAGCAATGAATACTGAAAATACCGGACCGATTGCAAGGCCTGACAAGCCGCTTCCCCGCAAGAAGCACGACGAGGCCGGCAAAAAGAAAGCGCATGAGGAAGAGGCGCTGGATGAGGGGTTGGATGAAAGTTTTCCTGCCAGCGATCCTGTTGCCGTCACTATTTCCAGGTCTCCGAAAAAATCCGACTGACATGCCCGCGTTGGTGTTGGCGGTTTCATGCCTGGATGTTCCGGCAGGCGGATGCTGCCCGCCAGATCATGAGCAGGAACAATTCCAGCTCTGCTGCTCTTCTATACCGCTCCTCTATACATATTCCAGCCGAAACGCGCATGCGCCAGCGTTCTTGCTCCATACAAAAAGTTACATTAAACCATTTGATCGAATGCAAGTATTGAATGATGATGTAAAAACAACATTTTACAATTTTGTCATCAGTCAAATCATGAAAACTCTCCTGCCAGGGCTCTTGAGCCTCGCCTTCTCGGTCAACTGTTTGGCCCAATCGGCAGAGGTGCCGATTGATTTGCCCGTGGTCAAGGAGGGTGACTCCTGGACCTATCGCATTACCTCTGAGAGGGGCGCAAACGGCTGGGAGCAGAACCGCGACGAGATCATCGTGTCGCGCGTTACGTCGTCGAGCATTTACTTTGCCTCCAAGCGCAGCGGCTCGACGCAGCCGGCGAAAGAAGTATTTTCAGGAATGGACTGGAGCCGGGTGCGGGATGTGAATGGCAAGGAGACCGTGGTGAACAAACCGCTCTCGTTTCCATTGTCGCCTGGGAAAACCTGGGACGTGCAATACCTGGAATTGCATCCAAATAAAATGCATAAATCCGAACAGTGGAACAACAGGTTCAAAGTGATGGGCGTTGAAACAGTCGAAGTGCCGGCAGGGAAATTCAGGGCCATCAAGATTGAGTCGGAGGGGCGATGGACGGCCGAACTGGAGCCGGGGCAAGCGGTAGTGCAAAGTGCCCAGACCACGCCGGACCAAACCACGATGGTTACGCAACTGCAAAAGACGAATGCCGAACCGGTCGCAGGACGTACATACAAAGCGTTCTGGTATGCGCCGGAAGTCAAGCGCTGGGTGAAATCGGTTGAAGAGTATTACAGCAACAGCGGCGTGCGCAATGAGCGCTATACCGGGGAGCTGGAGTCGTACAAACTGAGCCAGTAGGCTAACCAAGGCAGCCCGTGCGGCTTGGCGATGCCAGGCATCAGGTGCCCAAGGCACGGGAAAAATATCGGGCCTGCAAACAACGCGCGGCCCGTTTGTGCGCCTGCTCCCATTTCAATCCCGGGAGCGGTTTTTATCCTATGGCTTAGCTGCCTGTCCTGTCATAGCCTGTCCCTGACCGACGGGCGGCGAGTGCCGTAGCGGCTGGTATCCTCCGAAAGGTCTTTCGGCGTATTGCCGTCGTCGTCCCTGGCGGTAATCGGTGCGCCGGCTGCCAGCAGGGTCTCGATCACCGCATCGGTATCGCGGGCCTTGGCGGCCAGGTGCAGCGGCGTCTTGCCGCTCTTGTCCTTGTCGTACACCGATGCGCCGCCGGCCAGCAAAGCGACTACGGCGTCGTTGCGGCCCTCTTTGGCGGCCTGGTGCAGGGCGGTGCGGCCGCTGCTGTCGACGGCGCTGATGTTGGCGCCGGCAGCAACCAGCGCCGGTATCGATTTGGGCGACGCATAGTGGATAGGTTGCCGGCCAAGCAGATCGACGTCGTCGATCTTCAAGCCCTTGGATGCGAACAGCGACAAGGTGCGCTCATCCAGATCGCCTGCCGCCGCAATATGCAGCAGCGTCCTGCCGTCGCTGGTGCGTTCGGTCGGATTCAGCCCAAAGCTGAGCAGATAGACCATCCTGTCATATTGCGGCAATCTGGCGGCCCGTTGCAACAGGCTCATGTCTTTCATCACGCCGATATTTTTGGGGTCGGCGCCGTGGGCAACCATCCATTTCATCGCCGCCAGGGAGATGCTGGGGGCGGCGTCGTACAACAGGCGGTCCATGCGCTCGGGCCCGATCTTCCTGGCCACATCCGAGATGTCCTGGTAAGAATTGTCCGTCAGGCCATTTTCATAAAACAGGTTGTACAATTCGGCTTTCATCGGCGCCAGCGCCTGTTGCGCGCGGCGATGCGTCGTACACCATCCCAGCAGCAACGCCAGCAGGACGACGCCCGCAATCCGGGCGCGCCACAGCATCCTGGACTTCTCTCCACTCATCCCACATCCCTTTTAATCAATATATTGTGTTGCATCTCTGACAGCTATTATACGCAGCAGAGTGCGGCTGCAAAGCCATATCGAGGGACACCGATGCAAAAAATATCATGCAACAACAAATGACCGATAAAGTGTTGATTAATACGCCGGCAATAGTGCCAAAACGCTGCGACTTACTTTATAGTGTCAAACTATAAATCTTATTGAATTCCTGACACTACCATCCAATGAACATCCTAACGTTTTTCCGGGGCCTGGCTTTCGCCGCCGCCCTCAGCCCCCTGGTCAGCCTGGCCGGAGTTAACAAGTGCACGGACGCTGCCGGAATCGTCACCTATTCCGATCAGCCTTGCCAGGCAAAAGAGGGGCAAAAGACAGCCGAGGTGAAGAACTCGCAAGCCTTTGCAGCGATTGCCGCGCGCGAAGACGACAAGAAAATTGCCCAGGCTTGTCGCGCGCTGGCGGATCGCAGATCACGTTGCCGGATAGCCATCGATTACATGCTCAATACGGCCTTCAACACCCATTGCGAAGGTCCGATGAAGCGCGACGCCAGCGACCAGATGCGGGATCAGCGCATCAATATGCGCCGCGATCGCTATAACCGCAACTATCGTGACGATGCGGATAATGACAAAACTGAACCCAGCCTGCAATGCGAAACCCTGCAAGCCAATATGTGGAAGTTCGTCAAGGAAAAATTCAGCTCGGCCATGATCGCGGAAGACATCAAGGCGATAGATTACCGCCTGGCTGCCGTCAACCCCGACAGGCGCGATACCTACAACGGGAAGATCCGGCACACTGGCGATTGATCATCACGTCAGCCGCATGACCTGCAGCAGCGCGGCGCGACTTTTGCAGGCACAGGCACCGTCTATACAGACGGCCCTGCCTTGACGTTTGCGGCGCAAGTGGCAGCTGATTACGTCCGGTTAATGGAAACTCCGCCATCGACCATCAGCGTCGAACCCGTCGTGAAACTCGATGCATCGGATGCCAGGTAGAGCGCCGAGCGTGCAATCTCCTCCGGCAGCGCAAGACGCTTTAGTGCGTGCAGCCCTTCGACAAAGGCGCGGGCTTCCGGCGTATTGGTGACGGCGCGGCCCATCGGCGTATCTGTTCCGCCAGGCAGAAGAGCATTGGCCCGGATTCCATGCGAACCATATTCAACAGCGATCACTTGCATCAGACCGATCAATCCGGCCTTGCTGGCCGCATAGGCACCCATCCCCGGGAAGCCGACTGTGTGGCCGACAAAGGTAGATGTGAATATGATTGACCCACCGCCCCGCTTTACCATTGCTGGAATTTGATGTCGCGCGCCAAGGAAGGCGCTGGTCAGGTTTGTGTCGAGGATTGCATTCCAGGCATCCACTGAAATATCCGGAACCGATGCACTTTCCCCTGTCGCACCGGCATTGTTGAAGGCAATATCGAGTCCCCCATAGTGACCGACCGCAATCTCCACCAATGCATGGGCAAGTTTCTCGTCTCGGATGTCTCCGGCGATCGCAATCGCTTCGCCTCCGTTATTTTCGATCTCGGAAACGAGCGAGTCCAGTTCAGCTTGACGGCGCGCCGTCACGACGACTTTCGCTCCCTCCTTGGCGAATAATTTCGCCGCCTCGTATCCAATGCCTGAGCTTGCACCAGTGATAATCGCAACTTTTCCTGACAGCTGATTCATTTTCTTATCCTCATATAAGTTTGATTTCGACTTGCCAGCATAGTCAACAAATTCCTACCGTTCTATCCGTTTCTTGCGGTCAAATTCAACGGCCGTATTTGCCATGGGGGCAGGGCTCATGCACACGATTCGCAAGAATCTCCGCAGCGTACAACGATGCAAAACATGCAAGCCGGCGCGCACGCTGACCGCATGTGCAGCGCCGTCGTTGCGCCATCATTAGCTGTTCGCTAAAAAGCCGGCGGGTGCAAATTCCTGATGTAAAAACAGTAAAAGCGTAGAAAAAAACTTACTCCGTTTAACCCCTTTTTACTCTCCTTACATTCTTTGCCCGGCTGATACTTAACGTGCCAATACGTTACAAATATTCCGAAAAAGCCCCTCTATTCTCGAGATTGAAACGCCGTTAAAAAAAATGATTCGGTATACAGTGATCAAGGCCCATCTGGAGCTACAGAATTCAACTTTTAACAGGGAAACCAATGACGATCTCCTCTATCAGCGGAAGTAATTCTTCCATTTACAGTACGCAGCTATCCGGCATCTCGTCTGTCAACTCCGGTACGGATTCGGACGGCGACCGCGACGGCAGCCGCGTTTCCCGCGCCGGCGGCGGGCGATTTGCGGATGCCATACAAAATGCGCTGTCGCAAATTGGCGTATCCTCGAACTCGGACTCGGCCGGGACCGCAAATACATCCAGTGCAACCAGTAGTTCCGGCACCTCGGATGCTGCTTCTGCGCAAGACCCGCAGCAAGCGCTGGCGGCTTTCGCGCAAAACCTGTTTGCGGCGCTGCAAGCGCAGTCGAGCGGACAGGCAAGCTCGTCCAATGGCTCAACGGCAAGCTCAAGCGCTTCCGGCAGCAGCGCCGTCAGCGGCGCATCCGGCAGCGGCGGCGGGCATCACCATCATCACGGCGGCGGTGTAAGCAAGCTGGAGGGCGGTTTGCAAAACCTGATCCAGCAACTGTCTTCCTCGTCCGGCCAGGGTGCGACGGGCTCCGGCACTTCGGATTCGAGTTCTTCCAGTTCCGCAAATTCTTCGCTGGATGCGCTTCAGCAAAGCTTCAATAATCTGTTGTCTGCCGATGGCGCATCCGGCAGCAAGGCGACATTGAGCAACTTCCTGCAATCGCTGTCGCAAAATCTGCAAGGCGCTCCGGCTACCGGGAACGTCGTCAGCACCAAGGTGTAGGAGGCGCAGCGCGCCGTCCTTTCTCAGGATGGGGCACGCCAGGGGCATCTCGCCGCGGCGGCCCCGGAGAGAGGCGTCATTTCCGTACACTCGATTCCGCCGCGCAGTGCGCCACGCACTGCATAGCGAGCGCCATCCGGCTTGAAGTCGGGCGCGCTCGCTGTATCCGATATTTCATCCTCCACGGCCGATTCGCTTACAATCCGTCCATTCCTCGCGCGCTGCGCGAATCCCCGCTTCGGTAGATGGTAAAAACGCACTATGAAAATCCTGCTGGTCGAAGACGACCCCATGATAGGAGAAAATATCCAGATCGCGCTGGAGGGCGAAGCCATCCTGGTGGATTGGCTGACAGACGGCGTCGCAGCTGAAAACGCGCTTCGCCTGCACAGTTACGACGCGCTGTTGCTGGACCTGGGTTTGCCGCAAAGGGAGGGCATCGACATCCTGCGCGAACTGCGGGCCAGGGGCGATGGCCTCCCTGTACTGATCATGACCGCCAGGGATACGGTGCCGCAGCGCGTGCTCGGCCTGCAAAGCGGCGCCGACGATTACCTGGTGAAACCGTTTGACCTGGATGAATTGATCGCCAGGATACACGCGCTGGTCAGGCGCTCGCGCGGTCGCGTGGAGCCTTTGTACAAGAACGGCGGCGTTGTCATCAATGCCATCACCAAGGAGGTCAGCAATGAGCGCGGGCAAGTCATCCTGTCTTCGCGCGAGTGGGCGATACTGGATGCGCTGATCGCTCGCCCCGGCGCTATCCTTTCGCGCAGCCAGCTGGAGGAGCGGCTGTTCGGATGGTCGGGCGAGGTGGAGAGTAATGCAGTGGAAGTGTATATCCACGGCTTGCGCAAAAAACTGGGCCAAAAATTCATCGTCAATGTGCGCGGAGTCGGCTACATGGTCGAGAAGTCATGATGAAATCCCTGCGGGTCCGGCTGATCCTGTTGTTCGGCGTCGCCATTGTTGCGGCGGCGGCGCTGCAGTTCGCCACCTCCTTCCAGGCAGCGATGCGGGAGGCCAACAAGCTTTTCGACTACCACATGCAGCAGCTGGTGCTGGCCCTGCAGGACCGGGACTTCGACCTGGCCGAATGGAATTCCCTGCCGGGGATCGAGGGCAACGATTTCGATTTTGTGGTCCAGGTGTGGTCGGCGGACGGCATGCAGGTCTACCAGTCGCGCCGCTACAGTTCGCTGCCCAAGCAGGCCGGTGTCGGCTATTCGACGGTGACGCTGGATAATGGCGACTGGCGCGTCTATACGGTGCAGGAGCACAAGCGCGTGGTGCAGGTTGCGCAAAAGATCCGCGCCCGGCGCGATCGTGCGATCACGCTGGCTTTCAGCGCGCTATGGCCGGTGATACCGGTCTCCCTGCTGCTGTTTGCGGTTGCCTGGTGGGTCGTCACTTCCGCGCTTGCCCCGCTGAACCGGATAGGGCAGGAGCTGGCGGACCGTAGCGCGGATTCGATGGAGCCGGTGTCCGATGCGGGCGTGCCGCAAGAAGTGTCGCTGCTGGTGACGGAGCTCAATTCGCTGCTGGCGCGCACCGCACAGGCATTGCAGTCGCAGCAGCGCTTTGTCGCCGACGCCGCCCATGAATTGCGTTCGCCGATTACGGCGCTCAGGCTGCAGGTGCAAACCCTGGCCAGGTCCAGGGACGAGCTGGCCCTGGACCTGGCGGTCGGCCGGTTGCTGGGCGGGGTCGACCGCGCATCCCGGCTGGTGGAGCAATTGCTGGCGCTGGCAAGGCAGGATCCTTCATCGCAAAACAATGATCTGGCGCCGCTTTCCCTGAGCGCTTGCGTGGAACAGGCGATGTCCGATGTCGGCCCATTCGCCGCCTCCCGCGGCATCCAGCTGCAAAGCGGGCCCTTGCCGCAGGCGCAGGTGCTCGGCGACGCCGACAGCCTGCGCGTGATGATTTGCAATCTGCTCGACAACGCGGTGCGCTACATCCCGGAAAACGGCATTGTGCAGATAGGGCTGGACGTCGCCGGGGCGCAGGTGGATTTGACGGTGCAGGATTCCGGCGGCGGCATACGCCTGCCGGAGCGCACCCGCATTTTCGACCGGTTTTATCGCGTGCCGGGTACCAGTCCCAGCGGCAGCGGACTGGGGCTGGCCATTGCCAAGACCATCGCCGACCGCCACAGGGCGACGATACTGCTGGGCGATTCCGTGCTCGGCGGCCTTGCGGTCAAGATAAGTTTTCCGGCCCAGTTGTAGTGAATATTGCCGGTGGCAAAGAAATTTCGCAAAGGCCATTGCCATTTAAGTTTCGCCTAAGTTTTCTAGGGCACCATAGGCAAGTTTCGAAGTCGGCGATAGATTTTACTATTGTCATAACTTCAAACCATCCAGATAACTAAGATATTCAAAAGGAATTTCAATGCGTGCGATAGCCACATTCACCACCGTCGTGTCCGGTGCCATTTTGTTAGCAGCGTGCAGCTCCCCGGTAAAGGTAGCGGAGACGCCGGCAGCTCCTGTCGCAGTAGCGCCGAAACCGGCAGCTCCGGATTCGCGCACCGTCGCTACTGTTGTCGCTCCGACAATTGATCCTTTGACTGATCCGAACAACATCCTGTCGAAACACAGCGTGTATTTCGATTTCGACAGCTATGCAGTAAAGAAAGACTTTACTCCTACGGTAGAAGCGCACGCCAAGTATGTAGCCAGCAGCAAGACTCGCAAAGTCCTGATCCAGGGCAATACCGATGACCGCGGCGGCAGCGAATACAATCTGGCCCTGGGCCAAAAGCGCGCTGAAGCGGTACGCAAAGCGATGGTCTTGCTAGGCACGCCTGACGCACAGATGGAAGCTGTTTCCTACGGTAAGGAAAAGCCTAAAGCAAGCGGCAATGACGAGGCATCCTGGGCAGAGAACCGCCGTGCCGACATCGTGTACACGGCCAAGTAATTGCGCAGCACCTGCATTTGAAGCAGCACCGTCCGGGAATTTCCTTGCGGATTTCCTGGATCGCTATCCAGGGCCTTGAGTTGCGCCGGCCTTGGTCAAGCCACCCATCTCATGCTTAATCGATTGAGCGAGGGTCTCACTCGCATGATTCGACAACCAGGATGACGATTTCCTCAATGATAGCTTTGCCTTCGCTGTTTGCATCAACCCGTACTTCGCTCCGTATGTTGACGCGCATCCTTGCCTCTCTCCTGTTCGTGGTTGCCGCCAATGCTTGTGCGGGGCCGTTCGGCTCGCAACACGCGATGGTCGTGGAAGACGGCACCGGCAGGGTGCTGCTGGAAAAGAACGCCACCGAAAAAGTACCAATCGCTTCGCTGACGAAATTGATGACGGCGATGGTGGTGCTGGACAGTAAGCCCAATATGGATGAAAAAATTTCCATAGAACAGTCTGACGTGGATACCTTGAAGCACAGCTCATCCCATGTGCCGGTCGGCGCGACCCTGTCGCGGCGGGATGTGCTGCAATTGGCGCTGATGTCCTCGGACAACCGCGCAGCCGCTTCGCTGGCG
>DATHMC010000253.1:0-7867 GCA_035487495.1 Undibacterium sp.
GTCGAACTGTCGCTATCGGGTTTGAACTCAAGTAATTGCGCTAGCATTATCAGCTTTCTGAAAGACTATTCTTAATCAGGATCAGCGCACCGGTCGCTGAATCCGCCTGCGGCTGCACGACGCGGCTCAACAAGGCTGGCGGCAGATAGGCGCGCAATGGCGCAGCCAGACCGCCGCACAGTGCAATAGGCAGTTGCGCCGATGGATCCAGTGCCTGGGCCATCTTGGCGATTTCCTCACCGGCCTTCAGCATGATGCCATGCGCGACTGCATCCGCGGGCGCAAACCGTATCGTAAAACGCGCCAGTTGCGCATAGGCCGTCTGATTGGCTTGCGCCAGCCAGTTGAACACGCCGTCGCGATCGCCGCCGCAATACTCGATCACCGCGGCGGCAAATTCAGTTGGCGGACTACGGCCGTCCAGCACATGCTGGACATGGTTGATCGTATGCAAGCCCAGCCAGGCACCGCTGGCCTCGTCGCTGGAAGGGAAGCCCCACGCACCGACCTCGCGCCTGCTGCCGTCTGGCAACAAAACCTCGCCTACGCTGCCGGTGCCAATCGCGATGATGGCGCCGGCTTGTCCCTGATGCGCACCCAGCAAGGTCGTCTGGCCATCCGTACCGACGGCCAGTGCGCCAAAGCCGGGATTTTTCTCGATAAAGTCCGCCGCCCACTGCTTGTTGTGCACGCCGGCCAATCCGCAGCCGGCAGCAATTTCAGCCAGCGCGGGAACGGACAAACCGGCCTCGGCGAAGGCCTGTTTCATTGCGTATAATATGGTTGCCCACGCATTTTCTATGCCGTGCATCAAGCCGGAAGGGCCCGCACTGCCGCGGCCAAGTTCGGCACCATCGGCACGCGCCAGCAGCACCCTGGTGCCGGTTCCGCCGCCATCTGCGCCGATCAGGTATTGGTATTGTTTACTCACTTCTTTTTCCATCGATAAATGTCATGGCATCCCGGTACAGCAGGGGCAGCTTCACTTTATGGCTTTGCACAGTGGTTGTCAATAGGTATTTAAGTGGTATTCAATAATATATTCATGGCCGCTATGGCGGCAATGCTAGTGGTTGCCTTTGTACATCCTGAGCAAGCGGCAAAAATTCATTGGCACCCACCGCTCTCCGGCTGTTTTCATCCCATGTACGCCTGCTTGAATTTCAAACTGCAATTCTAGCTGCTCGTTTCCGCCGGCGCTTGGCCAAAAGATACGGCAAAGCCGGTTGGTCGTTAACGAATTAATCCTTGATGAATTGCTCGTTGGCGAGCATGCCTATGTTGGCCGCACCCAAGTACTTTGCCTATGCCATCGCTGCCGGCGCGGGTCAAGGACAGGCCGCTTAACTTGAAAAACAGGAAAAAAAACAGGGTGAATTTCATCTTGCTTGCCGCCTTAAATATGATTCAATGCTTCAATACGGCGGCGGCCGTTGTTGCATTTTCTGCAGCCCTCCCTTCGAACAGGCATGTGTCATTCTTTGGCGCAGCTTCCGGTTTGCACCCCAATTACGCTTAAAAAAAGCAAGACCTCGCAAAAATCCTTGCTCGGTCCTGCTTGGTCTTGCCTGAAACTGTACGGTGGCAATTCCCGTCTCTGCCCTCCTCCATCGCCAGCATCAATGCAAGGAAGAAGGCAGTTGGCCGGGAACAGGGCATTTCACGACACGTCATGCAGTATCATGAACCGCCCTGCCGAACTTACATCTTGGCGCGCAGGCCAATGTAGAACGTACGCCCGTTGGAATAGAAAGCGCGTGGCTGATCTGTATTTTCCGCGTACATCTTGATCGTTGTATTGGTCAGATTGAGCGCGTCAAACGTCAGTGTCAACTTGTCACTCAGGTTGTAGTTGATGGAACCGGCCAGCGTGCCGCTACCGTCAACGTGCTGGCTGGCGCCGCGATCCACACCTGCCTTATACGTAGAACGATAAGTGTAAGCCAGGCGTGCGCTGAACTTTGCGTCTTCATAGAAGCCAGTGATGTTGTATGTCTGCTTGGAAGAGTTCAGCAATTCGCTGCCATCCGCCAATTTACCGTCGGCATAGGTGTAGTTGGCCAGCACGCCAAAGTTGCCGAACACGGGCTGTTGATAGCTCAGCTCCACACCCTTGTTTTTGCCGCTGGTGTTGTACGGTGAAGTAATCAGGTACACCGTATTCATGCCGCGCTTGTTATTATAGTAAGTGCCACTCGACGTGCCTTGCGCCACAACCGAGGTCAGGTCCATGTAGAAGAATCCCGCCGACAGCAGCGATTTTGGCGCAAAGTACCATTCGGCGCCGAGATCAAAGTTGTTCGAACGGACCGGATCCAGATTAACATTGCCGCCGCTGCCGCTGAGTGCATCGTCGTTCAGCGATACCGAACCACCGAGTGCGCTATAGTCAGGACGGGCAATGGTTTTAGCGACGGCAGCACGAACTACCAGGTCGGGACGCACATCAAACTTGATGTTGGCGCTTGGCAGCACGTCGTTATATGTACGGTCGAAAGTAGTCGGCGTGTAAGGGCCAAAGGCGGATCCGACAATAGGGTTGGGGCCGCCGGCCAGATTGACGATCGTGGTTTGCTTGGTCTGGATACCCCGCACGCCGAAATTACCGCTCCACTTGTCGCCGCCAATGTTAGCCATCGCATACAAGGCCGAGGTTTTCTCCTGCACCTTGAATTCGTCCGTCCAGTTATGGCGGATTGTATAGTCCAGCAAGCGGTTGCCGGGAACCGCTCCCCATGCACCCAATGCCGCGCCGTCATACTTGAAGTAGTTAGACGACAATGAACCACCTAGGTTGGATCCGAAATCGCTCGGATACATCTGGCCTGTCCAAACCGGGCCGGGATTGCTGAAGCCGAGAGGGCCGGGACGAGTTTCCAGAGGATGCTCGGCAGAGCGCTTGTGGTCGGTGAAGCGGGCGCCGAATTTAACGGACTCAAACACACCTTTATCCAATTTCAATTCGCCGTCAGCCTGCACATACGTTTCTTTGTCTATAGATTGAGCCTCACCGCCGCCTGCCCACGCTGTACTGCCGGGAACATTGGGAGTACCGCCTGGGTAAGAAACGCTGGCCGGGCTCAGTCCGTTGAGGACATAATTCATGCCGCCATTGACATTGTTCTGGTAATAGACGTCCCCGTGGTCAAATCCTTCGCCGTGGGTCATACCGGCCTTGCCGGAAATGGTCAGGTCAGATGTGGCGCGGAACTTGCCGTTGAAATCGAAGTAGTAGGATTCGCCACCCGCCCCCGGACGATAAATATTATCGACTTCACCGGAATTACTGGTGAAGTTGGCTGCCACCAGCGTACCGTTTCTGACCGTATAGGAAGTCGGCACCAGGTTGCTGCTGTTGATGGAGTTAGCCGGTGCAGCCAGGGCATTTGTATTTTGATGCGGAGCCTCCAGCTTGGAATAGAAGCCGTTCACATCCAGGGTCAGGTCCTTGCTCGGTTTCAATTCGACGTCGAATGCACCGCCAGTGCGCTTCTTGGTCTGTTCAAACAGGCTGGCGCCGATAAAGGTCGGCACTTTTACACCAACCAGATCGGGATGCGCAAGGGCTGCAGCACTGGTCGGAAGAATGTTGGCGTAACCCAGAATTTCCTGGCCATCGCGACGGACCGTGGATTTTTCCGAGAAGCCCTGCACCAAGACACCAAGCGTATTGGTGTCGTTCTTCCAGTTGATCATGCCGCTGAATTGCGGTTCGGTTTTCTTGGCCAGGTCGTTATACACAGCCTGGACCGAGGCTTCAACAGTCAGTTGCTTCTTGAAGTCCAGCGGACGACGCGTGATGACGTCGATGGCGCCGGAAACCCCGCCTTCAACCAGGTCGGCTGTCGCGCTCTTCTGGACGACGACGGAACTGACCAGTTCCGACGGCAGCAACGAGAAGCTGCTGCTGCGGCCGACGTTGCCGCCGAACTGGTTCAATACAAACCAGTCGCCGGTACTGATCGCATGGCCATTGAACAAGGTCTGCTGCAAGCTGGGGCTGGTGCCGCGCAAGCTGACACGGTCGTTTTCACCGAAGCCGCCTTCGCCTCCGGCGGACGACTGGGTGTTCACGCCGGGTAAGCGCTGGATCGCATCGGCGACGTTCTTATCCGGCATCTTGCCGATATCTTCCGCAGTCACGACTTCTACAACTGAATCGGCATTGCGCTTTTGATTCAAAGATTGCTGCAACGAGGCACGAATGCCGGTTACCACAACTTCCTGCTGGTTGGCGTCAGCTTGCTGAGCCTGCGCGGACAACGCTACACTCATGATGAGTAGTGCTACGCCCGTCGCAATCGGTGTCAAATTGCTCTTCATTTACTCCCCCTTGATGTTGGCCTTTGGATGCATAACTGGCCAGTTTTAATAAAAACTACCTGATGCTCGTCCGTGATGTTGTGAACCAGTACAGCACACGGCTGAGCCTTTCAATACAACGCCTACGTAACCAATCTAATATCAAATCAAACGCCACTTAAATGCCACTTATCTGGACACTGGAGGTAAAACATGACTCCACTACCTGGATAAAAAGCCTTTGCTTACGACCCGCCGTGATTGCATAAAACTGCTGGCGGCGATAGTGAAATGAGGATCTCGTTTTTGCGATGCACTCGCACTCCGTAAGCTTCCAGAACTATTCAGTACCGAATATTTGTCCTGGAAACGGCGATTGGAAGCAACTGTAGATTTGTCAAAAGTGGCTGTCAAGCGGTATCTACGTGGTATTACTCAATAAAGTATTGGTATTAATAATATTATTTAAAACATTGACGTAAATTATTGTTTTATATATTGTTTTTAAAAACAACAAGCGTGTTTCAGAACAACTGGACTTATCATTTTTTTCACGGATGTCAGATATGTTTATATGATTTTCAATGTATTTTTTATCCGCTCCCAAAAATAGGAGTCTCTGCGAGCGGCCCAGCATCCGCAAATTGCGGATTTTCCAGACAGCGGGTGAAAAGCGGGATGGCACAATGCCACAAACGGGAAAAGTTTGGACGCGCGTTTGCGTGGCGGCGTCCCTGCCGCCACGCAAACGCACGCCCGAATCAAGTCCAGGCCTGCTCATTGGATTGAAAGTGGTATTGAATCTTAAGGAATTGACGTTCTGGATTGCAGCTGCCCTGATCCAGGCAAATTCCTGACAAGAACATCTTTCCACCGCCTACCATTCGGTCGAATTTTTCGGCGTTTCACACACAAATAGCGCGCCTTCATCTCTTTGCCGTGGAAGGCGGCCGCCCAACGGCTTACATTGCCCCTCATCCCGCCGCCAGAGCACTGGTATTACTCAACAGGAGAAAACAATGAAGCTGAAGCCCTTACAGAAATTGGCCGTCGCCGGCGCAACCGTACTGCTGGCCGGCGCGGCAGCGATCCCATCCCAGGCGGCCGATCTCACCGTCAACGTGAAGAACCTGCGCTCGCAAAACGGCATGCTGATGCTGGCGCTGTTTAACTCAGCAGACTCCTTCCTGAAGCCCGAGAAACAGTACGGCGCACAGATGATTTCGGCGTCGCAGCAGCCCGGCGTCATGGTGTTCAAGAATCTTCCGGCAGGACGCTATGCGGTGTCGGTATTCCAAGACGAAAACCGCAACGGCAAGATGGACAGCAATATGCTGGGCGTTCCAACCGAGCGCTACGGTTTTTCAAACAACGCGATGGGCACTATGGGCCCGCCCAGCTTCGAACAGGCGGCGATTTCTTTGACGGATAGTCGCGAAATCACGATCGATCTGCGCTAACTCAAGTATCCGGGGAGACCATCATGCAACGTCGGAATTTTCTCAAACTGGCAGGCGCCAGTGCATTGACGCCCTTGTTCTCGCAGCTTGCCGTTGCGGCAGAACAGGCCTCCGATGCCTGGGCAGCAGAGTTCGCAAAAGCGGAGACCACGGCACCGTGGACATATGCCTATCGCTCCGCAAATAAGGATCTGGCGGGAGACGCCGAGATAGCCGGACGTTTTCCGGCTGCGGTACAAGGTTTGCTGTACCGAAACGGCCCGGCGGTTCATCAACTGGGCAGCCAGCGCTACCATCACTGGTTTGACGGCGACGGCATGATACAGCGCTTTGCCATCGGCGATAATCAAGTCCGGCATCTCGGCAAGATAGTGCGCACCAGCAAATACCAGGCAGAGGCCGCCGCAGGCAAGCGCCTGTTCACGGCATTCGGCACCAATTTTCCCGGTGCGCAGGGCCCGACCTCGCCCGACTCGCTGAATGTCGCCAATACCAGCGTCCTAGCCCTGAACGGGGAATTGCTGGCGCTATGGGAAGGCGGCTCGGCCTACAGCCTGGACCCGGACAGCCTGCAGACACGCGGCCCGAAGGTATGGCGCGACGATTTGGCGGCGGTACCCTTTTCCGCCCATCCCAGGGTCGATCCTGACGGCACCATCTGGAACTTCGGCGTCAGCATGCTGGATGACGTGATGGTGTTGTATCAGATAGCCGCAGATGGAAATTTGCGCAAGGCGGAAGCTGTCAAGATTCCGCAGATTGCGATGGTGCACGACTTTGCCGTCACGGACAAACATCTGGTATTCCTGTTGCCGCCGCTGGTATTCGACCGCGACAATCTCAGGCATGCCGCCAGCTATCTGGATGCGCATGTATGGCGGCCGGAACTGGGCATGCGCGTGCTGGTGGTGGATAAAAGCAACTGGAGCAAAAGGCAGTGGCTGGAGTTGCCGGCCGGCTTCCTGTTCCACGTCGGTAACGCGTGGGAAGATGCACAAGGCATCATACGCATGGACTATATCCATACGGATCAGCCGAGCATCCTGTTCAGGGATACCCGGGACGTGATGCGCGGCCAGTTCACGCGCACAGCGCTGCACCATATTGCACGGGTCAGCATTGACACGAAAAAGGGCAAGGCGGTCCAGGAGTTGCTGCCGGTCGATTCGGAGTTCCCCCGCATCGATCCACGGCTGACCGGATATCGCCATCAGCACATCTATCATGCGACCGAGACGCAGCCGGATCGCCCGGGCTTCAGCGCAGTCGCCAGGACGCATCTGGAGAGCGGCAAGACCGACAGCTATTCTTACGGCGCCGGGTGCATCGCCGAAGAGCACATCTTCGTCCCGCAGCCCGGCTCCGCCGCCGGCACGGCGGGCTGGATACTCGGCACCAGCCTCGATCTGGAGAAAAAAATAACGCGCCTGTCGTGCTTTGCGTCAGACCGGCTGGCAGACGGTCCGGTCGCCCAGGCCAGCCTGCCATACGCGTTGCCACTGGGCTTGCATGGGAATTTTGTCAAAGCCTGATGCCGAAGAACGACAGGCCCCAAAGCATGCCCCGGGCGGGGCGCTAGCGTCAACGATCCGGCAAAGGGATGAACTCGGTCTCGCCCGGCACTTTGGGAAACATGTCGGGCTGCTGGCTAGCCCATGCAAATTTTGCGGTTTCTATGCGCTCTTTGGAACTGGAGACAAAATTCCACCAGAGAAAGCGTTTGCCGTCCACCGGTTCGCCGCCCAGGATCATCAGCACGCTATCCTGCTGCGCCAGCAAATTGACTATTGCTCCCGGCGCCAGCACCGCCAGCGTGCCTGCGCTCAGCGCTTCGCCGTCCAGTGTGGCCGCGCCGCTGACGATATACACCGCGCGTTCCGGATAGTCGGCGGGAATTTGCAGCTTGCCGCCGCTTTGCACATTGGCGGCGACGTACAAAGTGGGGCTATGGCATTTCACCGGCGACGTATGGCCGAAAGCGGCACCGGCCAGCACGTGCAACTTGACGCCGTCGATGTCGACACAGGGCAGGTCGCGGGCAGGATAGTGCCAGAACCCCGGGTTCATCTCTTCATCCGCTTGCGGCAAGGCCACCCACATTTGCA
>DATHMC010000254.1:0-17655 GCA_035487495.1 Undibacterium sp.
CTGCCAAGCCGGCGGCACCAGGGTGAAGTCGCGGAATTGCTCAATTGCAGAATGCGGCGCGACGATCTCGGCGAACAAGGCGCAAAGCACCAGCGCCAGCACGACCAGCAGCCCGAATACGGCGCCGCGGTTCTGGCGGAAATAAGTCCAGAATTCCATGAGCCCGTGCGGCGGATTCGTCTGGGCCGGACTGGCAGCGATATTGGGATCCGATGCGGGTCCCTCATTGTGAGGTGAAACGGAAACTTGGCTCATGGGCTATCAGTGACGTATGCGTGGATTGATGACGCCGTACAGCAGGTCAACGATCAGGTTGACGCTGATGACGATCGTGGCGATCAGCAAAATGCCGCCTTGTACGGTAGGGTAATCGCGCCGGTTGATGGCTTCGATCAGCCATTTTCCTATGCCGGGCCAGGAGAAAATCGTTTCGGTCAGGATGGCGCCGGCCAGCAAGGTGCCGACCTGCAAGCCAATCACGGTGACCACGGGAATCAAGGCGTTGCGCAACGCGTGCACCCAGATCACGCGCATCCAGGACATACCCTTGGCGCGCGCAGTGCGCACATAGTCTTCGCGCAAGACCTCCAGCATGGCGGAGCGCGTCATCCTGGCGATCACGGCCAGGGGAATGGTCGCCAGCGCCACGGTAGGCAGGATCAAGTGCATCACCGCCGATTTGAAGGCGCCCGGTTCGCCGGACAGCAGGCTGTCCACCAGCATCAATCCGGTCACCGGCGGCAGGTCAAACAAGATGTCTATCCGTCCTGAGACCGGTGTCCAGCCTAGCGTCACCGAAAACAACAGGATCAGCAACAAAGCCCACCAGAAAATGGGCATCGAGTAACCGGTCAGCGACACGCCCATCACGGAATAATCCAGGAAGGTATTGCGCCGCAGTGCAGCCAGGATGCCGGCCGGCAGGCCGATGATGACGGCGAGCAGGATCGCGCATAGTGCCAGTTCCAGCGTCGCCGGAAACAGCGTGAAAAACTCCTTGCTGACCGATTCCTGCGTGATGATGGAGTGCCCCAGGTCACCGCCCAATACCTTGCCCAGATAATCGAGATACTGGACATACAGAGGACGGTCCAGCCCAAACTGGTGCATCAGCCTGGCATAGCGTTCCGGCTCCATGCCGCGTTCGCCGGACATGGCTTCCACGACATTGCCGGGGATCAGGTGAATAAGGGAAAAAACAAGAACTGTAATGCCCAGGAAGGTAGGTATCACCATACCCAGGCGGCGCAAGATAAAACCAAACATCGAATACCCCGGTGCGACAGATTCACGGCCCTATAAGCCTGGCTGACGAGGTCGGCTGGCTATAGCTGGCTGATTGATACTGATCGTGCTGTTAAAAAAGGAGAATAGGAAAAATGCGCGGCACCGGTAGTCCCGAGGACTCCCTGATGCCACGCACAGGCTAAGCAATTACTTTGCCAGATCCACTTTCTTGAAGTAGTGATGGGCGGTGGAATCCATTTTGAAGCCTATCACTTCCTTGCGCACTGGCGTCACGCGTATCGAATGCGCAATATTGATCCATGGCGCTTCTTCGTGGATGATTTCCTGCGCTTTTTCATACAGTTTGGCGCGCTCTTCCTGCTTCGATGTGGCCTTGGCTTTCTGGATCAGGTCTTCATAATCCTTGTTGCACCAGCGCGCGGTATTGCCGCCGCCTTTGACCGCTTCGCAACCCAGCAGTGCGGCAAAGAAGTTATCCGGATCGCCGTTGTCGCCAGACCAGCCGAACATGAACGCGGTCTGTTCGCCGGTCTTGCTGCGTTTTTTATATTCGGTCCATTCAAACGTCACCAGCTTCGCTCTCACCCCGACCTTGGCCCAGTCGGCCTGTATCAGCTCGGCCATGCGCTTGCCGTCCGGGTTGTACGGGCGGCTGACCGGCAGATACCACAGGTCGACGTCAAAGCCGTCCGGATAGCCGGCCTTGGCCAGCAATGCCTTGGCCTTGGCCGGGTCGTAGGCATAGTCCTTGATCTTGTCGTTGTAAGACCAGAGAGTAGGAGGAATGATGTTTTTGGCCGCCTGGCCGGACCCCTGGAAGACCGACTTCAGGATGGAGGCCTTGTCGACCGCCATATTCAGGGCCTGCCGCACCTGTTTATTGTCGAAAGGTTTTTTCTCCACGTTGAAGGACACGTAGCCGATGTTCAGGCCGGGTTGTTCCAGCAATTTGATATTCGGGTCCTTCCTCATCAAGGCCACGTCGGCGGGCTTGGGCAAGGCCATCACATGGCATTCGCCGGCTTTCAGCTTGGCATAGCGCACCGAGGGATCGGGCGTAATCGCATAGATCAGGTTGTCAATCTTTGGACGGCCGTCCCAGTATTGGTCAAAGGCCTTGTAACGGATAATCGCGTCTTTTTGGTAGGAGACAAACTGGAAGGCGCCGGTGCCTATCACTTCGCGGTCTATCACTTCCACGGTTCCAGCCGCCTTCATCTTCTCCGCGTACTCGGCTGACTGGATGGACATGAAATCCATCGTCAGCGTGGCAATGAAGGGCGCTTCCGGATGCTTCAGCTTGAAGCGTACCGTCATGTCGTCGACTTTTTCGATCTTGTCGACGATCTTGGCCATGCCCACGTCTTCAAAATAGGCGAAGGTCTGATTCGGGCTGGTTTTATGGAAAGGATGATTCGGATCTGCCATGCGGTTATAGCTGTAGATCACGTCGTCGGCGTTCAAATCGCGGCTGGGCTTGAACTTGGCATTGCTATGGAATTTGACACCCTTGCGCAGCTTGAAGGTGTAGGTCAGGCCGTCAGCGGAAATATCCCAGGACTCCGCCAGTGCCGGCGTGACCTTGGTGGTGCCCGTTTCCATCTCCACCAGGCGGTTATACATCGGCACGGAGCCCGCGTCCGCGGTGGTGCCGGTCGTGAAAAATTGTGGATTGAAACCTTCAGGACTGCCTTCCGAGCAATACACCAGGGTCTTGGCAGCCATCGCCAGACCGGCGTAGGCGCCAAATACGGCAAGCAATCCGGCCTTCAATATCCATTTACCATTTTTCATGCATGAATCTCCAATAAGCAATAAGGGTAAGAGCTAGAATTTTCCCGGTAGCACGCTGTCGATTCAGAGAAGCTGTTGCTTCTGGCTATTTTCGCAGCTTATATTTATCGCATTATTGTGAAGCAAAACTGTCAAATTTGTATTGATTTGTTACATAACCGAATAAAATTGAGTAAATATTATTAATGCTGGCGTGAGCACAGAGAATTTTTCGATATTTTTGATGAAAAATTTTGTTTTTGTGTCCGTTGTGTATCGAATGGCAGGCGAGCCGGCGTCGCTTTGCTAGCCGCGCTGGCCGAATGGGCCGAGCGGTTAGGCATGTCGCGGCGCAGCATCACCCGCCATTTCGCAGCGAGACTGGTATGTCCATGGTGGAATGGCTGGAGGTAGCGCGTCTGAGTTGCGGCCGACAGATGCTGGCGCAAGGGATGCTGCTGGTCACCACCGTTTCCGTCAGCCTGGGTTACGATAGCGTCAGCAGCTTCATCAGCCTGTTCCGTAAAATGCTGGCGACCACGCCGGCCAGGTTTGCAGAAAAATCACGGGCGCCAAAGTGAAGCCTTAAGTCGATAAGCTTCAAAGAAGGGATAGCCTTGCTCAAAAAAAATCATCGCTGGTTCACATGGCTGTTATTTTCCTGTGCCATGTCAAGCGGCATCCAGCATGCTGCGGCCGAAGATATCTTGCGCGTAGGTTCCAAGCGGTTTACCGAGTCGTATATCCTGGGCGAAATCCTGACCCAGGTTGCAATGCCTCACACGGCAGTTGAACACAAACAGGGGCTAGGCAACACCGCCATCGTCTTCGGAGCCCTGAAAGCCGGTGCGATCGATATCTATCCAGAGTACATGGGGACGATCGATAAAGAAATACTGAAACATGAGCAGCCGGCTTCGCTGGAAACCATACAGCGCGAACTGGCGGCGATGGGTTTGGGCGTTGCCGTCAAATTTGGTTTCAACAATACCTACGCATTGGCAATGCGCGCTGCCGACAGCGGACGCCTCGCCATTCACCGCATCGCCGATCTGGCCGCGCATCCCGAGCTTAAATTCGGACTGTCCCACGAATTTATGGGCCGTGCGGACGGCTGGGCAGGGCTGGCGCATCGCTACGGCCTGACCCAGCAGGTCCAGGGCCTGGATCACGGCATTGCCTACGAGGCTCTGCGCAAAGCGCAGATTGACGTGATCGATATTTATTCAACCGATGCCAGGATCAAGCAACTGGGCTTGCGGGTGCTGGATGACAATGCAGCGTATTTTCCGCGCTATGACGCCGTAGTGTTATACCGGCTGGATATGGTGCAGCGTTTCCCGGCAGCGTGGCGGGCGATCCAGGGCCTGGAAGGGCGCATCAATGAAAGCCAGATGACCGCAATGAATGCAGCCGCAGAACTGGATAATCAAAGCTTTAGCGACATCGCGCGTTCCTACCTGAGGCAGCAAAGGCAAGTCACGGGAGCGCCGTCTGCGCGCAAGAGTTTCTGGAGCAGCCTGTTCGGAAAAGACCTCGGCCGGCTGACCAGGCAGCACATATTCCTGGTAGCCTGTTCGGTGCTGTCGGCGATGTTGATCGGCATTCCGCTGGGAATCGCTGCGGCGTATTTCAAACGCTTGCGTTACCCGCTGATGGCAGTTGTCAGTGTGACCCAGACCATTCCATCGCTGGCTTTGCTGGCGATACTGATACCGATTTTCGGTCAGATCGGAACCGTGCCGGCGCTGATCGCCTTATTTTTGTACGCCTTATTGCCTATCGTATCCAATTCCTGCACGGGCATAGAGCAAGTGCCGGACGGCTTGCGCATGGCGGCGACCGCCTTGGGCATGCGCGCGAAAGACAGGATCGTGCACATAGAGCTGCCGCTGGCGCTGCCGGTCATCCTGGCGGGTGTCAGGACTGCGGCGGTCATCAGTGTGGGGACCGCAACAATAGCGGCCTTTATCGGCGCAGGTGGCTATGGCGAGAGAATTGCTGTAGGCTTAGCCCTGAATGACTATGACATGTTGCTGGCAGGTGCAATTCCTTCCGCTATACTGGCAATACTGACTCACGCTTTATTTGAGGGTCTGGAGGCTATCTTTTTCGTCAGATTGTCCGGAAATAAGATGTCGCATTAGCAGACTTGCCGATATAAAACAGGCAACCTGCCAAGCAAGTTTTGATCTTCTCATTTTGAGACCATTCCTATCTCTTTCCACCAAAACATTTATCTCAACCAGGATTTTGTTGGGCTTCTACTTTTCTTCAGCCCGATAGCTTACTCGATACTCGCAAGAGCGAGTGTTCGGTGGCGCACGTTAATTTTCCGGCAATTTGGTTAGCATGAAAACGAAAGCATGTTGCTATCCATGCGCTTACCATCAACCCTAAATATCTATCCCGGCCGTTGGAGAATCTGCGGATTTTTCGCCTAGCCGCTGCTCAGGATTCTTGCTGCGCGCTAGCTTGGGAGGAAAGAGAAGTTTTCTTTGAAAACGCCAGGTAAAAAAATTGGACAAAGTATCGACGCCATACTGGGCGCGATGAATACCAACAATTTCAATGGGCTATCCCGCCCCAATTCTGAGGAAGAGCAGCCTTTGCGCGCCGAACTTTTCGGCGCGATACAAATGGAGCAGCATGGCAAGGCGCTCGCCACTTCGCACCAATTGAGTGTGGGGCGCTTACGCGATCAATTGTTGGTACGTCTGGCAGAAAATGACCTCGTCATTACCGAAACCTGTCACTTGCTGGCCGCCGCAGTCAAGGACGATCGGCAGATCACGCCGGCGGCCGAATGGCTTCTGGACAATTTTTATCTGATAGAAGAGCAAATTCGCACTGCGAAAAAACATTTGCCGAAAGGTTACAGCAAGGAATTGCCTCGCCTGCAGAAGGCGCCGTCGGCGGGCTTGCCGCGCGTCTACGATATTGCGCTGGAGACGATTTCCCACGGCGACGGCAGGGTGGACCCGGAGAGCCTGAGCCGCTTCGTTGCAGCGTATCAACAAGTTACCGCACTCAAACTGGGCGAGTTGTGGGCTATCCCCATCATGCTGCGCCTGGCGCTGATAGAGAACTTGCGCCGTGTCGCGGTACGCGTGGCGAACGACAGGTATAACCGCGATCTGGCCAATGCCT
The DNA here is from genome assembly GCA_035487495.1 of Undibacterium sp. Taxonomy (GTDB): domain Bacteria; phylum Pseudomonadota; class Gammaproteobacteria; order Burkholderiales; family Burkholderiaceae_D; genus Undibacterium. The sequence goes on from DATHMC010000254.1 coordinate 6,172, forward strand.
GGGCCGACCAGATGATAGAGACGGCCGACAAGGAACCCAGCAGGCTGATCTTGCTGGTAGCCGACATGGCGCGCTCGGAGCCACCGATGGTCGGTTCTTTTGTCGCGGAGATGGTGCGCCGCCTGCAGGGGCAGACGCCCGGTTTGAGCCTGCCGCTGACATGGATAGCTCAACATTTGTCGGAATTGGGATTGACCGTAGAGCAGTTGATACAGCTGGAAGCGCAGCAACAGGCGGCCGACCAGGTTTCCATCAGCAACAGCATCGGCAGCTTGCGCTTTCTCGGCAGCATGGATTGGCGAGAGTTTGTCGAAACCATGAGCGCTGTCGAACATGTCCTGGGCAAGGATAGTGGCGATGCCTATGGCAGGATGGATTTTGTTACCCGTGACCGTTATCGGCATGTGGTTGAGCGATTGGCCAAGCACAGCCTGCTGTCGGAAGTGGAGGTTGCGGAGAAGGCGATACAACTGGCCAGCCAGGGCGCCAATCGGCATGGCGAACATGATCGGCAGGCGCATGTGGGGTTTTACCTGGTGGGCGATGGCTTGCCCGAGCTGCAAAAGCTTGTCGGCCTGCGCATGCCCATTTTGGACAGGATCAGGGTTTCCAGCAAACGCTCCCCATTGATTTTGTACCTGGGGCCGGTATTCCTGCTCACTGCATTGTTTAGCGCGAACCTTTTGGACAGGGCATATCGGGAAGGGGCTTCCAGTTGGCTGTTGGCTTTGCTTGCGCTGGTCTCCATCATTGCAACTAGCCAGCTTGCCGTGGCTGTCGTCAATTGGGCTGCCACATTGCTGATCATGCCGCACTTGCTGCCGCGCATGGATTTTTCCAAAGGGATTCCGCCCGATTGTCGCACTCTGGTCGTGGTCCCGACGCTGATTTCCAGCGAGGAAAGTATTGACAGCCTGTGTGACGACCTGGAAGTGCGTTATCTGGCAAATGTGGATGAACACCTGCATTTTTGTCTGTTGACCGATTTTAGTGACGCGGCGACCGAAACCTCGCCGCAAGATCAGTCTTTGCTTGATCGCCTGCAAAAGAACATCATCGGGCTCAACAGGAAATATGCCGATAGCGAATATGAGACCACAGAATGCCGCGCCGACAAATTCCTGGCATTTCACAGGCCACGGCGCTGGAACCCTCATCAGAAAGTGTGGATGGGTTACGAGCGCAAGCGGGGCAAGCTCGCCGATTTGAACGCATTCCTGCGCGGTGCTGCACTAAACCCGTTTTCATTGATCGTGGGCGAGACTTCCGAGCTGGCCAATGTGAAATACGTGATCACACTGGATACCGACACGCAACTGGCCAGGGATACCGCCCGGCAATTTGTCGCTACGATGGCACATCCGCTAAACCAGGGGCGCTATGACGAAACCAGACAAAGGGTATGCGAAGGATATGGGATATTGCAACCGCGCATGGCGGTGAATTTGCCGGGAGCGCTATCCTCCCGTTATGAAAAACTTTTCAGCGGCGAGTCGGGAGTGGATCCCTACACGCGTACCGTGTCCGATGTGTATCAGGACCTGTTCCAGGAGGGATCCTTTATTGGCAAGGGGATCTACGACGTTGACCTGTTCGAGCGGGCGATGCGCAACCGTTTCCCGGAGAACCGGATCCTGAGTCACGATTTGCTGGAAGGCTGCTATATTCGCTCCGGGCTGTTGTCGGATTTGCAGCTGTATGAAGATTATCCATCCCGTTACAGCGTGGATGTCAAGCGCAGACACCGTTGGGTGCGCGGCGACTGGCAGATCATTTCCTGGCTCTTTCCCAAAGTTCCCTTGCCAAAAGCATCCAGCGCAACCCTGGCAGGTGCGCACAGCCAGAAAAATCCCTTGTCCGCCTTATCGCGCTGGAAGCTGTTTGACAACCTGCGGCGCAGCGTGGTGCCGGCAAGCCTGATGTTGTTGCTGCTGCTTGGCTGGAATTTAATGCCGACCCCGTGGTTCTGGACGCGCGCCGTACTTGGGATACTGTTGATTCCATCGATCATCGGTTCTGTAATGGAATTTTTGAGCAAATCGAAAGATGTGCTGTTCAGCCAGCATTTGACGGCCGTTATTCGTTCCGGCGGACGCCATTTTTCCCATGCCTTGCTGAATATTACCTTCATGCCTTACGAGGCCTGGTTCACGCTGGATGCCATAAGCCGCACGGTGTGGCGCATGCTGGTGACCCGTAATAACATGCTGGAATGGAGTTCCCATAGCGAAGTCAGCCGCAGCAGTAGCAACGGATGGATGGCTTCTTTCCGCGCCATGTGGATTGCACCAGTGATTTCTGTTGCGGCAGGGACTGGCTTGCTCTACTTGAAGCCGGCGGCTTTCTTTGGGGCGATACCGCTGCTGTTCTTATGGCTGGTGTCGCCCGCCGTCGCATGGTGGGTCAGCAAACCGGTCGTCCGCGTAAAGATCGAACTAGAGCCCGAGCAATATGTGTATTTGCATAAACTGGCGCGCAAGACCTGGGCCTTCTTTGAGACCTATGTCGGCCCCGAAGACAATTGGCTTCCTCCCGATAACATGCAGGAGCAGCCGGTAGCGGCTGTGGCGAGGCGCACTTCGCCGACCAATATAGGCCTGGCCGTGCTGGCCAATCTGACAGCGCACGACTTCGGTTACATCAGTGCCGGTCAATTGCTGGAGCGCACGCAAAATACGCTGCTGACGATGGGGAAACTGGAACGTTACCAGGGACATTTTTATAACTGGTACAACACAGAGACCCTGCAACCCTTGCACCCCATTTACATCTCATCGGTTGATAGCGGCAATCTGGCCGGACATTTACTGGTATTGGGGCCGGGTCTGTTGCAACTTGCCGGTAACTCCATTTTAAATCCCCGCTTGTTTGAGGGCGTGGGCGATACCTGCAAGGTCTTGAAGGATGCTGTCGACGAAAATGGGCAGCATCAGTTGCTGGAGCCGCTAGGGCAGTTCCAGGTGCTGGCAGGAAATTATTGCCAGCAACCGCCGCAGACGCTGGCGGCGGCTTGCGAAGCCCTGGATATCCTTGCCACGCGCTCGGCGGAGATGCTGGCATTGCTGGATAACGTCGCGGACCCGGTGATCAACTGGTGGGTGCGTGCGCTGGCACGTCAGTGCCGCGAAGCATATGAAGACCTGGTCACCCTCGCGCCGTGGTGCCGCCTGTCCACCTACCGCTACTGGAATAACCATATTGTCGATATCAATGCGATACCGACACTGGAAACGCTGGCCGCATTTGGCGATCGACTGCAACTGATTGTCGATAATGTGCCCGAAGGCTCTGCTTCGCCGGAAGCGACGGAGCATTTCGCTGCCTTGCTCAAGCTGGTGCAACAAGGCAGCAGAAATGCGTCCCGCAGAATTGCCGATACCCGGAAGCTGGCGCAGCAGGCCAGCGACTATGCGCAGATAGAATATGATTTTCTTTATGATAAAACTACCCACTTGCTGGCGATAGGCTACAACCTGACCGATCACAGGCGCGACAACAGCTACTACGATTTGCTCGCATCGGAAGCCCGGTTATGCGCGTTTGTCGCTATCGCACAGGGCAAGCTGTCGCAGGAAAGCTGGTTTGCGCTGGGACGCCAAATGACGCTGGCTGGCGGCGAGCCGGTGCTGGTCTCCTGGAGCGGCTCCATGTTCGAGTACCTGATGCCGCTGCTGATCATGCCGAATTACGATAATACCTTACTGGATCGGACTTACCGGTCAGTGGTGCAGAGACAGATTGAATACGGCAAGCAGCGCAATGTATGCTGGGGGATTTCCGAATCGGGGTATTACACCCTTGATTCCAGTCTGCACTATCAATATCGCGCCTTTGGCGTTCCCGGCTTGGGCCTTAAACGCGGCCTTGGCGACGAACTGGTGGTGGCGCCATATGCGTCGATGATGGCCTTGATGGTGGCGCCGGAAGAGGCATGCAAGAACTTGCAGAATCTTTCCGGAGAGGGCTTCGAGGGCCGGTTCGGCATGTATGAGGCGATTGACCATACGCCGTCAAGGATGGTGCGCGGCCAGAATCACGCGTTGATCAAATCCTTCATGTCGCATCATCAGGGCATGGGGCTGCTGTCGCTGGCGTACTTGTTATTGGACAAGCCCATGCAGAAGCGCTTTGAGTCCTATCCCTTGTTCCAGGCCACGATGCTGTTATTGCAGGAAAAGATACCTAAAGCAACCGCCTACTACGCCAATACCACCGAACTGGCGGATATCCGCACCACTGGCGATGGTCTCGACATGCCGGTACGTATCATGACCCGCAGCGACACCCGGGTGCCGGAAATACAATTATTGTCCAATGGCCGATATCACTTGATGCTGACCAATTCCGGCGGTAGTTACAGCCGCTGGAAGGACCTGGCGATAACTCGCTGGCGCGAAGACAGCACCCGCGACCATTGGGGCAGTTTCTGCTACGTGCGCGATCTGTCCAATGGCAGCTTCTGGTCAACTGCCTACCAGCCGACGCGCAAACAGCCGGATGCGTATGAAGTGAATTTTTCCGAGGGGCGTGCCGAGTACCGCCGACGCGACGGCGATATTGAACTGCACACCGAGATCGTGGTATCGCCGGAAGACGACATAGAATTGCGCCGCACGCATGTCACTAATCGTTCCCGCATGCGCAAGGTCGTCGATGTCACCAGTTATGCCGAGGTGGTATTGGCGCCGGCTGCGGCCGATGCGGCGCATACCGCGTTCAGCAATCTGTTCATACAAACGGAAATCCTGCCGGATAAAAAAGCCATCTTGTGCACCAGGCGCCCACGTTCCCTGGGGCAGCAGATGCCATGGATGCTGAGTGTGATGTCCGTGCATGAGCTGGCAGACGGGGAGGTGGCTCCCGTCTCTTTTGAAACCGATCGCTCGCGCTTCATAGGAAGAGGCAATACGGTCGCCGCGCCGTCTGCCATGCTGGATGTGGCGGCCTTGTCCGGCAACCAGGGTTCGGTGTTGGATCCGATCGCTGCCATCCGTTGCCAGCTTGAACTGGAACCGGGCCAGACGATTATCGTCGACATGGTGACAGGAGCCAGCGAGACCCGCGCCGATGCCTTGCACCTGATAGACAAGTACCGTGACCGCCATCTGGCCGATCGCGTCTTTGAACTGGCGTGGACGCATAGTCACGTTGTGCTGCGTCAATTAAATGCCAGCGAAGCAGATGCGCAATTGTATAGCCGACTGGCCAATTACGTGATCTACGCAAATACCTTATTGCGTGCCGATGCCGGCATACTGATCAAAAATCGGCGCGGCCAGTCCGGCTTGTGGAGCTATGCCATTTCCGGCGATTTGCCTATTGTGCTGGTGCAGATCAGAAGCGTAGATAACATAGACCTGGTGCGGCAACTGGTGCAGGCGCATGCCTACTGGCGGCTAAAAGGCCTGGCGGTAGACCTGGTGATCTGGAACGAAGACCATGCCAGTTATCGCCAGATATTGCAAGACCAGATCATGGGCCTGATCGCTTCGGGAACAGAGGCGCAATCCATAGATCGGCCCGGAGGCATCTTTGTGCGATTCTCCGAGCAGATGCCGAACGAAGACAGGATGCTGATGCAGTCGGTCGCCAGAGTCATACTCAGCGATAGCGGCGGGTCGCTGGCGGAACAGGTCAGCCGCCGCCATTCTCCGGATATCAAGATACCTCAGCTGGTGCCGGTCCGCAAACCTGATGAATATAAAGATAGCACGCAAACGGAAACGTCGCCGCGGGACCTGATCCTGTTCAATGGACTGGGCGGCTTTACGCCTGACGGTCGTGAATACGTGATTACCACGCTGCCGGGCAGTACAAGGACAGACAATAAGGTCACACCCGCGCCGTGGGTGAATGTGCTGGCTAATCCGCAATTCGGCACCGTTTTGTCGGAAAGCGGACAGGCTTATACCTGGGGGCAAAATGCGCATGAATTCCGTCTGACCCCCTGGAATAACGACCCTGTGTCGGATCCCAGCGGCGAGGCCTACTATCTGAGGGATGAAGAAACCGGGCAATTCTGGTCGCCCACTGCGCTCCCCTGCAAGGGGCAGGGCAGCTATACAACCCGCCACGGTTTTGGTTACAGCGTGTTTGAACATACGGAAAACGGCATACAATCCGAGTTGCTGGTGTATGTCGCACTGGACGCTTCGATCAAATATTCCATACTGAAAGTACGTAATGTGTCGGAGCGTACCCGCAAGCTGTCCGCCACCGGTTATATAGAGTGGGTGTTGGGAGACTTGCGGCCGAAATCCCTGATGCACGTGGTCACCGAGGTCGATGCGTCGACCGGCGCTTTGTTTGCCCGCAATTCCTACAACACAGAATTTGCCGATCGCATTACCTTTTTTGATGTGGATGCGACACTCCGCAGCCATACCTGCGACCGTACCGAGTTCATAGGACGCAATAATTCTTTGCAAAGCCCGTCGGCGATGACGCGTGTCCGCCTTTCCGGAAAATCGGGCGCTGGCCTGGACCCTTGCTCAGCCTTGCAGGTGCCTTTTGAACTTGGCCCGCAGCAGGAGCGTGAGATTGTATTCATGCTCGGTGTGACCGGGCGCCGCAGCGAAGACGTCAGCAGCCTGGTATACAGTTATCGCGGCGCCGCCGCTGCCCGCGTCGCCCTGGACAAAGTACATACCCATTGGAAACATGTGCTGGGGGCGGTACAAGTAAAAACACCGGACATCGCATTGAACGTGCTGGCCAATGGCTGGCTGGTATATCAAACCATCGCTTGCCGGTTATGGGCGCGCAGCGGGTTTTATCAATCGGGCGGCGCTTACGGCTTCCGCGACCAGCTGCAGGATACGATGGCGCTGGTACATGCGGAGCCCCATTTGATGCGCGATCATTTGCTGCTGTGCGCAGCACATCAATTTATCGACGGCGACGTCCAGCATTGGTGGCACCCGCCATCGGACCGCGGCGTACGCACCCATTGCTCTGACGATTATCTGTGGCTGCCGCTGGCTACCCATCGCTATATAGTGAGCACCGGCGATATCGGGGTATTGGACGAGACGGCGCATTTCCTGGACGGCAGGCAAGTGAATGCAGACGAGGATTCGTATTATGATATGCCGCTCCGCTCTTCCGAATCTGCGGATCTTTACCAGCACTGCGTGCGCGCCGTACGCAGGGGGTTGCGCTTCGGCATTCACGGTTTGCCGCTGATCGGCTCATGCGACTGGAACGATGGCATGGACAAAGTCGGCGAGCACGGCAAGGGTGAAAGTGTCTGGCTGGGGTTTTTCCTGTTTGAAGTGCTGACGCGCTTTGCCGAGATCGCGGATATGCGGGACGATGAGTCGTTTGCGCAGCATTGCCGTAGCGAGGCAGAGACATTGCGGCACAACCTGGAGCAACAGGCCTGGGATGGCGACTGGTACAGGCGCGCCTATTTCGACGACGGCACGCCGCTGGGTTCGTCCGTGAATCCGGAGTGCCAGATTGATTCGATATCGCAGAGCTGGGCAGTGTTGTCCGGCGTCGGCGCCCCTGAACGCGTGAAGCGTGCGATGGAGGCGGTGGATCAGAGGCTGGTCAAGCGAGAGTCGGGCCTGGTGCAATTGCTGGATCCGCCATTCAGTGCGTCCGATCTGAATCCCGGCTATATCCGAGGCTATGTCCCCGGTGTGAGGGAAAACGGCGGCCAGTATACGCATGCCGCGATATGGGCTGCGATGGCCTACGCCAAGCTGGGTGACCGCGAACGTGCCTGGGACGTACTCAATATGATCAATCCGGTCAACCACGGCAGGACCGCGCAAGATATCGCCATTTACAAGGTAGAACCCTATGTGGTTGCTGCCGATGTCTACGCTGTTGCTCCGCATGCAGGACGAGGCGGCTGGACTTGGTATACCGGCTCCTCGGGCTGGATGTACCGTTTGATCGTGGAATCGTTGCTCGGTCTGAGCCTCAATAATGACAAACTGAGTTTTGCGCCGTGTTTGCCGGCTGACTGGCACTCGTTCAAGCTTGCGTATCGTTATCAAAATACTTTGTACCAGATCGTTGTAGTGCAACTGGAACATGCCGGCTCTGTCACAGATGCCGGAGAAACAGTGTATGCCGGCGTGATCCTGGACGGCGTCATGCTGCCGTCCGCGGAAATTCCGCTTGTGAATGACAGGGAAGAGCACCAGGTGGCCATCAGGATCCCGGCCCGGTTAGCGAAAACTGACAAGGCGATAGAAGCGTCCGGCTGACGTGATCTCCGAGGAAGCTACACGTAGCTTGTGCGTGATGGCCCTGGAAATGATTCTTGGTCCGGGAGTCGTCAACATTTCTTAACAGTCCAGCAAAAAACTAAACAATCGTTTACCTGGGAGATACTAGTCGTTACTCGCCGTTACGCAAATCGGATTACTTACTGTCATAATTGTTGCCAGAACTTAATTCTTCTTTTTCAGCTGTTAAGTTCATTGCATAATAATAATAAAATTGGCAGCCACAGTGTCGTCTGCTAGGATTCGCCAGCAGACCTTCCGGCTAGTCCGGAATCAAAGAGTCTATGCCCAGGTCATCGGTGGCCGTATTGCGCCCCGAGATTTGTGCGAAGCTCCATAAAAAGGATCGGAATCGCTGGCCGGTTCTTGGCATGAAAATCTGAATCACCCCTAATTGCCCAATCTCGCCGGCATGATCCGGCATACAAGGATAACGATGGATTCGCATGATAACGCGCAAGGAGTATCACGTTCGGCAACTACCAGTCCGGCAGATCCTGCACCTTTGGCAAAAAGCCGTGGCAGATCCTATAAAGGCATCGTATTGGCCTTGACCGGGCTGGCAGTGCTGGGTGGGTTGAGCTGGTACCTGACCCACCCCAGCGGTGCGGGTGGTGCGGCTCGTCCAGGCGGACCTGGCGGTCCGGGCGGCAGGGGCGCTCCGGCAACCACGGTTGGCGTGGCCACCGCGGAACGCGCGGATATCCCCGTCGTGCTGGAGGCGCTCGGTTCGGTCACTGCGGCAGCGACGGTAACGGTGCGGCCGCAAGTCAGCGGCGTGCTGCAGCAGATATTGTACCGGGAAGGACAAATGGTCAAAGCCGGCCAGGTGCTGGCCGTTATCGACCCGAGCCAGTTTCAAATGTCCTTGATGCAGGCTACCGGACAACGCCAGCGCGACGAGGCCCAGCTGGAAAATGCGCGGCTTACATTGAAGCGCTATCGCACTCTGCTGGAGCAGGATTCCATCGCGCGCCAGGACGTGGACACCCAGGATGCGCTGGTCAAGCAACTGGAAGGCACTGTGCTGACCGACAGGGCCGCGGAAGGCACCGCCCGCCTGAACCTGGGTTATACCAAGGTGATTGCGCCGGTAAGCGGCAGGGTGGGCTTGCGGGTCGTGGATACAGGCAATGTTGTCAGCAGCGGCGATGCCGGCGGCGTAGCGGTGATTACCCAGATTTCCCCAATCGATGTGGAATTTTCGATACCGCAGGACCAGGTGCCCGAAGTGCAGGCGCGCACCATGGGTGCATACGCCAATAGTGCCGATATGCAGGGCGCCCAGGCAGCGCAGGTGGCCGAGCAGCCTGCTGGCAGGCATCGTTCCAGTGATGGCGACAAAGCCGGAGCCAAGGGCGACAGGCGCGGCAAGGGCGGCAGCGATGAAAAAGCGGGCAAGGACGATAAAGGCGACGTGAAACTGGCGCCGCTGGCGGTCACTGCGCTTGACCGTGCCCGCGTCAATACTTTGGGCGAGGGCCGTTTCCTCGCGCTGGATAACCAGGTGGACGCGCAAACCGGCACGGTGAAGGCCAAGGCGCGTTTCCCCAACGATAAGCTGAACCTCTTCCCCAGCCAGTTCGTTAATGTCAAATTATTGTTGCATACGATAAAGAATACGGTAGTGGTTCCGGTGACCGCGCTGCGCCATGGCAGCAAGGGTGATTTTGTTTACGTCTTGAACACAGAGGATCGCACGGTCGCGTTGCGGCCGGTAACGCGCGGCCAGGCGACCGTAGAAAAAGTGGAAATCACCACTGGCTTGCAGCCTGGTGAAAAAGTGATCACCGAAGGCGCCGACCGGCTGAAGGACGGCGCACGTGTCACCCTGCCTGGCGAACGCGGTGCGGGCAAGGGCGGCGCCGGTGGTGCCGGCAGTGCTGACAGTGCCAGCGGCAACGGTAAAGGCAAGCGCGGCCGCCCCGATTCCGCAAGCGGCGCTGCGGCAGTTCCGGCTTCCAATGCATCTGCAGCCGGCGCTTCCGGCACCGCGAGCGGGGAGCCGCGGCATCGCCGTCAGCAGGAGGCCAGTCCACAATGATCAGGCGCACGGATAACTCAGTACCGCCGGCATTGCCCGGAATGTTGGTCCGCGGGATCAAGGACGCAAGAGGCTATTCATCATGAACCCGTCACGTCCGTTTATCATGCGTCCGGTGGCGACTTCGCTGCTGATGGTGGCGATTGTGCTGGCCGGGTTCATGGGCTTCAAATTTTTGCCGCTGTCGGCCCTGCCGCAAGTGGATTTCCCTACCATACAGGTGCAAACCCTGTATCCGGGCGGCAGCCCGGAGGTCATGAGCCAGACTGTCACCGCGCCGCTGGAGCGCCAGTTCGGCCAGATGGCCGGCCTGGCGCGCATGAGTTCCACCAGTGCCGCCGGCGTTTCCATCATTACCCTGCAATTCAGCCTGGGCCAGACCCTGGACGTGGCGGAGCAGGAAGTACAAGCCGCGATCAATGCAGGCGGCTCCCTGTTGCCGGCAGATTTGCCGGCGCCGCCGGTGTATGCCAAGGTCAATCCGGCCGACGCGCCGGTGCTGACGCTGGCAATTACCTCCAATACCTTGCCTCTGACCGAGGTGCAGAACATCGTCAATACCCGGCTGGCGCTGAAAATCAGCCAGGTCAGCGGCGTTGGCCTGGTCAGCCTGAGCGGCGGCCAGCGGCCCGCCGTGCGGATACAGGCCGATACCCGTTCCCTGGCGTCGTACGGCCTCGGTCTGGATACCTTGCGTACCGCCATCACTGCGGCGAATGCCAACGGTGCCAAGGGTAGCTTCGATGGACCGACCCGCGCATTTACGATCAATGCCAATGATCAATTGCTGACTGCGAATGAATATAAGAACTTGATCGTTGCCTACCGTAATGGCGCCCCTGTGCGCATGTCAGACATTGCGCAAGTGGTCGACAGCGCTGAAAACGTCAAACTGGGCGCATGGAGCGGACTGACTCCTGCCATTGTCCTGAATGTCCAACGCCAGCCTGGCGCCAATGTGATCGCTACCGTGGATGCAATCAAGGCGCGCCTTCCGGAGTTGACCGCATCGCTGCCGGCCGGATTAAAAGTCGATGTATTGAGCGACCGCACGACCGGCATCCGTGCCTCTGTGGAGCATGTCGAAATTGAATTGATCCTGGCGGTCGTTTTGGTCGTACTGGTGATCTTTGCTTTCCTGCACAGCGTACGGGCGACGGTAATTGCCAGCCTGGCGGTGCCTATTTCATTGATAGG
>DATHMC010000255.1:0-12452 GCA_035487495.1 Undibacterium sp.
ACCATCCAGTGACACATGCACAAACGAAACGATTTTTCGCATGATTTTCTCCTTGATTATATTTTGATTCCATATCCGCCCATCATTGTTCTCTTTCATGAACGAGTAGCTGCTTGAATCGGCACCGCTCTCGAGTGTCTGCTACTGGCCGGCGGCAGTCGTCACACAGCGAGCTGACAATTTAAGCGATAGTTGCCGACAGATGGGGTTCTCAAGTGCGATCATTCATTTACAGGTGTATTCTGAGAAATGAAATTCCAGCCAATCGCATTATTCCATTACCGTACTGTATAAACCAAACACTGTAAGCCTCCCGGAGTGGTACGTGAATTCAGTAGGTCTAGTTGTATCGCAGCGCCTTGATGGTCAAGCAATCTTCGTCCACGTCCCGCAATGGCGGGAATCAGTGTGCAATGCAATTCGTCTAATAAGCCAGCTAGCAGCAATGATTGAATTAAACTAATGCCATGTACACCGATTGTCTTGCCTGGCTGAGCCTTGAGTTTCCTTATGGCTCCTTCAAGGTCACCATCCAGTAGCGTTGAATTGCGCCATCCCAAATTGTGTAAAGTGCTACTTACTACAAATTTCGGGTGGTTGTTGATAAAGGATGCAAACGGCTCAATTTTCGAGTCTGGCCAAAATTGTGACCATTCTTCGTATATCTTCCGGCCCATAAGAACTGTATCTTGTTCGGCAATGTATTCTTCAGGAATGTCGCCATATAAATCCGGGCGCATAAAGGTATTTGGAGCTTCGACGACACCATCGAGCGAAATAAAAAGGTTGGCTGTCAATTTTCGCACTTTAGCTCCTCCTATAGGTTAAATCGCCCTGGCTATCCGCATACCAGGAGAGATGCGATGATTGTAGCGGCAACGATTCCGAATGAAGAAAGGGAATATTTTATGACGAGAAAAAACCGAAAAGCAGACCAAGCACCGCCCCACATCCGAATCGGCTCACCTTTTCAGCATTAGATACTTCCGGTTCTTCGTGTATGTCCACGGCGTCACCTCACAAGAAAATTTTCAGTTCGTCCCATTGCGTGCAAAAAGAGAACGCCAGTGGATGCCACATCTCACGGGCCGCTCATGGCTGCGGATAATTCGACATCACTGACCTTACCGTTTGAACCAGAGGAGCACTGCAATCGCGACAAATAAAAACAGCATCGTACATTGCTTAACCCGATTTTTATCAAGTGTGGCTCCGACCAATCCACCCAACGGCACGCCAAGAACGCCATAGCCAAACCCGAAATCACCATTCGCATAAAAATTGAAACAAAGACCTAGCATCCCGCCCGCAATGCCTAACGCGAAGCTCCAGAAACTGCTACGCAGATTCAATATCGAATTCATCGTTAAATTCCAGTGATTAAAGTCCAACGTGACAAAATTTACCCACTGCATCTGACTCATCATCTGAACAATGGTGCAGCGAGCCGACTGCCTGTGAAAGACTGCTTTTGGCCGCCGATTCGTGCCAGCCTGCATTGGTATTACGAACTGCACTCGCATACTAACGGAACCCGACCTTGCGAAACATAGAGCGGATATTTTTGCGTAAGGCGACCAAATTTACCCTTGGCTTTACATTCAGCATGACAGCTCTCTTCTGCCGATGGCAACTGACTAGCAAGGTAGCCCGCCGAAAGACTCAACAGAATAGTTAAGAGAAATCCGGATGCCACGATTACGCCTAAGGGTAATTTCCTATGTTTTTTCATATCCTAAATCAGGCTTTGCAAATTCATTCGAATGACCGCAGCCGGCAACTGCCTTTGCTGATGGGGTCGCCGACACAGACTACTTCGCAACAGCATTTCGACGTTCCCAATCAGCCCAATATTCCTCGGAGAGTTTTTTCAAATCGCAAATGGAGTACTCGATTCCAGATTCGTCAGTGACCACTGCCGAACTCGCTCTTAGTGATAGCTCGCCTCCGCAATAGTCGAAACCTTTAGAGACCTGACTGCAAATAACTTTTACGGCGTCTCCGTCAGATTTGCCACGCAAAATTTCAAGCTCTGGTTGAAAAATCTGAGGAACAGACAAAATTTCATACGGCTCTGCGTTCACATCGTTTGGCCAAACTTTGAACCGGATATCGCGAGTATTTAAGAGCCTTAATCGGAAGCTTCGAAAATTTGGATTTACTCGCACGGCCAGATAGATTATTTCAACTTCCAAGTCGAGTAAAGACCCGTCAAATGCTTGCCCCACGATTGTACCGTCATGGAAGACGGAAAAAATTTCGCTTACGTGTTCTGCGTTAATGGTCATCTACGGCCCGAAAAAATATTCGACATTTCATGCACTTCATACCCGAATCTGCATTGATTGGATGCCACCTCTGGCCGTCCGTTATTGGCCGGCTGACACCTGTCATCAGGCATGGTGCCGCCTCTACACGGGTAAAAAAAGTCAGGCCCACGCCTGCCGAATACTGTGATGAAAGACGTCGTTCAGCTTCGGCAATACATCACCTCGTCGAAATTGTGGTGGCGTCAAGGACTCAAGCCGCTCAAGCTCACTCTCGATAAACGCATTGATACTTTGAACCGGAGACTCCAACCCCATTTCTGGCGCGGCGCGCTTGCGTTCCAGCAGAGCATCAATGTCGGCCAACAATGGGCGATTACCGTCGATTAAGTGCAACAGCTTACCGAATTCAATAGGCGCAGCACGTCCGTAGCGCTCCAACCAACGAACGGCAAGTAACGGGCGCAAGACATAAAAATACTTTTTTAAGGGCACGAGGTCGGCCTTCAAATAGCCTCGAAAATTTGTCCTGGCCATGCTTCGGTAATGATGAATCCCATTTTCGCAAGAGTACACGGCCGGAAGGAGGTCACGGACGTTGGTGGCGAAGGCACTACTCTCGGCATAGATAATCGGAGATTGAATCCACTCAACAAATGCCGGATTGGATTTCCAGAACAATCGCAATGCCTTGCGAACGTCCCAGCCATTCAGGTCAATATCGTCGACGATAGGGTATTCAATGACGTCGCGCTGCTCTTCAAGTCCAACAGATAGGTACCATTCCTGAGAATTGGCGTAGATAAATCGTGCGTCGTAATCGCTGTTGGGGGATTCGAAGCCCCACGCGCGGCTCCCAGATTCGACAGCAAGGAGCACGCGAACGCCGTGCTCTTCTTCCGCAGCACGGATTCGACGAAGGATTTCGGCGCGAACATCGGATGGAATCATTGGTCTAATAAGGAATGGAATTAAATCACTAGGAGTCTAGCAGACACCTTCGAATGGCCGCACCTGGCCGACCAGCGTCCAATTGAACGCAGCGTCAGATTACCCTGTCAGTAATGCGAACATGGGCATCGGTGATGTGGAACCCATGTTTTTCGATGTCGTCCAGACACTCTCCTGTGTCAACACCTGGAGTCGCTTGGTCGCGGCTCAGTTCCTGCGACCTGAATAAAACCCACGGTGCGAACTCTGCAGGCAGATTCGCCCCCGTCGCGTCCGCAGTAATACCGAACACACGACCGGGCCCACGAAAAATATAGACTAGCATTTCATTCACTCCTGTGATGGAAAATCCCTTTTGTTCGCTTTGGCATGGCGGCAGCTGCGAATCAATTGATGATGGCATAGAATAAATGGTAAATCAACAATAGACGTCTAACCAAGTGGGATGCCCGCTGGCCGATTTCTGCCTTCGCCCTCTAAGCGACAGCCGATCCTCTGAATTCGCATCCCGGTTGCGGACGTTCGCAAAAACCCAAAGAGGCCATCGTGGCATCGCGTACGCACTTTTCCAGGATATGGAAGCGATCAACGCACCACGTCCGACGATGATGAGCACCATGTCTACGCTACAGCACTTTGATTGCGGGAGACTTGCCCCTTCAGCGGATCGCCGCGCAGATATCCCGAACGAGGCCGCGCAACCAGCGATGCGCTAGGTCGGCATCCAGCCGCGGGTGCCAGAGCAATGAGATCGTGACCTCCGGCATGGAGACTGGAAGGGGAAAACTATGCATTCCGGTGCGCAGGATTCCGGTGTGTCGTTCGGGGACGCTGGCGATCAGGTCGGAAGCCCGGGCTAGCGCCAGCGCGGCCGAAAAGCCGCCGACGATCGTGACGATCTCCCGTTCCAGCCCGAACGGCTTCAAGGCTTCATCAATCGGCCCCTTGGCTAGCCCCTTCCGCGAGACGCAGATGTGCCTGCCGGACGCATAACGGGAGTGGGTGACCTCGCCCTGACTCAGTGGGTGCCCAATTCGCACGACGCCAATGAAACGGTCTCGGAACAATGCCTGCGCGCGTAGCTCAAGGCCAGTGGTATTCCCCACAACGCCGGTGTCCAGATCGACAGTCCCGTCACGCAACGGCGTGCTGTCTTTGTCTGGCTTCAGTACGAAGCGCAGCCGCACGCCGGGAGCCTCCTCGCCGACGCGGGCAATGAGCTGCGCTCCGAAGTTCTCCACAAAGCCTTCCCTGGTCCGCAACGTGAACGTTCGGACCAGCTGTTTGAGGTTGAGCTTGCCGGCAGGGCGAAGAACCGCTTCTCCTTCCTGCACGAGCTGGCTGACCCGTTCGCGGAGTTCAAGCGCGCGCGGTGTGGGGACGAGGCCGCGTCCGGCCCTGACCAACAGCGGATCGCCTGTTGTTTCACGCAATCGTGCCAGCGCCCGGCTCATCGCCGACGGGCTAAGCCGTAACCGTTGAGCTGCGCGCGCAACACTGCCTTCCGCGAGCAGCACATCAAGCGTGACAAGCAAGTTGAAATCGGGAGTAGACATGCATCGACTGTAGCACGGCTTGATCTTTATGTGGCGTCAAACGCACGTATAAAGTGCAAATGATGCGTCTTCCGCCATACCATGAAAAAGTATATGGTATTAGCAGCCCCGTTTTTGGAAGTTGCCAGAAAACGAGGGCATGTTGAAGTCAGTCATTACAGGAAAGGGATTCACGTTGAAACCAACCATTACAGGACGAGATGCGGCAGTAGCTGGAAGTATGGAGCGGACGTCTTCGGTTCGCTGGGCGCTCACAGGCCTGGCACTATCGATGTTGCTGTCCTCGCTCGGCACCAGCATCGCCAATGTCGGCTTGCCGACGTTGGCACAGGCGTTCGCCGCCTCCTTCCAGGAAGTCCAGTGGGTTGTTCTCGCCTATCTGCTCGCTATCACTACCCTGATCGTCAGCGTCGGACGACTCGGCGACATCACCGGCCGCCGACGGCTGCTACTTGCCGGAATCCTCCTGTTCACGGTGGCCTCGGTGCTGTGTGGTGCCGCGCCCACGCTCTGGCTGCTGATTGCCGCCCGAGCGGCGCAGGGTCTCGGAGCGGCCATCATGATGGCCCTCACCATCGCGTTTGTCGGTGAGACGGTCCCGAAGGCAAAGACAGGGAGCGCCATGGGGCTGCTCGGAACGATGTCCGCGATCGGCACCGCGCTCGGCCCATCGCTCGGCGGCGTTCTGATCACCGGGTTCGGTTGGCGGGCCATCTTCTTCGTCAACGTGCCGCTGGGTCTCCTGACATTCATTCTTGCGCACCGTTATCTGCCCGTCGATAGCCGGGAGCCGAAGACGGATCGTCCCGGCTTCGACAGTTTGGGCACGCTGTTACTTGGCCTGACGCTCGCGGCCTATGCGCTCGCCATGACGGTTGGGGGCGGTCACTTCGATCGGCTCAACATGACCCTGCTGATGACCGCTGTCCTTGGAGGCAGCCTCTTTGTGCTGGCGCAGGCGAGAGTGGCATCGCCATTGATCCGATTGGCGGCGTTCCGCAATGCGGTGTTGAGTGCCAGCTTGGCCATGAATGCGCTCGTCTCGACGGTGATGATGGCGACGCTGGTGGTCGGACCGTTCTACCTGTCTCGTGCGCTCGGGCTCGACGAGGCTCTCGTTGGAATCGTCATGTCGATTGGCCCAATCATCTCCGCAGTGAGCGGCATCCTGGCCGGCCGTATTGTCGACCGTCTGGGCGCGCCATTCATGGTCATCGTAGGGCTCATCGACATGGCGGCTGGTTCAATTGCGCTGTCCGCGCTTCCGGCGATGTTCGGCGTCGCGGGCTACATTGCTGCCATCGCCGTCTTGACTCCCGGTTATCAGCTGTTCCAGGCGGCCAACAACACCGCCGTCATGACGGATATCAACCCGGACCAGCGGGGCGTCATTTCCGGCCTACTCAGCCTGTCGCGCAATCTCGGCCTCATCACCGGCGCATCCGTCATGGGTGCTGTGTTCGCGTTTGCCTCAGTGGCGACCGACATCACAACGGCGCGTCCCGAGGCCATTGCCACCGGCATGCGGATCACGTTCGCAATAGCGGCGCTTCTGGTCATCATCGCGCTCCCCATCGCGGTTGGCATTTACCGCCGCACATTGCGCAATCGGGCGCTTGCCCAAGAAGCATAGTTGCAGGCAAACAGAAAAGATTCGGGATGATCTCGCGGCGCTTTCATTCGCTCGGGCACCCAAGACATGTATTCATTGTTGATGCTCAAAATCTCATCCCGCTGCAAACTGGAATCCGTGAGCTTGAAATTCAGCGATGTCATTGCTTTATCCTTGGACTAAAATTCAACACGCTCCCTAACGTTGAAGGATCGCCTTCGCATCATTGAAACCTACAGGCGCCGATGTATGTTCGTGAGCGATCTTCCAGGCGTCTCCTTCAGGCTTGAGTACCCACGTGAGCCGGTTTTGCATCGCGCGGAGGTCCTCGCCTTCAGCGGACACGCCCGCGTAGGTGACTATCGCGCTGACCATCGCCAGCTCCTGGCTGCCTGTGGTTTGCACGTCATCCATGTTCACCTTCACCACTTCGGTGCCCAGCGAAGCAAACCACCCTTCGACCATCTCCCGCCAGGTCGCGGCGCCTTCGTATGACCATACGCCCCACGCGTCGAATACCCGCACCTCCTGGTCATAGAGGCGCATGAACGCGTCGGCATCCTTGTTGAAAACTGCCGCTTGGTAGGCTTCAATTACATGCGTGATCGAGTTTTCAAGATCGCTCATTTCGGGTCTCCTGCTTTTGGACTGTTCGGCGGGCGCCAGTTGAAAAACTAGCGCCCTCATTTCTGCGCGCTGAATGAATCGTCGTACGACACTGTGCCGCAAGGCAGCGGCGAGTTGAACGATATTGCCTGAAAATACTCTGGCGGAACATCAGGAAGAACAAGTCCCGGCTCGGCCCGAAAACCGAAGCGATTGTAGTACTCCGGTTCGGTGTGGCTTGTATGGGGTGCGCCCGAAAATGCAGCTACCGTCACTGCTTCTATGGCAGTCACGTCGGCGGCTGTCTCAGTTCTAGAACTC
Source organism: Undibacterium sp. (assembly GCA_035487495.1). Lineage (GTDB taxonomy): Bacteria > Pseudomonadota > Gammaproteobacteria > Burkholderiales > Burkholderiaceae_D > Undibacterium. The sequence continues at coordinate 7,314 of DATHMC010000255.1, forward strand.
ATTTCATAAATACCAGTGAGATGCGTTAGCCCCAGAAAAGGCGCTGGCAAGGCGTGCGAGGCAGTGAATAGCGGGCTATTCACAACGAGTGCAACGCAGTCCAGCGCCTTTTCTGGGACTAACCCTCCGGGAACGGCCTATTTGGGCGCATTGCAGCGTTGCGCCGCTAGCAAAGGGATGACCCTTTGCGTGGGGCGGCCATCCGTCGCGACACGCCTTGCACTGCATCCCAAATAGACTCGTTCGCACTCGCTGCTATTTATGAAATGAGTTCTAGTTTTTATCTTCATTATTTCAATGCAGGCATACTGCCGCTCCCTGCCCGCCTCGCGACTTATTTTTGGGCAGTTGTCTGTTCCTTTTTGGCGCGGGCCGCTTCTTTTTCCTCTTTTGCTTTCTGCTTTGCAAGATGATGTCCAACCACGCAGCCACCCACTGCACCAAGCACCGCGTGATGTCCCGCGACGTGTCCTGCAACGGCGCCGACAGCGGCTCCTTTGATGCATCCGGCGGCATTAGCCGCGTTGCTGCCGAACATCAATCCAGCAATGATGACGACAAAAATTTTGTTCATGTTTTCTCCTTGGGTAGTGCCGCCATTTTAGCGCGGGCGGATTCGCGGCCAAAACAATTGTTCCATTATGGCTGATCGGGACCGCAATGGCTGCAACAGGCGTCATTGTCATGCGGGTATCAAACAGTGCCACCGCGGCAGAGACGGCATAGGCGCTCTATCCGCCGGAGATCGCCGGCGCAGCCGACCGCATGCCCGCTTCGTGCCGGCGGCCGCTCCGGCAAATAAGCAAATACGCCTCAAAAAATGGCAATAACAGCAATAAAACAAATTGCCCTGGAAGAAATATTCACCTATCATGTAACGCATAGCATAATGCAGACTCAGCGCAACAGCCACAGCGGACCGGCGCATTTCCCATTTATAATTTTTGCATGCGGGTCGGGCAAGGGGTCTATACGATATTTTGGGCGCGGAAGAAATGCGCCGGACAGAAGCACATGATAAAAAATCCCGATGTAGATCAAGCCGTGGAAGACAGCCTGCGCGTGCTGCAGGGCTTGAGCAAGGAAGAAAAAGACATCAGCGCCGCGCCGCCTGCGCCGCTGCCGGCGTTTGCGGTGAAGCTGCCGCGCGCCAACATCCGCGCGCATAAGCGCTACCTGGTCAAATGGCGCATGGCTATCGTGTATGAAGGCGGCAACGGCAAAAAGACTTTCCATGGCCGGGTCAACGACATCTCGCTGGGCGGGCTCAGCATACACTGCGACCACAATGTCTTCCATGAGGGCAAGGTCATCCTGTTGCTGGCATTGCCGCCGCTGAATGCCGGCGCCAGAGAAAAAATCCTGGAGATCAGTTGCCGCATGAATTACACCATCCTGTCGCAGCAATTATTCCGCATAGGCCTGGAATTTCTGGAATTCCGCAAGGGCGACAAGAAACTGCTGGAAGAAAGGCTGGAAATCAGCAATGCCGGCGGCATGGCGTACATGGACGCGTAAACCACGCCGCATCCGGGAGTTCATTCCTTCAATAGATCGCGCAATTGCTCCGCATTCAATACCAGCCCGCCTTGCGGGCGGTCCCGCAGGCTGGTCAGCAGCTTGACGATGGATTCCGGTGTGCGCGATTTGCTGAAATACCAGCCCTGCACGCAATTGGCGCCGCGCTGCGCTAGCCATTGCAGGTCGGCCGCATCCTCCAGCCCTTCGCACAGCAGATCGGCCTCGAACAATTCAGCGATACCCTGTATCAGGTGAAACAATCCGGCCATACGCTCATTGCCGGCTACGCCGTGCACAAACTGTCGGTCCACTTTCAGGCGGTCGAAAGGAAAGCTGTTGATCGCATCCAGGTTGGAATAGCCGGTACCGAAATCGTCTACCGCGATGCCGACTCCCAATGCGCGGAATTCCTCGATACGCTCAGGCAACAGCGACGGGGTTTCCAGCAACTGGCTTTCGGTAATTTCCAGTTCCAGCATGTGGCCGGGAATCCGGTATTTTTCCAGCGCTGAGCGCAGGTCGGCGACCATGCTGGGATGCAATAGCGAGGCTCGCGACATGTTCAACGACACCGGCACAATGTCCAGGCCGGCATCCATCCAATGCCGCATGTCGCGGCATACTTGCAGCAGGACCAGGTGATCCAGCGGATAAATGGCATTGGCGCTTTCCGCCAATGCGATGAAGTCCTGCGGCAGGATCAGTCCCTTGGCCGGATGCTGCCAGCGCACCAGCGCCTCCAGGCCCAGCAAGCGGCCGGAGCGAAAATTGACTTGCGGCTGGTAATGCACGACCAGCGAGCCGTGCATGCCATCCCCATCCAGCGCACCCTGCAACTCCATGAGCAGGTGCGAGCGCGCCAGCAATTCCAGCCGATACTCCTTGATCGTCGTGCGCAGGTACTTGCCTGGAATGGACGACGCCGCCGTGTCCGCGGCATCCAGCAAGGCGACTGCCGCGCCGGCGAACGGCGTGTCCACGCGCTCAATGCCGACGCGCGCATGCAAGGTGCGGTTGCCTCTGTTCTCCAGCTTGAATGGCGCGCTGATGATGTTCTTTAACTGTTCCAGCTGCTCGGCATGCTGGATGCGTTGCCCAAACAGCGCAAAGGAAAATCTGTCGCCGCCCAGATGCGCCACCAGGTTGTGCGGGCCGGCCCAGTGGCCCAGGCGTTCGCCCATGATGCGCAATACCTGGTTGCCGGCATTGCGGCCGTACACTTCATTAAACTGGCGAAATCCCATCAGGTCGACAAACCCGACCACAACATGGGTGCCGCCTTCCGATGTGTCGGCACCCGCAGCCAGCCTCAGTTGCAGATGATGCAGGAAGGTGGCGCGATTGGACAAGCCGGTGATCTCGTTGTAATAACGCAATTCCAGTATGTCCACGATCTGGCGGGCCAGGGCCTGCAAGGTCATGCGCTGTTCGTCATTCAGCAACCCGGGGGCGCCGTTCATCACCCATAGCGTGCCCAGCAAATAACCGCGCGTGCCTTGCAGCAGCGCCGCCGCATAATGGCGATAACCGGGCGCCTGCGTTACCAGCGGGTTATTGCAGAAACGCGGATCGAGCGTCGCATCCTCGACTTCAAACCAGTCGGCATTGGCGCTGACCGCCTGCGCACAAAAGGAGCCGGCGCGCGGCACGCAGTTAACGTCCACGCCTACCCGCGAAGGCAGCCATATCTGCGATTGATAGACGATGCTGATGCCGCCGATCTGCGCATCGGCCGTCTTGACCGCGAGCTGGGTCAGGAAATTGAGATTGGGGTCGGAATTATCGATCGTCACCGCATAATGCGACAACTCCGCCAGGCGCCGATCTTCCGAATCCAGCATTTGGAGTTCGCGCTCCAGCAGTACTTCTGTATCTGTATCCATGCAGCAGATCCTTTCGCGAGGAACTTCTCGCCAGTCATCTTGTGCAGATACATCTTGAAGTGCCATAGATCTGTCAGGCCCCACTGAGGGGGACCATCCATACCGCGCGACCGCCGTCAACTACACTCGAATGTGCCTGTATTCTACCGCCTCTTTGCGCAAGCGGCTTAAAACGCCAAATCATGTCATGCAGAAAATGTTCTCCGGCAAGATCAAAGGGAAAGCGGCTGGCATGTACCTCCAGGAAAATGCCAGCCGGCGTCGCCCGTCAATTACAGCAGATGGTCCAGCATGTCGGGCCCGAATACTTCCCGATGCAGCCTGGTCGGCGGCACGCCGCGCTTGATCAGCGACAGCCATTGCGCCTGCATGAATTTGATCGGGCCGCACAGATAGACGCGCGTGTCGGCCAAGGGCCACGCGACCAGCTTGTCCACATCCATCAGGCCGGCCATCACGTTCGCAGCCGGCGCGCCATCTGCAGCGGCACTATCCGCATCCGGCTCCTTCCCGGCGTCCTCGTAGAAAACCACGCTGAGCAGATTGGGCATCAGCTCCCTGGCCCTGGCGAGATCGGCGCGATGGGCGTGGTGCAGCACATCGCGTGCAGCATGTGCAAAGATGACCTGGCGTTGCGGCGCGGTCGCCGCAATGTGGTTCAGCGCTGCAATCATCGGCGTGATCCCTACCCCGGCCGACAGCAGCACCACCGGGCCGTCGCCTGCCGCGCCGGGCGCGAAATCGCCGCAAGGCGTGCTGACCGGCAATATGCTGCCCAGCGCCAGATGATCATGCAGCCAGTTGGACACCATGCCGGCCGGCGTCTCCGCATCGGCAGGTTCGCGTTTTACCGAAATGCGCAGATGCGACTTGCCCGGCGCATCGGACAAGCTGTATTGACGCAACTGGCGCAAGCCTCCGGGCAAGGTGATGGCGACGCTGACATACTGGCCGGGAACAAAATCCGGCACGGCGCTGCCGTCGGCCCGTTCCAGCGTGAAGGAGGTCACCAGGGTGCTCTGCTTCTGCACCGCCGTTACGCGCATATCGAATAATGCGCCCGGTTCGGTGCCGGATTGCCGGTACAGCCTATCCTCTTCATCGATCAGCGCCTGCGCCAGCAAGCCGTAGGCTTCGGCCCACGCCGAGAGCAATGCCGGCGTTGCGGCGTCGCCCAGGGTATGCTGTATCGCCTGCAGCAAGTGCTGGCCGACGATAGGATAGTGCGACGGCTTGATACCCAGCGACACATGCTTGTGGACGATGCGCGAGATCACCGGCGCCAGCGCGGCGGCATTATCGATATTGGCCGCATACGCAAATACGGCCGATGCCAGAGACTGCTGCTGCGACCCGTTGGCCTGGTTGCCCATATTGAAGATATTGCTCAGTTCCGGATATTCTTCAAACAGGTTGCGGTAAAAGAGGCTGGTAATCGCCAGACCGTGCTCGCGCAAGACGGGAACACTGGCATCAATATAGGGACGTGCTTCTGCTGAAATCATGAATACTCCAATGTTGCATATAAAATGCAACTTATACGTTAAAAAAATGAGCCCTGAATGGCTCGCACACCTGCAGCGGGAGCGGTTACAGCATGCTCCCTCACTCCAAAAATTCTTAGAGCCTGTTCACGATCTTACTGCGCGGACGTGATCGGGGCTCATGCGCTGCTCACAATGCTCACGTACCTCTAGTACGTTCCGCTTGTTGCGCTGCTCTTCACCCCGCTGAC
>DATHMC010000256.1:0-15390 GCA_035487495.1 Undibacterium sp.
GTGATTGCGGTAAATACACCGATTATGATTAGGACTACCTATGGTCAGAAAAGTAAGACGGAATAAGACAAAACCTTCCTGGTGGACTTTGCCCAATGCGCTCGCATTATTTTTTTGCTGTACGCCAAGCATTCCCGGCTGGGCAGCTCCAGAGGAAATTCAGGTCTACATGGATGAAATGAATGCGCCTGGAGAGTTTGGCCTGGACGTCCACAATAACTATGTGGTTTCCGGGAATGGCGTTCCGGACTACCGGGGAGCGCAGGCGCCAAGGCACGTTTTTCGCGTGACTCCCGAATTTTCGTATGGACTCACTCCCAATTTGGAGCTAGGTGCCTATATATTGTCCTCTGTCGACGCGAATGGCGGTAGCTCCATAGACGGCCAAAAGCTCCGACTCAAGTTCATTGCGCCAAAGGATAAGGATCAGGCGTATTTTTGGGGAGCGAATCTGGAAGTTGGGCGTGTTGCACATCGTCTCGATGAAAATCCGTGGAATGCCGAGCTGAAAGGAATATTGGGATATCGGACCGGACCTTGGACGTATGCTGTCAATCTCAATATCGACTGGAAGGTTTCCGGCCCGGTGCCTAGCCCTACCACCCTTGATGTCGATACAAAAATCTCTTATAAGACTGACCGGGGCTACGAGCTTGGTATCGAAAGCTATAACGAGCTTGGGGCTGTTCGGCAGCTAGGACATTTGAATCAGCAAAGCCAGACGATTTTCGGTGTGATTGATACATCTATTCGCGGCTGGGATGTCAATATCGGCGTAGGACGGGGACTGACTCCTGCTTCTGATCGATGGCTCCTTAAAGCCATCGTTTCGGTGCCATTGCGGGATTTATAGGGAAAGTTTTCTCCAGGTCTTGTTTTGGCATCTTCAGAAACATAGCCCGATGCTATCCGTGCCCGGAAATTACAGGGCCGGCCTACGCGGAGCGCATCCAGCGCCATCGATCAGGCAATTTGGGGTTTGTTGAAAGGGAGGGCGCTGCCAGAAAGTCTGTCAAGCGCCATGCTTATGACTAAGCTCAGAAATTGTGCTTGATACCCAGGATAAAGCCGGATGGACTGGCGCCGGCATCACCGCCGGGCAGCCGGTTGGTGCTGAGCTGGTACGTTGCGTTCGCTTCGTTGAAAATCTTCACATAGCCGGCATATAGGGTGGTGCGTTTCGATAAGTCGTAGTTATAGCTGATCTCAGCCATCTGCGCACCGGTATTGCCGAGTGTCGGATTGCTGAGGCTGCCGTTGCCTACCTTGGAATAGAAAGCGTAAACCCTGTTCTGGCCTGAAGTGTAGGTCGTCGATGCGCCCCAGAAGTTGCGCCTTATCTTGCCTCCGTTCCAATCGGAATCTTGTCGTGTATATGCTGCAGCGACGTAGAATTTGCCGAATCTGGTGCCGGCGGTGAGCACTGCCGACTGGTCGTTCAGGCCGGCTCCGCGCACGCCGACATCGCGGTAAATGGCAAATGCGGCCCTGGTCTGATTATCCGAATAGCTGAGCTGGGCGCCGATGTTGTGCGGACTCCCCGGATCTTCGTTGGTCTTCGGATGCGAGTATTGAAAACTGCCGCCTATATTGCCGGATCGCGGCAATTCGTAGCGGAGCGAGTTGGGCAAGGTTTCATTCATGCTGATGAAACCGTTGTTGACCTTTGGAGATGAGGCCAGATAATCCGATGCGCCATTGGTCCAGAGCGCAGACGTGTTCAGTATGCTGGTGATACCGGTTGGAGCGCTGCCGAAGATGCTTTTGATATCGTCGATCGGTGGGTCCATATAGCCCAGTTTGACAGTGCCGAAATTGCCGCGTATGCCGACGAAAGTATCGCGGTTGTTGACGCCGCCGGTGCCTGTATCGGCGCCGATCTTGCCCTCTATTTTGAATATGGCCGCCAGGCCGCCGCCCAAGTCTTCCGTCCCGCGCAAGCCCAGCAGCGAAGAGTTGCTGCTGAGCTTGGCGACGCGGGTGGCAGCGCCGTTGATGCTGGTGCTTTGGCTGTCGACGCTGAGATTGAGGATGCCATATACCGCGACATTGCTTTGCGCCTGTGCAGTACCGTTAACGCAGCCGATCGCAGCAAGGGCGATGGCCGCCATAGTCTGCTCCTTCATTTTTCCTCCGGGTGAAATCAAGCGAGATGTGTTTGATGCTCCTGGGCATCGACGCAAGCGACGGTGCGAACAGGACTAGTGAAACGTTCTTGTGAAAATGGAAGTTGTTTTGCTCTCGAGCGGGTACGGCGACGCAGTGCGTGCCGTACCCGAGAAGGTTTTTTATTTTTTGTTGTAGACGATTTTGCCGCCCAAGACGGTGTACAACACTTCCGTACCCAGCAGTTCGCGCGGCGGCACTGTCATGATGTCCTTCGACAGCACGACCAGATCGGCCAGCTTGCCTTCGGTGATGCTGCCTTTTATATCTTCTTCATGTGAAGACCAGGCCGGGTTCTGCGTGTAGGCCCGGATCGCCTCCTTGATCGTCATTCTTTGTTCCGGATGCCAGCCGCCTATCGGCAAGCCGTGGATATCGCTACGGGTCACTGCGTAATAGATATTTTCCATCGGGTTAAATGGTGCAAGGTGCAGTTTATTGTAGGAGCCGGGTAGATCGGATGACAGATTCACGTGCAAGCCGGCGGCGATCTCGCTGTGCCATGCGTGGGCCGATCCAGCCCGTTCTTCATCCAGCCCCTTGTCCATCGCTGCCATTTCGCGGATCAGATGATAGGGTTGAACGTCGACCGTCAGGCCAAGCCGCGCGGCTTCCTTGATGTCGTCCATGTTGGTATGCCAGAAGTGGATCAGGCGGTGGCGGCGATCGCGCGGTGGATTTTTTGCGGCGGCAGCGCCATACCAGCCTATCAGCAAATGCGAGGCCTTGTCGCCGATGATGTGCGTACCGACATCGAATCCGGCCTTGTCCGCGTCCAGGATTTCCTGGGCTACCTCTTCTTCCCCCGCAAAGCGGTAGGACCACTCATCGGGCAGTCCCGATTTGAACGGCTTCATCATGATGCCGCTGTCGCCATAGATCTTGAGTGCGCCCACACGCAGGAATTCATCGCCTGATCCAGGAGTGATATTGCGCTCGCCAAGGTCCTTTAATGTTTCGATAGGCACGATGGCATACACGCGCAGATTCAGCTCGCCATTCTGCTTGAGCGCCTCGAATATCTTGATGTCGGTTGCGCTGCGCTCGACGTTGAACGGATAGATGTGCTCTTCCGAGATGTCGGAGAAACGTGCAATATCGGTGATCGACGTGATGCCGACCTTATTTAGACTGGCTTGGACATGGCGCGCGCCGATCAGTTTCTGGCGCAGCGACATTGGCGGCAGCTGCCGCTCAAGGATTTCACCCGCTGTGCCATACAGCATACCGGTGAGTTCGCCGGTGACGGGGTCGCGGCCATAGGAACCGCCGGCAGGATCCGGCGAGTTTTTAGTCAGGCGCGACATTTTCAAGGCTTTGGAATTGGCAAAATACGTCAGGTCGTAACGACGGAACAGCAAGGGATGATCAGGGGTGACGGCATCGATCGCTTTCAGGTCCGGTACCAGCGCTTTGAAGTCGGTTTTGCTTTCCTTCCTGGCGCTGTTGGCCGCGCTGGTGCCCCAATCGCCGCCTGTGATCCACATGCCTTTCGGCACGCGCGCCGTCACTTCCTCTATCCGCTTCTGCATCAGCTTCTGATCGTTGACGTCGGTCAGGCGGGCTTGAAAAACCCATTCAGCCGCGTTGCCCAGGTGTGTATGCGCATCATTGAAACCCGGCAACACTAGCTTGCCCTCCATGTCCATGACTTTCGTTGACGGCCCCTTCAATGCCATGATGTCGCGGCTATTGCCGACTTTGACAATTTGCGAGCCGCGTATCGCGACCGCTTCTGCCTGCGGCTTGCTGTCGTCGACGGTCCAGATCTTGGCGTTGTACAAGATCAGATCGGCTGCCGCTGGCTTCACACTTTCTGCCCAGCCGCTGCCGGACAGGCCGAGCGCCAGGAAAGCCACTCCGAAAACGGCTGCAATTTTTTGCCGCGCCGCGCTGTGTTCTTTTGGATTTGACATTTACCTACCCTAATATCTTTCTAGTATCTTGATGGAAGCCGCTTGCCATTTGCCATTTGCCGCTGCCATTGCTGGCCGCGGCAAGGCCGAACTTAATTCGCCACCAGTTCATCGGCGATGATGTACTGGCGATTAATGCGCAGCTTGGATTTGTTTTCACTCCATTTTTTCCATTCAGGGTCGCTTGTCACCAATCGCGCGCGCACCAGGTCGCTCGTTTTTTCGCGCAGCCCCAGGCCCTCGTCTCCGTTGTACTCGTAGATCATCAGGGCCGACCAGTGACGGCCGACCACATATCTTCCGAGATAGATCTCGTATTTATTAAGCACCCCTTCCTGTACCCAGCCATCAAGCTGAGGAAGCAGGTAACCGCGCAGATAACTGACGTATTGGGGGGTGGGAACCAGGTAGTCGTAAGGAATGACGAGGAACACGCCCTTGCCCGGCCCCTTGGTTTTTCCGCCATCCAGCCACAGGTCGGCCGGGTTTGTGTCGATTGAGGTTACCAGCGCCAACGCTTTTGGCGGCAGACCGGCAGGCATGGTTTGCTCGATCTCTTTCCACTTCGCGGCCTTAGCGGCATCCGGAAAATTGACCAGCGTCAACATGTCCCAGTTCTGATTATCGACAAAACGATTGAACAGCACCTTGTAGTCGCGAACAAAGCCTTCCTTTTTCCATTTCTCCAACTGTTTTAATCCCTGGCCCTGCATGAACTGGCGTAGCGCAAGCCGGTTTGACGGGGTGGCATGGTATTCCAGCACCACAGTCGTGGTGCCGCTATCGTGCGGGTCCGCCGCCTTTGCCGGGCTGGCGGCACCCATAATTGCGATTGCGCAGAAGGCTACATAGCGCATAGCCTGGCGTAGTGATAAAGCTGCATTCATCAATCTCTCCTTTAAATTGCATTATTGGATAAAAAAATACTATCAATTGTCTGAAACTGTAAGAATATCGAATCGTTGGCATTCTTCCATGCGCCTGCAAAATGCGAATGTCATCAAATTTCGTGGATAAGCTTTGCTTTTTATCTTTCGAGCGGAAGAACTTCAGTTGTTGCTCAGTTGATTATTAAAAATGTCTTTAAATTCGATTAAATACAATATAAGCCAATCGACGTGAGCTTGCAACGGGAAAATGCCGTGAGACGTAATTTTTTATTTGCGATTGGCATGCCGAGTGACATACGGTGCTCGCCGCCGCTATTGGAATAGTTGGAGATCGATCGATTCACCGAGGGCTTTGTATCCTGCTGCGTTCGGATGCACGAAATCGCAGGTGTATGCAGGCCGGGTAATTTCTGCACCGGTGGGTGATTTTCCGCCGCCGGCCATGACAGCGTCGAAATCGATGACGCCGTCAAATCCAGCCCGGGTGCGAATCCAGTCGTTGAATTCATGCCGGTATTGCTCCTGGATCGTACTCAATCCTGTGCCAGATGCGCCTTCGGGACGGCCCCGCGGTATCGCGGTCACGCCAATGATTTTGGCCCCTTTTGCATGCACCCGTTCTATGATTTGGCGTGAGCCGTCTATCACCTGGGTGGGCGTCGCTCCCCTGAAGATGTCATTGGTACCTTCAAAAAATATAACATGCGTGAGTCCGGCGCGATCCAGAACGTCGCGCTCAAGGCGCTCAAGGGCAGAAGGACCGGTCACGCCTGCCGCCAGGATCCGGTTGCCGGCAATGCCTTCGTTGGCAACTGCCTTCGGATAAGATGAAGGAAGCGCCGCCAGCCGCCGGGCTAATATGTCCGTCCAGCGCTGGTACAGGTCGGGCAATACCTCACCGCGGCCGTTGTCGGTAGCTGTGCTGCAGCGGCCATCGGTGATCGAATCGCCGATGGCAACAATCGTTCCTTTATTGGTGGAGGATTTCACGTCGACTGCAGTTATCCAGTAAAACGGAAATGCTTTGATGCCCTGTGCATTTGGCGGCACCGGACTAAAGCCTTCACCCGATGCTTCGCCTGCGTGCATGCCCGGCGCGTAGTAGTTGGTTGCCAGTCCTAGTGAATGCGTGGCGACGGCTGAAGCTTCCGTCACGTCGAGGCTGACTGCCAGCCGCTGGAACGCTTTCACCGGAAATTCCAGGGGATCGCTATAGACGCTTGCGCCTGCGGCAAGCGTCAGCGCTGTTTGTCCATTGAACTTCAGCGCTTTATTGGTTCCGGGAATGATTGCCGCTCCCTTATCGAGGACGCCAATATATGCAGCGGAAAAAACGACAGGCGCAGGTGCGACCGTATTCTCCAGCTTGATCCTCAAAGAGGCGCCGTCGATACTGGGGCGTACTATCATGCGTACCGTGTGATTGCTTAAGGCCGGCGCTTTTTCAGCGATATTCTGCGATACGGTCCATGCGGAAAAGAAGCGTTCCTGGCTGCCGGCGGGGCTGGCGGGGATCTCTGCGCAACCGCCGAGATGATGCGCAAGCGTCAAGCTTGCCAGGGCTAATTTCCTTAGTTTGAACACGCTTCTTCCAGTCGAGGATTATGTGCTGACGATATGGGGAACATCAGGCCTTGATACGAGAAACTCCCGGTAACAAGGTCAGGATGGTCGTTATAGGCATTGTTTGGCGTTTATGCGGCTCGAGGATTTATGTGAAAATTTTGGTATACGTTATGCGGTCATGCGTAGCGCACGACCATCAAACCCGCGCGTTGCTTGACTCTGACGTCAGGATTCGGGAACACGATATATTCTATTTCTTGACCGACGCGATACTCGATATCGCCGTCAACGGCGATGGCAGCGCCAGGCTGCACTTCCGTAAAGTTATATGTGCTGTTTTGGAGCATTAGCCGGAAATTCTCGCTGTGCTTCACTATTTCTTGTGAAACCTGAAAAATTTGGGGAGGGGGCGATTCGCGTAAAGCCATGCGGGTAGGCGTTAGCAAGCCTTTAAGAGCGGCTTCCATTTTTGCAAATGCACTTAAGTCGTTATGGCCCAGCTTGCTCACTTGGCCCAGCTCAACCGTACAGCTGATAGCGCCAAATCGTCTAGCAGTGTAGGCGCTAAAAGTCTTCGACGGTGCAGAGTTCAGGATAGCTGCGGCGATGCCTGCATTTCCAAGCAGCCCCAATAAAATCGGGGTACCCGTATCGGCAATGGTATTGGGAATAATTGCAAAAGTGGAATAGTGCGAAGGACGTATCGTGGTGTGGAGGTCGAGATGCCACTTTGCGCCGGCTGAATCGGCAAAAAAGGCTTCAACGGCGCTCATGATCGCGTCTGCTCGCTGCGCTTCGCTGCTTGACTGCACTTCACCGCGCTCCGAGGAGAAAAGCCGATTCATGTCCACATCGATAAAGCGCCGTCCCTTTGCGATGGCGGCAGGATTACCGACGACGACCATCAGGTCTGTTGCCAGTTCATGCGGCGCAATGGCAATCGCAGCAAGTATTTGTGCAAGCAATTCGATAGGCGCGGTCTCATCGCCATGGACTCCGACAGACAGCAATACTTTGGGGCGAGCGGGGGCTTTTTGCGGCGACTTAATTTGCAGTATGCCAGGCGCAGGCAACACCACCGCGAATCCGGCTTTAGCAAAAGATTCCGCGGCCGTCGTGAAGTTGCCTTCGGCCAAAGCCCGCACTTTATCGTCTAAGGATGTCGTCATTTTTTGAATTGTCATAAGAGGTTACCGCGCAGATTGCCAAAATAGGGGAAGGCCCGACACATCTGCCTCCCATTTTCAAGCGGGGCAGCGTACCCAGGCGACGGGCATGCAACGACATATCGTAAAAGCGATCGTTTTATTGTACTATAAAATAATTAAATACAATTTAAATTTTGAATGCCCTGCTTTTTGGGCTGGGAATTGCTCCGTCCCGCTGGAAGGGGGCCACGCGCCGGCGCATCAACATCGATAACTGCTCCGTTGGCCAGAAGCTCTGGACTGGCCTGTGCATTTTCTAAATGAGTTTCCGCTTGCTCACCACTATTGCCATGCAGCTATTATCGGGTCTGATTGGGTCAACTTATATCTATCAACAAATGGATGTGGCCCCGGGGGAGGGGGCACTGCATTGAACGCTTCGGGCAATCAAGTTTCGGCCGGATGTGTACCCGCCGCAGCTGGTTCACCGCTGACATTTTAGGGACATACGCCCGGCATAGAGATGCGCTCGGCTAATTCGGTTGCAATATGCCAAGGCAAGCTTGTCGTATTTTCATAAGCACATTCAAAATGATAGGGATGTTCAAATCATGTTTGCTGGATTGCCTTGAATTATCGAGGGAGTCGTCCGGTAACAACAAATAATAAATACAAATAAAAAATTCAGATTGCATTTATAAGTATTTTAATACAAAATAAAAAAACTGAAGATGTGCGGGACTTATTGTTAATCTCAAATCTAGAAAATTTCCCGCTTATAGATGTCTCGGATGGCCAGGTCGGCGTAGTAGGGGGCTCGACAGCCTTGCATCCCATCGGCTTCAAGCATGCATGGAGCGATCGAAAGATCAGCCAGGCAGACGCAGAGTTCAATGGTGACCGGGATGCGTTCAAAGCAGTATTGATTGATTTTGGCAATCCGGAAAGGGTATTGAGTTGTCCTTCAGTGGAGAGCCATCGTAGTATTTTCGTGACTGGCGCCATCGTAATGACGGGGCGCTGCGAAATTTTTGTGGGTTGCGCGTAGAGCATACGACTTCATCCACTTTGTTGAATATAGATTGTAGATATCCGTGAAATGGACAGCTGGCAGGGGCAAGCCTCTATTCTGTCATTTTTCGCTTAGGAGCAGGCCAAATGCAATTACGTAAAATAATGACTTACTTGGGCGCATTTCTCATCAGCCATATAGGCGCAGGGACAAGCAATGCAGCGCCTCTTCCTGAAATTCGCTTCGCTGATGCGATTGAAACGCCTACCTCAATACCTGGGCATCGTTCACGCAACACGGCGACCGATGGCGTGATGCTGCACGTGGTTGAGTCGCTGGTTGCCCTGCGCGACGATTTGAGCGTGGCGCCCATGCTGGCGGATAGCTGGCAAATATCGCCGGATGGGAAAACCTATAAATTCAAATTGCGCAAGGGAGTCACCTTTCATAACGGTGCGCCCCTCACAGCCGCCGACGTGCAATGGAGCTTGAAGTGGCTGATGGATCCGAAATCAGAATCGTATTGCCGCAATCAATATGACGGCACCAGGGGCGCCAAGGTGATAGGCGTCGAGGCGCCGAGTCCCGATACCGTGATTATCCGGCTTGAAAAACCGTATGGGCTGTTCCTGATGCAGACTGCCAATATACAGTGCCCTTTGGCGGTTTTGCATCCCAGCAGCGTCGATGCCCACGGAAACTGGATCAAGCCTGTCGCAACCGGTCCGTATGTTTTCTCGGAATGGAAGAAGGGACAATATATTTTGCTGACGCCCTATGCAGGTTACAAACCTCGCAGCGAGCCTAGCAGCGGTCTGGCCGGGGCCAAACTGGCGCAGGCGGATGTACGTTTTGTCTTGATTCCGGATGCGTCTGCCCAAAAGGCGGCACTGATGTCAGGACAAGTGGATGCCATCATTGCCGACAGCGAGAACCCACCCCCCAAAGACCCGCGCTGGACGGTCGCTGTCGAGCAGGACATCGATACCAATGCATTATTGATGCAAACGCGGGATCCCTTGCTGTCCAACCTCAAATTGCGTCGGGCGATAGCAACCATCCTTGATTTGCCGGCCCTGGCCAGGGCGTTGACTGGCGGAGCGGCTCCCTACAATCCGTCGCTGGTTCCCGTCGTCAGCCGCTATTATTCGGCCGTCCATAAGGTCGGGTTCACAAAAAATATCGACGCGGCAAAGAAGCTCCTGGCTGAAGCCGGTTATCGGGGCGAGACGCTGAAGATCCAGACGAACAAACGCTATCCCGACGTGTACCGCATGGCGTTGCTGACGCAAATGATGCTCAGTAAGGCAGGCATTAAAACCGAGCTGGAGGTTTTGGAATGGGCTACCCAGGTCACTAATTTTCGAGAAGGAAAATTTCAGTTAATGGCGTTCACCTATTCGGCCCGTATCGATCCGGCAATCATGTATGCAGATATCCTGGGGGACAAAACCAAAGCCCCGATGCTGCAATGGACTAATCCCGATGCTTCGAAGATCCTGGCGGATATCGACGCTGTTGGTTTCGATTCCCCTTCAAGCGCCGGCAGCGCAATACGCAAGGCCGCGTTTGAGAGTTTGCATAAATTGATGATTGACGACGTGCCAATGATAATGCTGTACAACACGCCGGTGCTGGTCGCTTTCAATAACAATCTCAGCGGATTCAAGCCGTGGCCATTGCGCCGGCCGCGTTTTTTCAACGTTTCAAAGAAGTAGGACCGAGCAATGTTGAAATTTATAGCGAAGCGGATTGCGATGGCGGTTCCGACAGTATTGATCGTATCAATACTCGTTTTTGTGATGATCCGTCTGATTCCGGGCGATCCCATCGTATTGATGCTGGGGGATTCCGGTAATCCGGACCTGGTGCGGGAGATGCGTGCGGCGCTTGGCCTGGATCGTTCTCTTCCTGCTCAATTCATCGTGTGGATATCGCATGTGCTGGTCGGAGATCTTGGAACTTCAGTCACGACCAAAGAGCCGGTGCTCAATTTGATTCTATCGCATTTTCCTGTTACTGCGCAGATAGTGCTGATGGCGACGTTTGTTGCTGCGTTGATTGCCATTCCTGCGGGACTATTGGCAGCATGGTTGCAAAACCGCAAAACGGATACTGCCATTGTATCGACGACCATAGTCCTGGTATCCATTCCCAGTTTCTGGAGCGGGATTATCCTGATCTGGATATTCGGGGTCAAACTCGACTGGTTGCCGACCTACGGATTTCAGTCGATATCCGATGTCGGCTGGTCGGGCATGCGCTACCTGATATTGCCTGTATTGGCGATTGCCATGAGCGAAGTTGCAGTGCTCACCCGGATGATACGTGCCAGTGCAATTGACGTTCTTCGTCTTGAATATATAGCCCATGCACGCGCCAAAGGGCTTTCGGAAAGACGGGTGTTACTGCGCCACACCCTGCCAAATGCCTTCGGCCCTGCCCTGACGGTAATCGGTTTGATCCTGGGGCATCTTTTGTCCGGTGCCGCGGTGATCGAAACCGTTTTTACATTGCCAGGTATTGGCCGCCTGCTGGTTGAAAGCATTTATGCCAGGGATTATCCGGTAGTGCAGGGGTGCCTTTTGTTTATCGCCTTGATGTATGTCCTGGTCAATTTGATTGTCGACCTTTTGTATCCGCTTTTTGATCCACGCATAAAGATGTAAATCATATGATTCATTTAAAACGCACCAATGCACGCATCGCAATCGTCTTCATCGGTCTAGTTCTTACACTTGCAGTCATTGGTTATTTCTATACTCCGTATGATCCTGTCGATGGCGATTTCATGGAGAAATTTCAAGAGCCTTCGCTGCAACATTGGTTCGGCACCGACAATTTCGGCCGTGATGTATTGTCCCGGATCATGGCCGGCGCTGGCGTCAGCGTTGCCGTGAGCCTGGGCACCGTGATATTCGCCATGATCGCCGGCACGAGCATTGGCGTACTTGCCGGGTATATGGGCAACTGGACTGATCGAATCATCTCGGTATTGCTTGAGTCGTTGATGGCATTTCCTGGCCTTTTGCTGGCACTCGGCATCATGACAGTGATCGGCCCGTCAAAGGGCGGGGTCGTGCTTGCCCTCGGACTGGCATATACGCCTTCAGTCGCGCGCATTGCGCGCGGTACAGTGTACGGATTGCGGCAAAGGGATTTCGTCATCGCATCCCAGGCAATGGGGCATAGCGGGCTTTGGACTGTGTTCCGCCATATCCTTCCCAATTGTGTTGCCCCGCTGATCATCTTTTCTACTTCGTTGTTCGGTTCGGCCTTGTTGTCTGAAAGCGCACTGAGTTTTCTCGGGCTGGGAGTGCCGCCGCCGGCGCCTACCTGGGGAGGTATGCTGGCCGATAGCCGCAACTCCATGGACCAGGCCATTTGGCTTGCCTTGTTCCCGGGGGCAATGATTTCGTTCTCCCTGTTGGGAATCAATATGCTGGGTGACGCAGTGCGGGATATTCTTGATCCGAGAATGCAGGGAGTGGCTAAATGAGCGGACCGATATTGAGCGTGCAAGACCTGACGATCGCGTTTCACGGGAAAAATGCCAAGCCTGCTGTCGACAAAGTCAGCTTTGACCTGCATGCAGGGGAGTCGCTGGCGATTGTCGGTGAATCCGGCAGCGGAAAGACGATGCTTGGAAAAGCTTTGCTCGGCCTCTTGCCTGACTCCGCAGAAATAATGAACGGCAGCGCCAATTTTAATGGACGCAACCTGTTCGACAATTCCCCGGCTCAATGGCGGTCAACAAGGGGCATAGACATCGGTATGGTATTCCAGGAGCCGATGGTGTCGCTTAATCCGGCTTTTCGCATTTGCGACCAATTGACCGAGGCGCTGGTAATGCGTCGCGGATTGGGACGCCATGAAGCCCGTGCCCTCGCTCTTGCAATGCTGAAGAGAGTGCGTGTGCGCGATCCGGAAGCCTGCATACAGCGCTACCCGCATGAATTCTCCGGCGGCATGCGGCAACGTATCATGCTGGCCGCGGTGATGCTGTTGCGTCCCAAGCTGCTGATTGCAGACGAACCAACAACGGCGTTGGACTGCGTCGTGCAAAAGGAAGTGCTCGACATCATGAAGGAGCTTACCGCAGAGGAAGGCACCGCACTTATTTTTGTCAGTCATAACCTGGCGCTGGTCGCTGCGTATACCGACAGGGTTCTGGTAATGCGGCGCGGAGAAGCGGTCGAGACAGGCCCTGTAAAGCAGGTATTGTCGCAACCCCATCATGCCTATACGGTCAGTTTGCTGGATGCGCTGCCCAAACGGGATCCTGATTCAGTGTCGCCTGCGGTTTCGGAACCGATACTGGAAGTGCGTGACTTGACGGTTGATTACCCGGTGCCGGACGGCTGGTTCGGTCATCGCATGATGCGTGCGGTGCATAGTATGTCGTTCTCCATTTCTCCTGGGGAAACGCTCGCGATCGTAGGGGAATCCGGCAGCGGCAAGACAACGCTGACCAAGGCAATTCTCGGATTAGTCAAAGCCTCCGGCGGCTCCATGAATTTTCGTGGAAAGAATCTGTTTGCCGCAAGCAAGAGCGAACTGCGCACGGCACGCCGCCGCATCCAGATGATTTTCCAGGATCCCTATTCGTCGCTCGACCCCCGCATGCGCGTCGACGCACTGGTTGGGGAGGGGTTGCGGCTCGACGCATCGTTAAGTTCCGCTGAGCGTGAATCGCGCATTTCTCAAGCGCTGGAAGACGTGCAACTGGGAGGCGACTATGCCAACCGGTTCATCCATGAATTGTCCGGAGGGCAGCGGCAGCGCGTTGCTATTGCCCGCGCACTGGTCATGCGTCCCGATATTATCATTGCCGACGAACCGGTGTCAGCGCTGGACGTCACGGTTCAAAAGCAGGTTCTTGACATTCTGGTTTCGCTGCAGGACACGCACGGATTTGCCTGCTTATTGATTTCGCACGACCTTGGAGTGGTCGAGCAAGTGGCAGACCGGGTAATAGTGATGTTGCGCGGGCACGTCGTGGAAGAAGGTACGCGCGATGCTGTTTTTGACGCGCCATGCCATCCATATACTCAACGGCTGCTAAAAGCCGTGCCGGAGCTGCGCGGCAATCAGGCGGAAGGATATCGCGTAGAAATCCGCTCCACCCCGGAGGCCAATCCAGGGCTCCACTACTTTGATCCGGAATTACACGCTGGGAAGACAGAGCAGATGCTTGAAATTGCATCGGGGAGCGCGTCGATACCGCACCGGGTCGCGACCCTGGCTTGAGGGCCGGGTAGGCAATTAAACATATACCTTTTATATCTACTCAATGATGAAAACTAACACACTCACCGATCCCGTCAGCCGAAAAACCTTTGATCAGGTCATGGTACCCACATATTCACCAAGCGAGGTGCTGTTGGTTCGCGGGCAGGGGCTTGAGGTATGGGCCCAGCGAGGCGCGCGTTACCTCGATTTTACTGGAGGGATTGCGGTTTGCAGCCTTGGCCATGCCCACCCCGCAATAGTTGAGGCCTTGAGAAATCAGGCGGAGACTATATGGCATGTCGGCAACGGCTATACGAATGAACCGGTATTGCGGCTTGCAAGCGCATTGACCGCTGCAACATTTGCGGACCGGGCCTTTTTCTGCAATTCCGGTGCGGAGGCCAATGAGGCTGCATTAAAGCTTGCCAGAAAATACGCGCACGAGAAATTCGGGGCGGGAAAATCCAAGATCATTTCCTGTGTCAATGCTTTTCATGGGCGCACATTGTTTACCGTGTCGGTGGGAGGCCAGCCGAAATACACTGAAGGCTACGAACCGCTTCCGCAAGACATATCCCATATCGCTTTCAATGATATCGAAGCGGCGAGGGCGGCAATTGGCACGGATGTATGCGCCGTCATCGTTGAGCCAATCCAGGGCGAAGGAGGAATCCTGCCGGCTGCGCCGGAATACCTGAAAGCCTTGCGCGAGCTATGTGACAGCACGG
This sequence comes from Undibacterium sp., assembly GCA_035487495.1. Classification (GTDB taxonomy): domain Bacteria; phylum Pseudomonadota; class Gammaproteobacteria; order Burkholderiales; family Burkholderiaceae_D; genus Undibacterium. Next base: position 14,659 of record DATHMC010000256.1, read on the forward strand.
GCGCACTCTTGATTTTCGACGAAGTGCAGTGCGGCATGGGGCGCACAGGAGAGTTGTTCGCCTATATGCATTACGGCGTGGTCCCGGATATCCTGACGACGGCAAAAGCCTTGGGCAATGGCTATCCCGTCGGCGCCATGCTGACGACAGACAAGATTGCCAGCGCGTTTTCCGCCGGTTCGCACGGAACCACCTACGGCGGAAATCCCTTGGCGGCAGCCGTGGCATTGAAAGTGCTGAGCATTATTGATTCACCGCTCTTCCTTGATCGTGTGAAACAGGCATCTCGCGTGCTGACAGAAGCCTTGCAAACCTTTGTTGGCAATTATCCGCAAGTTTTCAAAGAGGTGCGCGGTACCGGCTTGATGCTTGGCCTAGTTCTGACGGAACAGTATCGTGGCCGCGCCAAGGAAATAACCAAGGCCGCAGAAGCGCAGGGATTGCTGTTGCTTATTGCAGGCGCCGATGTTGTCCGTTTTTTACCGGCATTGATCGTCAGCGATGAGCAAATCTCGGAAGCAATGTCGTTGCTTCAGCGTGCCGTCAAAGAGTTTCTGTCCTTAAACGCAGATATAAAATGCTTATCGTAAGACCCGCAAGCGTAGCGGACATCCCTGAACTTGAGGCTATCTCTGTCGCAGCCAAACATCGCGTGCGCACATTTCCGGGTACAAAGTGTGCAATTGAACGAAGCGTTGCCCGCTCTATCGCTGCGTTTGGCGCAGGTATCAC
>DATHMC010000257.1:0-30403 GCA_035487495.1 Undibacterium sp.
TGAATAAAGCTAGCGATGGGGTCTACTTATTTTCCATTTCATGCATAGCGCTGTGAATGAGATAGAGCAAGTTGTCCCACGATGCGGGGGATGGCAGTTTAACTACTCTTCTCCTGCTACGCTGCCTAGCATCAGAAAAAAAGCCACCATGAAACCAAACTTCAATCTTGAACAAAATAGCGAACATGGGCAATGGGGAACAGTATTACTTGTTTCCGTTCTCGTCGGTCTTGCCACATGTCTTGTTTCCGAGAGCTTGATCTGGGCTTTCGTCAAGCTGCAATCGGCACAATCGTTCGGCAAGGTGGCCGGAGAAGCACTTTTTGAGCGGAGCTCGGGTATCGTCATTGTGCTCAGCACGTTGTTCTGGGCACCGATATTCGAAACCCTCCTCGGGCAGCTTGTCCCGATTGAACTGGTACGCCTCAAGACGCGCTCAATGCTGGCAAGCGTCGTCACTAGTGCTCTTGTATTTGCGTTTGGGCATGCTCTCGGCGGTGGCGGTATCGGTCAAACGGTACTCACCTTCATCTGCGGCACACCGCTTGCGGCCCTCTATGTCCATTTCAGAAAATTCGGTGTCGCGCGCAGCTTGGCGTCGGCAATGATCAGTCATGCGACATCGAACGGTGTCGTGCTCATACTGTCTTTTCAGATCCTCCCCCTATTCGATAAGTAAAAGAGAAGAAAACGATGAAGCCTCCTTTGCAACTTATGCATCACGGATATGCAATCATGCGGCGCCCATCAATTTCGCTGGAAACCGTCGCACGTATTCATGCTGAATTTGACGTCGCGCTCGACCAGTCCAATAAGTGGAAAATCCAAAGGCTGCTCGACAACAATGATATTGCGCTGGCACTGGAGCTCAGCGCACCAGGATTCTATTCTCGCTTGCGCAATGATCAAAAGAAGGACTTCACTGAAGCAGACGTCGTCGCGCTCCAGAAGTATCTGATTCGCATGGGAACTCGCTGTACACCATTTGGCGCATTTGCAAGCGTCTCTATCGCCACTATTGCCAATATTGGTGACAACTCGGTCGGCAAGGCAGAATGTCGGCTTCGACTGGACTCGGCTGTCCTCACAACTCTGCACGAGATGATCAAACGTGCAATCAAGTTTGACCGCCAGGTAAGGGTAAAGAAGAATGCGATGCTGTATGCCATCGGCGATGAGGTGCGCTACTTTGAGCGCCGATTTGCGAAGGGAGGTTATCACTTCGCGCTCGCTCGCGTGACGTTGTCGGAAGAGTTGCAACGAGTGCTCGATTGCCTAAGTACACCTCAATCGGTGCAGGCGTTAATGCAGGAGTTGCTTAAAAATGCCCCCGAACTTGAGGATGAAGAGGCGTTTGAATTCGTCAAGGACTTGCTTGGAGCAGGCATCTTGGATGTCGACCTGGATTTATCCCTGATTGGTCCAGATCCGCTTGGCGACTACCTGCGCCGGCTCGAGGTCATTCCGGGCGAGGAACTGCAGGAGCCCAAAGAGTTGTTGACCGGACTGCATCAGACGTTGACGCAACAGGAGGTGTACTCGCTTGAGGAAGCGGCTGGCATCGTGGCTCAGGTCGAACGCCTGCTCGATGATACTAAATTAAAATTTCCCAAAGGGGCATCGGTACACATTGACTCGTTTGGACCTACCCAGGATATAAGCTTGCCAGATGAGCTATTGCCCGAGCTCCAGGCCGCCTTAACCTCTCTACACTATCTGTTCCCTACCGTTGGCAATGAGCAATTACGCACGTTTGCCCAAGCCTATGAGCGCCGGTTCGGCGAACAGTTTTACCCGATCGGAATCGTATTGGATCCGGAGTTGGGAATTCCGTATGGTTTTTCCGCACCAGTTGTACCATGGATGCAGGGATTGGGTCCGCTGCGACAGCATACTGACGCACATCGGACGCGTGCGGTCGACCGGCTGTTGGTCGATATACTCTCCTCGCGGCGCGAGGAGGTCGATATCCGCCGCTTCACCTCGGACTCGACCGATTTCCCACCTTCGGATATGGCCTTGTCAGCAAATTTGACGATATACGGGCAAGGCGACCAAACAGGGGCATGTGCGCAGCATCATATGCGCCCGCTAGCGTTCCTGCACTACCTGTCCTCGCCAGGTTCAGCCAACCTGAGTGCACGCTTTGCCGCACGCCATCCGGAAATGACAAAGCGCGTACGTACTTCCATAGAGCACGATACTGCCATCAATCCGGACGTCATTCACGCAGAAATTGTACACGCGCCTCATCCCCGCACTGGAAATGTGCTTGCCCGCCCCTCTCTCTTCAAGCATCGCATCGTTTTAACGGGAGATTCAACTGATCCCGACGCCGAGAACATTTACCTCGATGATTTGTACGTCGGCGTGTCGAGGGGCCGTCCCATCCTGCGTTCGCGAAAACTCAACTGCGAAATTATTCCGCGGATCACGAGTGCTTTTAATTACACGGGTAAGGGCAATCTGGCGCTGTATCAATTTCTCTGTGTGCTGGGACGCCAATCGATGACGCCAAGCTTTCGCTGGCCCGTCGTTTGCGATCATGCGGCCTACCTGCCGCGCGTCCGCTCCGGCAGGATTATCCTTGCTGCTGCTCGCTGGCGTTTGTCCAAAGAAGAGAACGAGGTGTTGTGCAGCGCCATTTGCAGTAACAATCACAGCGCGATTGATGCATTTTTTGCAAAAATCGAGATGCCCCGATATTTCACCTTTGACGAGGGCGACCAGAAAATGGAGTTCGATGCGAACTCGCTCGCGTCGTTACAAGTATTGGCGGCAATGATCAAATCAAAGGGGGAGGTATATCTGCACGAATCAGCAATTCGCAGCGGCGACACCTGTTTTTTCAAAGGGCAGGACACATATCATTCGGAAATCACCCTGCCGCTGACATTCAAGGGATTCAGTCGTCCACGCGCCAATGTAAGGTCGGGCGGTCCCGCGCTGTTGCAGTCGCTGGATGCCGACCTGTTCAGGACGGCGCATCAGGATGAGTGGTTCTATTTCAAGGTCTACGGCGGCGAAGAATATTTGAAAGCCCTGCTCGTAACCGAGCTGCTACCCATGGTGGAAGGCCTGATGAAGCAAGGCAGGGTCCGAAAATGGCATTTCCTGCGATACGCCGATCCGGACTTCCATTTCCGCATCCGTTTCCTTGGGCCCGTCGCGTCGATCCGTGAAGATGTCAACCATCTTTTGCGTATGGTGTTCGACCCGAAGGTAAGAACCCTGCAACTTGCCAATGTCGTGGTCGACAGATATGTTCCCGAAGTCGTCCGCTATGGCGGTGCACAACTGCTCCCTCATGTTGAGACCTTCTTCAGCATCGATACAAGCTATGCCTGCCGGTTGCTACACGCCGCGTATGAAAGCCAGTCGGACGAGGCGGTTTGGAAAGGTGTGCTGCTTGGGACCATACAGTATTTGAATTTCTTCATGAACGATACCCAAGACATCGTTACCTTTGTCAACCAAGAACGTGACAAATACAAGAGTGATTTGATTATCGAAACCCGCGAATTCGACAAGCTCGGAAAAAAATACCGCGAGCACCGCGAATTCATTGAGGCGGCAGTCGCTGGAGCGCAAGTTGACAACCATGCTATAGGCGCGGCAATTGCCGCGCGCGAAAGCGCGATGCATGCATATGCTGCAGTATTGGAGCAAGCTCTGGGTACGCGCTGGCGCGATACACTCCCCCGTTCTTCGCTGTCAGGGATCATTCACATGCAGGCAAATCGCCTCTTCACCTCGTCATCGCGTCCGCAAGAGTTTGTCATCTTTGAATTTTTAAGCCGTGCTTATCGCTCGGTGGCGGCAAGGAACAAATGAATACAAACTACTTTCATGACGGTCGACTGGCTGATGCTACCTCGCTAGTGCTGGCAATCGAGGCGCAATTGAGGCCGGAGATCGAGACGTTGCGGTTCAATGCCTCGCTGTCCGGCGGGGCGGCGGGTCTGGCGCTGTTTTACGCAAAACTTCGGGCCCAATTCCCGGATCCGGCATTTGACGAAATGCTGGCGAAAATCGAAGCGGGTATTTACGTTCTGTGCTCAGCGGGCAGATTACGTGATCTGCGGTTGTTTACCGGATTGACCGGTGTTGGCTTCGCACTTGAACACATCGCAGCGAGGCAATCGCTGCCAATCCGCGAACTCGAAGAGCTCAATGACGATCTCGACGAGATCATCGATGAGATTCTTAACAAACCCTGGGGTGGCCACTACGATCTGGTGTGGGGTTTGGTGGGCATAGGCGTCTATGCGCTGTCGCGGCACCGCACCAACTCCAGACAACGTTTGTTTCAGAAGGTTTATGCCCAGTTGATGAAGCTGGCGACGCGTTCGCCAGCTGGTTTGAGTTGGCGAACCCAACCGAAGTTCTTGGGTTACGAAAGCAAGAACGGGAATTATCCGGACGGCAACTTCAATCTTGGCCTAGCCCATGGTAATCCCGGTGTGATATCCCTGCTGTCGGCCGCTATTGGGATGGGCGTCGACGTTCCGGGCATCCACACCAGTTTGCAGGATGCCACGTGCTGGTTATTAGGGCAAGGTATGTCAGGCGCCCTGAGCCGTTTTGGATATGTGGTTGATGACAAGATTGCATCGCGCCTATCCTGGTGCTATGGTGACCTGACCATATCGCTTGCAGTGATTCAAAGCGGTAAGGTTTTGAATGATGAAAAGATAATACAACAGGGCGTCGAGATAGGCTTGGACGCTGCTGCGCGAACGGCAGCGTCGGCTCAACTCAACGACCACGGGCTATGTCATGGCTTTGCTGGCGTTGGCCTAGTGTTTTCGGCATTGCACCGCGAAGTCGGGCACCCGGCATTCCAGGCTGCCGCACGTGGCTGGTATGGGTATACACTCGACGCGGGAGGCGCCTCGCTGAACAACCTTCAAACCTTGCGCGATGATGGCTCCCGAGGTTTAGATGCCGGTGCGCTGTGCGGGTTGTCAGGAATCGGCCTCGCCCTGCTCGACGCGATGAATACACAATCCGACGGCTGGTCTAAGTGGATGATGATCTGAAAGCGCCCCGCAGGCAGGGGTATTACGTACTCGGGATACAATAATGGACCAGATTTCATTGAGCGCACTCGATTTTATCAATATGTCGCCGGCTGGCTACCGCAAGAACATCCAATCAGTCCTCCGTTGCGCGCAGATTGCTGAAGATGCGGGATTTTCCCGCTATTGGCTAACCGAACACCATGGGTGGTGCGCTAGCAGCAGTCCTGAAATGCTGCTCGGTTTGATCGCGGGGGCAACGCGAACCATCAATGTGGGCGTGGCAGGCATCTTGTTGAGTCTCTACCACCCTTACAAAGTCGCCTCATCTTTTCAAGTCCTGGCTGAGCTTTTTCCTGGCCGTATAGATCTTGGTGTCTGCAACGGCAGGCCCAGTGCCGATGTGATGCGATACATGCAAGGAGGCTCTTCCGCCAGTTTCGAGGAAAAAGTGGCCGAGCTACAGCAGCATTTGCGCGTCGACGTGCCTGCACAGTGGGGACTCCCGAAACCGTGCTCGCCGCATCTATGGCTGCTGGGAACAGGCGTCAAATCCAGTCAACTGTCCCAGGCACTGGGTATCCCGTATTGCCATTCGATTTTCCACGCTGGCGCGTCGCAGGGGTGGTCCGCGCCTGATGTCGCGGCGTCGCCAAGAGTGCAGGCGCCAGGGTTGGCCATCGCGGGCACCTGCGGCGGGGACGTCGCGGATTGTGCGCCCAATCCTTTTGTTGTGCCCATCGTGGTCGGTGCGCCTGAAGCCTGTGGGGAAAAGATTATGCGGCTCGCCGAATTCTATAATGTGACGCATATTGTTTGGCATGACATTGCACGCACGCGTAAAGCTCAGTTTGCATCGATGCAGAATCTGTCGCAGGCGTTGGCGTCAATCGGCATGCTTAAAGCTGCATGATGCGTAGCGTCGGCGATGCGGCATACCGTTCCGGCCGGTTTCTCAACCTTGCCCCTGATTTCCTCAATCTTTCTGCATGAAAACAATTTTACAAACTGAAGCCGCCGAGTGCGGACTAGCCTGCCTCGCGATGATAGCGAGTTACCACGGCAATCATGTGGATCTTCCCGCGCTGCGCCGTCGTTTTTCATTCAGCGTCAATGGCGCGACGCTAGTTCAGTTGATACGCCATGCCAGTGCGCTGCATATGACGGCCCGCGCAGTGCGGGTTGAGCTTAGCGAGATCGGCAACTTGCGCCTGCCCTGCATTGCTCATTGGAATATGAACCATTTTGTCGTGATTAAGGCTATCTCGACTGGCATCACGGGCAACATCAAGGTCACAATCATAGACCCAGCCCTTGGCGAGCGTATCCTGTCGCTTGAGCAAATGTCGCGTCAATTTACTGGAGTGGCGCTCGAACTGTCGCCAACACCAGAATTTGAGCAGACCAAGGCAGCGCCGCGCATTTCCATTCGCGCATTGACCGGCACTATTATTGGCTTGAGGCGTGCCTTGATCCAAATATTTTTCCTTGCACTCGCGTTGGAAGTATTTTCGCTGATCGCCCCTCTGTTCAATCAGTTTGTGATCGACGAAGCCATTGTGAGCGGCGACATGGAGCTCATGACGGTTCTGGTCATCGGCTTTGCGCTGCTGCTAGTCATCAGAACCATGATCGACCTCGCGCGGAGCTTCTTCCTCATGCGATGGAGTATCGACGTCGGCCTGCAATGGAGCAGTCGGGTATTCAGCCACTTGACGCGGCTGCCCATCGTTTTTTTTGAAAAGCGTCATCTTGGCGATATTGTGTCGCGTTTCGGCAGTATTGATTCGATTCAATCCACGCTGACCACCTTGTTTGTCGAAACAGCGCTGGACGGTTTGATGGCGTTACTTGCCTTGTCGATGATGATGTTTTATTCTCCGTTGCTGACCGCAGTAGTACTCGTGACAGTGTTTGCCTATGGCACTTGTCGTTGGTTGTTCTACGCCCCGCTGCGCGAGGCATCGAAAGAGCGCTTAGTGTTGGACGCGCGCCAGAGCAGCAACTTCCTTGAAACCGTGCGCGCCATTACACCCATTAAGCTGTTTGGCCGCGAAGCCGAAAGGCGTGCGAATTGGCAGAATCTAAAGCTCGACGTCGCAAACCGTGACATCAAGACCCAAAAACTGACACTAGCGTTTCGGGTACTCACGACAGCCATTACCGGCGCCCAAGGTCTGATTGTGTTTTATTTGGGGGCAAACCTAGTTATCGAAAAAGCCCTGACCGTCGGCATGTTGATGGCTTTCACCAGTTATGCCGGCACCTTTAGCTCACGGGTTTTCAGCCTGATCGACGCGTTAATCAGTTTGAAAATGCTGGGCTTGCATTCGGAACGTCTCAGTGACATCGTGCTCGAGCATACCGAATCTGTGCAGTTGATTGAATCGGATGACGAACAAGTCGCGCCCAGCATTACGCTGCGTAATGTGAAATTCCGGTATGGCGATGGCGAACCTTGGATACTCAATGGCATCAATCTGGAGATTCCGGCCATGCAAAGTGTGGCCTTAGTCGGACCCAGCGGAGGCGGAAAGACGACGCTGTCGAAAATCCTGATCGGCTTTCTAGAGCCGACGGAAGGCGAAGTCTTGGTTGGCGGTGTGCCGTTAAAGAAGCTGGGCCTTCAGAATTACCGCCGTATGGTCGGAACGGTGATGCAAAATGACGTCCTACTCGCTGGCTCGATCTTTGAAAACATCAGTTTCTTCGATGTGCATGCCGACAAGGAGCTGATCGAAAAATGCGCACGTATGGCCTGTATTCACGACGATATCCTGGCTATGCCGATGCAGTATCAAACCATTGTTGGTGACCTCGGCAGCAGTTTATCAGGCGGGCAGAAGCAGCGTGTACTACTCGCTCGGGCACTCTACAAACGCCCCTCCATTCTGGCATTGGACGAAGCGACCAGCCATCTGGATATTCCAACTGAACGCAAACTGAACAAGACATTAAGCGAACTAAGCGTTACTCGCGTGATGGTCGCGCACAGACCAGAAGCGATCAGGTCGGCACAGCGGGTAATCTTAGTTGCCGAGGGCATGATTAGGGAAGAATCGTCGATTGAGCATCTCAGTGCAGCCGCTGCGCAAGGCTATCAACGGGTGAGTACACGGCCGATCACTGCTTGACCTGCGCGGGAATCCCGCGAGCCAGCTAGCCGCGCAAATCACGCAGGACATCATCCCGGGTCAGTCGCAGGCCCTTGGAAACGACCCGAGCGTGGCGTTTGATCGCGGCGGTGTAGCGCGAAAGCTTTTCATTTCGGTCGGTCATGCGCCGACTCAGGCGGGCAATCTCGCGGATTTGTTTGAGCGGCAGCGCCTTGTCGACTATGCGCGGCGCTAGCGGCAAATAGCGATTTTCGTAAAAGTGGGACAGTCGTTTGGCGAGTACCACAATCCAATGGACGCCTTGACCACCTTGGGCACGGTCATGTTTGATCTTGAGCGCTTCGGCTTGGATGATGAACAGATAATATAACCACGACTTGCGCAGTGGCATACTACGTTCGCCGGCGACAAGCCTTTCGATCGATATTGCTTCACCAAGGATGCGTTCGCGCAACAAAGGACATAGGCCGGACTTGTGGGCAAGATCGATCTTACGACCGAAAAGTTGTTCCAACTCCCCCATCAACGCGGGCGCGCGAGTCGGTTGCTCCATGCCGACGACAATGACAATGTCGACATCGCTGCTAGTGCTCGCACGCCCAGTGGCCAAGCTTCCATAGATCAACATTACGCACTGATATCGTCGTTCGACATCCTTGAAACGCGCGATACGATCTTGCCAAAAAGAATTTTCGACCATGGTAACCAAACTCGGCTAGCGTTTCGCCATGGCGATGGCAGGCGCAAGTATCCATTCCCAAATTTTGCGATGCTCCTGCACAATATCCGCGTCGAGTGTCATACCGGCCTTGATGGGCTGAGGTTTTCCATACGCGTCTATAGTTTGTTTTGACAGTTTCACGACGACGCGATACAAACTTTCTCGACCGGTGCCGGGCGGCGCGGCTTGTTGCGCATTGCTCAGGATGGTGCTGGAAAGGTTGGCTGGGAGCTCATTCGGTGCAAATGGCGTCTGGCTTACGTCTACGACCACACCCTTCTGCAGGCCAAACATCTGATATGGAAATGCCTGATAGCGAATCTGCACTTCTTGACCGATCGCGACAAAACCGGCCGTCCGGCTTGGAACGTAGAGATGCACTTCCAGGAAAGGCGTATTAGTCTCCCTTTCGGTACCGGGAATGAGGGTGGCCAGCACTTGTCCGACGGAGAGCGCCTGCCCTTGGTAATTGCCGATCGTGGTAACGCGACCAGACTGTGGTGCCGTCACGACAGTCACCTTGCGGCCTTGATTTTCAATCGCCTGCTGATCGATTGTCGCCTTGGTGCCCTCCAGCTGCGCTAGATCGGCTTTGAGCTTAGTGGCCAAGGCATTCTTGTCGGAGATCGTACTTTGGCGGCTGGTATTCAATTGCGCTTGCTCGCGCATCAGGCTGCTTACTCGCGCCGATGCTGCCAATACGTCATCCTCTTTCTGCTGCAGTTGGGAAGGCGAGACAAAACCTGACGCCTGAAGCATCTGCAAGTTCGCCAGCAGTCCCTGTGCCAGCTTTTGCCTGCGCTGCGCGATTTCCAATTCTTTTCCCAGTTGTGCAGCTTCCGCTTCCATATTAAGCAATTTCTCGGTAAGTGAGCGGTTTTGCGCTTCGAACTGCTCAACCCGGGATTTTGACTCCAACAAGGACGCTGTCTTGCGGATTTCAAGTTGTCCCGCCACCAGCGCCGTCAGGTCGCCGTCCGGTCCCGCGTGGTCGGTCGATAGCTCGAACAAAATCTGTCCTTGAGAGACATATTCGCCTTCCTTAACAGCGCTGCGGGCCAAGACGCCCGCCGTAGGCACCATAATACTCAGACTTCCTGAAACGGGCAGTGTCATACCGGTCACGCGTGCTTTCTTTGTGACTGTTCCCCAAATACAAAATGCAACGAGCGCGCAGGTGATGAGGGCAGCCAGAGCTGCAATCACCCAGCCGGAAATTGGCTGCGCAAGGCGTATAGGCCCCATCCAACGTTCAGGACGGTCTGCAGCAACTTCTGGGCGAAAGAGAGGATTTTGCTGTGTCATGCTGCAGTCCTATTATTGATGCGCCCGCGCACTGAACAACTTCGCGTTGAACGCGGCCGAAGTGCTCGCGTCATTGTCTTGTAGTACGCTTCAATGACCTTGCAGAAATAGACGATGATATCGTTCCACTCTCCATGTATATGCGCGAGGCGGCTGCGAATATTGTAGCCGTGCCGGGAGAGTTCGCAAAAACGCTGACACGGAATATACAAGGAATCGGTTTGGCCGCTACCGGAAATCAGTGCATTAAAAATGACACGCGCAGTTCTTCCGTTCCCGTCGCTAAATGGACGAAGGCAGGCGATCACCACATGCGACACCACTGCCTTGACCACAGGAGAATGAGACGTCTGGTTCTTCAAATAAGCGCATAGTTCAAAGAGCCCGGAAACAATCCTGTCCGGTGGAGCATAGCGCCAGCGTGCACCTTGAAGATCCGGGCTAGTGCCAATCGGTGTACGACGAATTGGTGCGCGCACATTGACCAGTTCGCTGCACATATCGCTTATGACTTGGACAAAACGATCTGGAACTGCGCTGCTGATGGCAGCCGCCAACGGTGCAGCGTAGCGGGCGCACGCCTGCATTTCACGCTGATGGCGCGCGCGGTAATTAGCGGAAGTAAACATCGGGCTGGCCGTTCCGAGCATCCGCATAACGCGACAGAGTATGTTCGAGGCGCTGGAAAACGCGGCACTTGCGATGTTGATGTTCCGGCGTCAATGGCATGACATATACCCGAGGCACCAGTTCTGAACGCATCATGGCCAGTTTCGCACCAGTTCGTCGAACACTGCGTCTTTCGGACCCCGACAATGTCAGCTTGTAAGGCAGCGGCATAGGGCGCACGTTAAACACTAGGGCCCCTAGCCCCGTCTTTGATCGCATTGTCATGATGACCGGCCCAGCATGCAAAATCAATCCAATTTATAGTGGCGTAGTGGCACGAAACGGGGGCAAGCATATTTGCTTCCTCATAGGGTACCGGCCGTCTCGGCAATAACTTTCGAAGTCTTTAGAAAAATATATTATTTACTAGCTTATATCATAACATAATTTGCGAAAAACTCGAGATTGTGGAATGGGATTGTGGATGGATTGCGTCGTCTATGATGTAAGCACCCTGCACGGCGCTGAATCGATGGTGATGCGTCCGCCCAGCACGCCGGTCACAATGTTGTATACGATATTCGTCCCCAGCCAAGTGCCACCATGGCAATTGATTTAGCGGATCCCATCAAGGCTGCGAGCATGCATCTGGCATGAGCCCAATAGCAAGCCGAATATATGCATGCAAACCGTTTCAATTCATAAAAAAAGAACTTGCAAAGGTGTCGGATCGATACATTCACCGAAAACAGTCAAGTAGCTAGAAACGCTCCCCCGCGTTCAGCCCCCAAAGAACCGTGCACGCGTCTTTCGATGCACACGGCTCAAGCCCCTACGAAGGCATCTTTTGACAATCGATTGCACAACTGATTTTCGGTGTATTAATAATTTCTAGGGCAACTGAGATGGTGCATGCAGAAATTACTTGCAGAATTTTGTCCGCCGTTAGCTTTTTTACATAGTAGTGAACATCCCAAGGCGTGAGCTTTGTGATAGGCTGCTGGGAGGTAGGGCAAATGTGATCTTGCCTCAGCTTAGGCAGACACGGTAAAGCTTCGCACGAGCGGTCGCTGAGTTCAACATCTTCTGCCCCATCGGGACTCGAAATACGGTTCCCAATTTGGGTCGTGCGGATTGGCGTCCAATATGAAATTGATATGCCGCTGTATTGGTGTATCCGTCTCTTTTAGCAGAGCAAGCTCTCTTTGCGTGCCATCCTCTTTTTTTCTGTTGCGGCAAATACCCAGTTCCGGGTACCTCTGGTTTTAAAGTATCTTTCCTTAACCCAGCGGGCTCCTTTATTTGGACACCTTCTTGCCGCCCATCGCCATAGCATTGCCCAGACACTGCCATCAACCCGAGCAAAGGTTTCCTTGGCGACTACATGGCTATGGTAATTGGCCCATCCACGTAAAACAGGATTGAGCAGCCTAATCAGATTTGCCTGTGTAGCCAACTTGGTGGCGTTGATGACTTCACGAATTTTGTCAACATGCACATATTGACGTTTGCTTTCGACGGCTTCATCAACAACTTGCCGCTGTACTTGCAAATGTTCCATCCGAGGATGCCAAACCCATCCCTGATATGCGTTATTCTATTTTTTCAGGCGACAGGACTAGCCCACGTTGCGCCAGAAATTCAACCACTGCGGGCTTGACTTCGTGTTCAAGCCATTCCTTCGAATTGACGCCGTGGAGCGGGAGCGCTATGCAGGCACGTTAAAAGAATTCAGGGATAAGGTGGATGCTGCGACCACAAAGCTATTCCCTTCTTTCCAACCGAATATGGCCAGTAGTTCGTCTGGCAGCGAAATGTTGCCGAACCGGTCAACGATTACTGGCGCGAACGGTCAACTTCGCCGGAATAGCCAAGATTACCTCAGCGTCTTCAATTAAACGCCGTGCTCATTTCTAATTCACGAAACACCCGCTTTTTTACACAGCGCGGCATATTCAGCAGCCACTTCCTTCGAAAAATCTTCCCTGGATGGACTATCGTTGCTGTCCGCAATAAGACCATGCAACTCCAGCGCCCTAGTGTCCATCCCTGCGATCGCATAAGCAAGGAAACTATCGTAGCCTTCGGGAGGGGTAAGTCCGTGATTGGCCCATTCAACAAACGGCGCCGGACTTAATAATTTCTTCCAATCGTCCATAGTCTCTTTCCTTCATCGTGTGAGCTTCAACGCAAGGAGTGACTCTGAAGGCATGCAAAAGTTGCGTAATGCCAGCCATTCCAACAAAACGTCATACTTTTCTTTTACTTTCTGCGCAAATTCATCTCGCCTGGGGAGGCAATTTGTATCTGAAACCACGCTTTCCAAATGACACTGTCACTGTAGTTTTCGAACTAGAGCCTCGATAGCCTGAATTCCCGCCATCATCTTAACGCGAGCCGAAGAGTTCGCTGAATGGGCTGTAATACTGGGTGGCGAAAACGAGCGCATGGCAACCGCCTCTTCAATCCATAAGATGACGTCATATCCTGTTCCTCGATCATCGTCGCCGAGATCATGGTCGAGGCTAATTTCCTGAACGCAGCCAGAATCTAGTAGGTCTATTGCTTCGTCTGGCCAACAGACTCTTACCCATCCCTCTGGCGCGGCCCGTTCGTCGTCAAGGAACACGCGTACTCCCAACGATTTTGGATCTGACGCTGCCTTGGCTGCTTCAACGAGCGCATCCAGTTGGACTAATCGATCATAGTCTTTGCTTCCAAATTCTCGGCCCACTGGTGTCATGCCAAGCCATTCTTTGTCCTCGGCAGTCAAGGCAAGACACCGATGTTGGAACAACGCATGAATCTGCCGCTTCCTAAGTTTTTTCATAAATGTAATTCCCGGTCACCCATCTTCATTTGCAGCGTTTCAATGCTTCACGCGAATTGCCTTGACGGCTCCCATTTCAAACTCGCCCGACCTGTCATTGAGTTCACTTAGTTAGGGATTTTGCGCATCTTCGTAATCACCAATTAACGATCCCAGCAAGTTGACAAGGTCGGCCAGTGAGGAGCACTCGTCGGCACCGCCAGCGTCCAGCAATTGATTGAGAATGGTCACGGCGCTGTCGTAGTCTTTCTGCGTGCGAATCGGATGCAGTGGTACAAGCTCCGTTAACGCCTGAAACCGCGCGCTGATGTCCTCAATGGCATTTCGGTCCATGACGGATTCCTTGAGAGTGTGATTTCATTAATCTCGTCCGTCATCAATCAGCGCGTTGGTGTCAAGGGTCTATTTCCAGACTAGGAGGCCGCAGTCACAAACGACCAGCTGCGTGTCTTGGCGACGCCGTTGACAGAAAAGCCCGCCGCCACAGTATAGGTCGTGCTTGGCTTCAGCACCACTGTCGGTATTGCGAAGGCCACATGCGCCGGCACCGCCTTGTCGCTGGCGTTCGTGATGTACGACACCGGCAACGCCGTCGTTTGACCGGTTTCGGTCACGGTGATCGCCACGCCGCTCAATGCGGTCCCGGCAGCCGCCGAAATCGACACCGGGTAGCCCAGCGACGTCACCGCGGCCGGATACGGATTGGGGGATTCCGCGGTGGGGCTGCGCGGAACGCCGGTCTGCTGATCGAACGGATAGTTGCCGACATAGTCGCTGGCGACGTGCTGACCAGTCGTTTTGTATCCAAAGTCGATGACGGTGGTCTTCGCGGCATTCGTACCCACCGCGACACCAATATTGCGGATGCCTTGGTCCAGCATGATGTTGCGGTGATACACCGTCGCCATCAGGTCGCGTAGCGCGCGGGTCGCGCCTTCCGAGGCCCCATAGGAGCCGACTTCGGTCACAAACGCGCCGCCGTAGCCAGTGAGCGAGGTACGCGCCTGCACCGTCGCGCCAGTGAACTGCGGGCGCAGCGGGTCTTCGCTATGGAATAGAGGGGCGCCGGTCTTAGGGTCGATATCGGCCAGGTTGAGGTCGGTGTTCGCCAGCAGGTAGCCCAGGTGGTTGGCCGTCGATTTGGTCAGCGCTGCGTCTTCGATCAAATAACCCACCCCTGCGGTACCGCGCATGGCCTGCACCAGTTGATAGGTCGCATACGCCTGCGAGGCCTGGTCGTAGGACGGGACGGCATTGGTGGTCTGCAAATCGGCGGGGGTGACCGCGGGAGCTGTGGGCGGAGTTACCGGAGCCGTTACCGCACCCGCAGAGGCGCCACCGCCGCCGCATCCGGTCAGGGCAACGGACAGTCCGGTAGACACAGCAACAATCAACAACCATTTCGTGGAGCTCAATTTCATCTTTTTCTTCATCCTTGGTGACGGCTAGTTACAAAAACAACATCGTAAAAACAACATCGGTGCTGCGAAAACGCTGATGGCGGTGTGTGGTGCTCAGAGAAGATCCGGCCCTAGTTCCACCATGCAATTGGGATCAAACTGGGGATTCTCAGGGCCGTTGCCGCGTATCTGATATCCGCGTGGATTACAGACCACGCGACCGCCTCCGACCGGGTAGTCGGAACTGGTATGCAAATGCCCATGGATCCAGAGATCGGCTCGCGATACCAGTTCGTCAAGCCGGGACGCATACACGGCAGCTTCGGGATTCAGCCGGCTCTCCGGCGCCACGCTTTTCAGGGATGGCGCCATATGGGTGACCACCACGGTCTTGCCGGCGAAGGGTTCCGCCAGCTTGCTCTGCAGCCAGGCTCTTTGCTCCGCATGGAAGCGGGCGGTATCGCTGGGGCGCAATTTACGGAATTTCTGGCTTTTGAGGCGGATGTATTTGTAGTCAGGGCTCCCTTGCGCCGCTTCCATCGCAATCTGCCTGTCGGCTGGTTCCTCCGACATCAGCCTGAAGTTGGTCCACAGGGTGCAACCGAGGAACCGGGTTCCGCCCACTACCACTTCATCAGCGTCCAGGAAATGCACATTGGCGGTTTGCCTGGCGGCGTCCGCCATCTCGGCCAATACGGTTTCCAGGTTCGCATCGTAAAATTCGTGGTTGCCGGCGACGTAGAGTACCGGGATGCCGCTGAACATGCGGGCCGCCCAGACGATGCCGTGGGCACCCTTATGAATGTCGCCGGCCAGCACCACCACATCGGGTCGACTCGTCGCAAGATCGAATCGCGGACCGTCATCCTGCCAGAGGTCGAGATGCAGATCGGACAACACGAGCACTTTCATACGGAACCCAATTCCCGATTACGCTGGTTTGGGGGCATTCATGGCTCATTCGCCGATTCAGGCACCGGCCACGAAAGCAGGGCGCCTATGCGCCGGACTATCCAGCGCGCTTCTTCAGGCGACGTCCAGTTGGTAGTGAGCAGACGATCGAAATATTGGCCCAAGATATCCGCTTCCGACATGTGGGCGCGCTTACCGGCCTTTGATTCGAGGCACTTATCTTTCAGGTGCTGTACTAGATCTTCGCACCCATCCCACCGGACCCAGCGATCGCGCGGCGTGGTTCCCTTCGCGTAATAGGCTCCCTGGTACTCGGTCATCAGTATCTTGGTTTGGAAACCGCCAACGGCACCAGCTGCAGGCGCAGGATACGGAAAATCGTCGGGGACCTGATCTAAAAGATCAGGATTCCATACCTGCTCGTCACTGTCGGCATATTCAGGGTTCACGCTACTGTCGCCTCTGGGGCGGGAATACTAACTCCGCTTTGGCCTTTGCTAAACGACTGTAGCGCCAACGAAGTCAATTCTGAAATGAATTTGCTATGCTCTTCCTCAATCTTTGACTGTATACCCGAAACTAATTTAAGTTCCCACAGTATGGGAACATCAAATAGTTTCGGATACGCATGGCTTAAATAAGCTGAAAAGCCAATACTGACGCGCTGTATCCGAAACTATTGTCCATCGTAAAAAATCTCCACCAGCACTAACAAAACAAGAAATTAAAATGGTAACAGACCCTAAATCAGTCCGCGTCCGGCGATGACATCGAATGTTTTGTAGCGTATCGCTCCTTCTCCACGCTCGCCAGTACCTCAACAAAAGTCCGTACCTTCACCGGCCGAAAGCGTGCCGACGGAAACACCGCATGGATACCGCCAACGGGCAGGTGCCACTGCGGCAGAACCTGAATCAGACGCCCCGTTTCAAGATCGTCCCCTATCGCATAATCGGGCAGCACCGACAGGCCGGCCCCCTCTCGTACGGCTTCGCGCACAGCCAGGGTGGTATCCAGAAAGATGGACGCTGAAGTACTGATCGAGCGACGCTCAATCTCATTGAACGAGAAATTCCATCGCAACGGCTCACGTAAAGCGGTATTGGCGATAAACGGAAGGCGAGCCAGGTCCTCCGGAGTACGCAGATGCTTTATCTGCGATTGCATTTCCGCAGGCGCTACTAGCAATTGGCGAAATGTGCCGATCTGACGGGCTTGCAAATTGCTGTCCGCCAGCCACCCGACACGGATCGCCAGTTCAATGTTGGCCGACATCAGGTCCAGCGTCTGATCACTCATCATCGCTTCCACCTTGCAGTGGGGATGGCGCCGTGTGAATGCGGCAATGGCCGGCACCACCACGCTGATGCCGTAATCAAATGGGGCGGTAAGCCGTAGCGTCCCGGTGGGTTCGGCAACCGCCTCGGCCAATTCACCGAAAGCGTCTTCCGCCTCGCGCAGAATCAGCGTACAGCGCTGATAGAAGGCCTGTCCTGCCTCGGTAGGCTGCACTTTGCGCGTTGTCCGTACTAACAACGATGTTTGGAATTCTTGTTCAAGCCGTGCCACCTGCTGACTCACGACTGCTTTGGTAACGCCCAGGCGCTCTCCGGCGGCGGTGAAGGAGCCAGCCTCGACAACAGCGACAAAATAGACCAGGCGCCGTAAGTTGCCAAGTTCACCTAAGCCGGCTTCGCTTTGTTTGTATGGTTTTTGCATACAGATTGTTTATCACGTATGTATTTAAACTTCAATTATTTTTATCTATGATGGACTCCATCAACCAAGGAGTTCATTATGAACAAGACCCTTCACTATTTGTTTGACCCCTTATGCGGCTGGTGCTACGGCGCCACACCGACACTATCTCGCCTGCAGGAAGTGTCTGGCATTACCGTCAAATTACTACCGACCGGCCTTTTTTCCGGCGAAAGAGCAAGATCGATGAATGCTGACTTTGCGGCTTTTGCCTGGGGCAATGACCAGCGCATCGCTCGCATGACCGGACAAAGTTTCACCGAACGCTATCGCGATTCTGTACTGGGAAATCACCACCGCCTATTCGATAGCGGCCCTGCAACGGTTGCCTTGACAGCGGTGTCGCTCACAACCCCAGCGCGAGAATTAGATGCCCTCAAAGCAATCCAACGCGCGCGCTTCGTTGATGGCTTGGATATCGCCGACTTGGCGACGCTAGCATCCGTCCTTACATCGATCGGCCTGAATGAAGCAGGCGTAATGGTTGCAACCCCACATGCAACTCTTCTCCACGCCAATCGAGCCCGCACAGATCGCGCAAAGGCACTAATGTCTGAGTTCGACGCTCGCGGTGTACCGACTTTCATCGCTGACTCCGGGGAAAAACGCTGGATGCTGCATTCCAATGCCATCTATTCCAACCCCGAGGCATTGATTGATCAACTGCAAGCGGCCTGATCAACCTGTAGTCGTTTTATAAATCAGCAGTTCCACTTTATTTTATTGAAAGCGAGAAAGACCATGACCACACGACGCGATGTTTTGAAAACCATAGCCGCCACCGGCGTTACCACGACCATGATGAGCACCGAGAGCGCCTGGGCCGCCAAATCTGCACTGAACTGGAAACATTTTCCGGCCGGTGAAAATGGTTTCTTCCGCGCGCCGGTATTGGTCAGCGGCGCCAAGGAAGCGATTCTGATCGACGCGGGCTTCACTTTTCCCGATGGCAAAGCTGTGGCAGAGGCGATCAAGGCCACAGGCAAGACGCTGACCACGATCTACGTCAGCCAAAGCGACCCGGATTACTACTTCGGCCTGACGCCGATCAAGGCAGCGTTCCCGGCAGCCCGCGTCATTGCGGCACCGGCGACTATTGAAGCGATCAAGGGTAGTGTCGCCAAGAAGCTGTCGACCTGGGGCCCTCAGTTGAAGGAAAACGGCCCTCAGACCCTGGCGGACGTCGTCATGCCGGAAGCCTTTGATGGCAGCAAGTTGCACCTGGAAGGCCATGATATTGAGATCGTTGACGCCAATGGACTCGCAAATCGTCGCTATCTCTGGGTGCCTTCGCTCAGCGCTATATTCGGAGGTGTCCTGGTCTTCTCCGGTACGCATGTGTGGACTGCAGACACAGCAACCGCGGAAGCCCGTGGCGTGTGGGTAAAAAACCTCGAAGCCATGGCAGCGCGCAAGCCCACTACAGTTATCCCAGGCCATCTGGCCGCTGGTGCAGCCATCGATGTCTCGGCACTGACTTTTACACGTGACTATCTGGTGGCCTTCGA
The DNA here is from genome assembly GCA_035487495.1 of Undibacterium sp. GTDB lineage: Bacteria > Pseudomonadota > Gammaproteobacteria > Burkholderiales > Burkholderiaceae_D > Undibacterium. The sequence goes on from DATHMC010000257.1 coordinate 19,181, forward strand.
AGAAGAGCTAGCCAAGGCCGCCAATAGCGCCGACCTCATCGCCGCCATGACCAAGCGTTATCCAAATCTGGGCATGGGCATTGCGCTACAAATCGGTGCCAAAGTCGCCAAGGGCGAAATGAACTGGGGCTGATGCGATGACCGTCAACATCGACATCGTCCGCGCCCACTACGCGGCATCAGCACAGGGGAACGTCGCCGAGATGATGGTCCATGTGTCGCCGCATGTGCGCTGGACCGAGATGGCAGGCTTTCCCTGCGCGGGCACCTGGGTCGGGCCGCAGGCCGTGGCCGACAACGTCTTTGCCGTTCTGGGCCGGGACCGGATTGGCTACCGTTTTGAGCTGCAAAACCTCATCGACGGTGGTGGCGACCAAATCATCGGTATAGGGGACTACCACGGCACTTTCCGCGCCACGGGCAAAGCCATGCAGGTCCGGGTGGCCCACGTCTGGAAGTTGCAGGACGGAAAGATCGTAGCCTTCGAGCAGTTCACTGACACGCTGCTCGTCAACCTAGCGATGTAAGACACTTAAGTTCTGCATCAAAGCACTCGCGCCTTCGGGCGCATTTTTGCTTCAGAGCCCCCCCTTATTGCTCTGGCAACACCGCACGCAACGTGGGAGAAACGAATTCACGCATGACGAGAACGCATACCACGACCAGCGTAGTCACCACGGACACCAGTAATGCGGTGGACCAGCTCCAAGGCGCTGCGGCGCACCTGCACGATACTATTTGCAATTTCTAGCTAACTCAGGATATGCGCTGTGCACCGATGTCGGCTTGGCATTATTCGAGGTTGGCATCGATTCGGACGATAATGCCTTCAGCATTTACGGATATCTGCAGCAAACCGATCTCGTGTCCGAAATTGCCTGTGAAATCGACACGCACACGCGCCCGGTTATCACCTAGGATCTCCATCGAGAGGAAGCGAGTCACGGTGCGATACCCGATGAAATACTGCTCGATATAATTACGGATGCCTGCATGGCAATCGAAACAATGTCCGGTCGACGGGTCATCGATCACCGCATCTGGCGTAAACAGTGCTAACACCCGCTCTACATCATAGGAATTGGTTGCCGCGATGAACGCATCGGCGGCCATGCGCAGATTGTTTGTTTTCTGAGTTGTCATATTAACTCCCGTGCTGCCAGTTTTTGTAGACAAATTCGAGGCTATCGGCGTCCAAATCCCTCATCTGCGCCGCATAGTAGCGAGAGTCATAGTGAAGTTGCGGCCCAGGCGGATGGATTGAGGTAGCGCCTGCTTCCAATGCTACGGCATAGGCGAATTTCACCGTCTCTTCGGAATCAGCAGCGAATCCGATATGCACGGCGTCGGGCGCAACCGAGCCTTGCCTCAGCCAGAGAAACATACGGCCCTTCGCACCAAATCCCATCAGGTCAGGATGGCCAGCCAAGCGGTCCTTTCCATCGTAGTCAAGGCGATTGATGATGCCCAGCGGTGCCAACGCGGCGGTATAGAAGGTGATGGAACGGTCTATGTTGCTGGCCGATAGGATTACGTGATCGGGCATGGCTTTGTTCCTTTCCGGTCAGATGATGTAGCCGCCGGCGACTTCGATGTTTTGCGCATTAATCCAGCCACCGTCTTCGGTCAACAACATGGCAATCACTCGCGCAACCTCTTCAGGTTCGCCAACGCGGCCCAGCGCGGTCTGCGCCGCCAGCATGGCTTCAAATTTGTCGTTCAGGCCGCCACCCAGCTCCGTACGAATTGCACCGGGAGAAACGGAGTTCACGCGAATATAGCGTTCCGCGAATTCCTTGGCCATGTATCGCGTAAGCACTTCCAAGCCGCCCTTGAACGAGGCGTACGGCGCCACACCGGCTGTTGCCACGCGCGTCGTCGCGCTGGTCAGGTTGACAATGCTGGAGCCTTTCCTCAGCAGTGGCAGCAATGCCTGGGTCAGGAAGAATGGACCTTTGAGGTGTACGTTCATCAGGCCATCGAACTCTGCTTCGGTGACGGTTTCGATGGGATTAAATAGGCCGTAGCCCGCATTGTTTACCAAGCCACTCACTTCATTCTCGCCCCAGACGTTGGACAAGGTGCGCGACACCTCACTGCGGAAATCGTAGAAAGCAAGGGGCGCGCCGACGTCTAGTTTCAGGGCTGCTGCCTTGCCGCCAGCCTCAGTGATCTGACGCACCACCTGGTTGGCTTTATCTGGCTGGCTGTTGTAGGTGAGGATGACGCCCAGTCCACGACGTGCGCATTCCAGTGCAGTGCTTGCTCCTATGCCGCGGCTGCCGCCGGTGATAATAACAACCTTCATTTTGTGACTCCGTTAAGCGGTTAAGTGAGCCTATATGGTAGTCAGCGACGTTGAATCTGGCCTCTCATTTCGTGCCTCAATCCTGCCTATTTCTGCTTTTCAGTTGCAAAAGGTCGGCAAGGTGATGTTTAATCCTTATATGGAAAAACAACTTGTTGAACTTTGTACGCTGACCGCCCATGCCGAGAACCGGCGCACTGAGACAGGCATGCCGCGCGTCGCGATGGTCCAAGGAGCTATCCCGGAACATCAGCTGGCCGCCGACTATGAGCCCATGATTAATCTGATTCTACGTGGAAGCAAGAGCATGACCGTCGGTGGACGGACTTTATACTATGATCCGGCGACTTATTTCGTCATGTCCGTTGGTTTGCCAGCGGCTGGGGTAGTGCGGCCGTCTGAAACGGGATTACCCTACCTTGCGGTCAGCTTGGCTTTGGATGCCGGAATTATCGCGAATCTGCTTAGTGATCTACCTAATACTGCCAGCAGATGGGGTGATGAGAAAAATGCGTTCTCCGTCGCAGCTGTGACGCCGGAGCTACTGGATGCTTGGGCACGAATGCTGCGCTTGATGAACCATCCGTCAGACATACCTGCGCTGGCGCCGGTCTACGAACGAGAAATTCTCTATCGCGTCTTGCAAGGGCCGATGGGCTGGATGCTGCGCGACATCGCCTTACCCGATTCGACACTGGCACGCGTCAATCAAGCTATTCAATACATCCGCCGCAACTATGCATTGCCGCTGCGTATCGAGGACTTGGCAGACAGAGTAGCCATGAGCGTATCGGCATTCCACCGCCACTTTAAATCCGTCACCGCGCTAAGCCCAGTCCAATATCAAAAGCAAATCCGGCTGCTCAATGCCCGCACGCTGCTAGTAGCCTCCGGCTACAGTGTTACCGCCACCGCCCATGAAGTTGGCTACCAAAGTTCTACCCAATTCAGCAGAGAATATGCGCGCGAGTTTGGTCAAGCCCCGGGGCGAGACGCTATGAGGATTGTTAGGGAGATGAAGTTGTAGTGCAGAACAAAGTGTCGGCTTCGGGCACGCGGCAGGCAACCTCGGCAAAACATCAATGACTGCAATACCAACACGCCGGGTTTGACTCACGTGTGCTTGATTACGGTCAAGTTATGCTTGGCCGGGCCACCTCGGACGCAACCAGAAATGTCATAGTACGATCCGTGGCAGTGGAGTGCCCAATCTTAGTACGGTCACAATCCCGGGAAGACTTGACATCCGGCATGCGTGCAAATCCCTGATACACTTGGGTGTTTTCGACTTTATTAGCAAAAATCACTAAATTCTTTAGACTTTGTAACTCTCTGTTTTCGACTTTAATTGGACAGAATAATTAGTGTTCTCGCCGAGCGGTTCTTTATAGTTCCGTCAGACACAGTCGGCTGCTTTGGGCGGAAGCGGTCAGTCGGCGCCGACCAACTTTATCTGTTGAGCGGCGGGAGATCATCGATTAAGGCCGGCTGGCCGAGATCGACTGGCACAACCATAAGGTACTGTCCTGGCGCACCAGCAACAGTAACCTGCTGGATAGAGCACAGAAGGAAAACTGGTATTCGGTACATGAGATACGATTCGAACAAGAATATGAGATGCCACTCAATCTTTGGGGGAGAAAAATCGAACATCCGCGTGTTACCATGACATACACGATGGCCACGTTGATGAAACTCAGCCCTGCGGGGAAAACCGAAGCCGGCAAGACGCACCGTTTCAGAGTCTGCCCATCCGACGATTGCCAATTCTTCGAGAATTTCACGAAGGAGCAAAGTATTAAGTGAAAGTAATTTTCGAATTCAGAATTCGCATCTACTCTGCCATGCCAGGACTGTCACATCGAGACTATCAGGAACCTACCGCGCGTTTACATCTCGTTCTAGAGCGAGATGTAACTCCGACCTAATTAATTTGCTGGTGGGATTATGCCGCACGGCGGTTTGAATATCTTCGACCAACTTTACCGAAAAATTTTCTTTCATTAGAATCAAGTACTTGTTGTAGCGTAAACCCGACCAACTTTATTAGCTCTAGTCAGGAAAAACCAAGGCTTGCGTTGGCAAACCCAAGCAATGAAATCAGGAGAGGTGAATAGGAATGGAAAATAAAAACACAGCAGCAGGCTGCCGCCATAGTGCACTTGCGCTGCTAGCGATTGGCTGCGCATTGCCCCTGCTGACCGGTTGCGGCGTGATGGCCGCCCCATGTCGCGTCACCTCGGCGGCCATCAAAATGGTTCCGGTTGTCGGGCACGTAGCGGCATTGCCGACGGATGCTTGCGCAGCGATTATCGATCCTTGAGCAATCTCCTGACGCCGGGTCGATTTTTGAAAAATCGGAATCTAGCTTATTTTAAAGTCGACAGTCCCAGGAAAGCTCAGCGCAACGCCGGAGGCTCTTCACCGATCTTGAACATGCTGGTAGCCTCCAGGTCCAGTACCTGCTCACCCTTCTGGTTCAGCATCACCCATTGCCAGCGCACTATGCCCAGCCACGGGCGGGAGCTTGCGATGCGTGACTCCAGCACCAGGATTTCCAGCGTCAGCGTGTCGCCCGGCCTCAACGGATTGGGCCACTTGACGTAGGCCAGCCCCGGCGACGCATAGGATTCGGAATCGGCGAGTATGCCGCGCGATACCAGTTGCATCGCCAGCGCGCAGGTATGCCAGCCGCTGGCAATTAGGCCGCTGGACGGCCCCTGTGCGGCGCGCGCCCGGTCGGTATGAAACCATTGATCGTCGTAGTGGCGGGCGAATTGCATCACCTCTGTCTCGGTGACCGAGGCCGGGCCTAGCGTAAACCGTCTGCCTTCGGTAATTTCAGCGAATTTCATGGCATGGCCTGCGCAAATGCCGGCGCCCGTTTTTCCTTGATGGCAAGCACCCCTTCGCGCGCATCGGCCTGGCTGAAGTCCATCATTTCTGCCGCCAGCGAAGCCTCGAACGCCGGCCATGCTGCCTGCATCCAGTGGTTCAGCGAGCGTTTGGTGCCGGACAATGCCGAGCGGCTGCCGGCGGCCAGCCTTTGGGCGATCTGCAAGGCCTCTTGCTGCAACGCCTCTGGGTCCGCCACGCGGCTGACCAGCCCTATCCTTTCGGCCTCTTCACCGCTCAGCGGCTCACATAACAGCAGGTAATATTTAGCCTTTGCGATACCGCACAATAGGGGCCAGATGATCGCCGCGTGATCTCCCGCCGCCACGCCCAGCTTGGTGTGGCCGTCGATCAGTTTGGCGGTGCGCGCTGCGATCGAAATATCCGCCAGCAGGGCCACCGCCAGGCCCGCCCCCACTGCAGCGCCGTTGATGGCGGAGACGATAGGCTTGTCGCAATCTATCATGCCGCGCACCAGTTCGCGTGCTTCCCGCATCACGCGCTGGCGGGCCTGCTCCGACACCAGCATGTCGTCCACCATCGCCAGTTCGCCGCCGGCGCAGAAAGCCTTGCCCTCGCTGCGCACCAGGATCACCCGCACTGCCGGGTGGGCACTGAGCCTGCTCCAGACGGCGGCCAGTTCGGCATGGCCTTGCGCGTCCGTCACCGGCATGCCGCCGGCGGGTTGAAACACCAGGTGGGCGATGCCGTCGTCTTCGATATCGACGCGGAAGTTGGTGGTTCGCAAAGCTAGCGAAGTGCTCATTTAGGGCTCCTGGATAGCCAGTAGTGCTGCTGCAACAAGGGGCTGACGCGGTAGCGTTCGCCGCGATAAGCGGTAAATAAATTATCCAGCAGCGGCACGATGTAATCGCTGCCTATCTCCTGCAGCCATTCGAACGGCCCGGCCGGATAGTTGGTTCCCAGTTTCATCGCCAGGTCGGCGCCCTGCTGGTCGCAAACGCCCTGGTGCACGGCGTCGGCGGCCTCGTTGACCAGCATTGCGATGGTGCGCGCCACCGCCAGTCCCGGCACGTCGGCCATTTCCATGGCCTGCAAGCCGCAGGCGCGGATTTCCGCCAGTACCGTCTCTTTCTGCGATGCACTCATGCTGGCAGAAAAGGCGATGGCAAGCGCATTCCGCTGACCGGGAGCCAGCGGCAGATCCATCACCGCCAGTCCCGGCACGGAACGTTCTGCTGCCATGCGGGTAGCGCTGCGGCCGTCGGTCAGATGCAATTCCACCGCAGCGAATTTCAATCCGCTCCAGGCGAGATCGGTGCGGCGCGTGAATGCGATGCCGGCGCCGTCCAGCCATTTTGCCAAGCGGCTGGCAGCCGCACCGCTGCCGGCCAGCTCCACGCTTGCGCTTTGCAGCATGGTCTCTGCCGCACCCGCCGGCGCCGGTACGCCGGTGTAGAAGCCTTTGCCGGCCTTGCGTCCCAGCCGCCCGCCGTCAACCAGCGCTTTTTGCACCAGCGAAGGCATGTAGCGCTGGTCGCCGTAATTGGCATTGAACACGGACAGTGTGACCGCGTAGTTGATGTCGTGCCCAATCAGGTCCATCAGCTCGCACGGCCCCATCTTGAAGCCGGCGGCGCGCAGCAGCCGGTCCAGATCCGCAGGGCTCGCGGCCTGCTCCTGCAACAGCGCCAGTGCCTCCGCATAAAATGGCCGGGCGATGCGGTTGACGATGAAGCCGGGCGTGGACTCTGCATGCACAGGTATTTTTCCCCAGCGGCGCGCCGCGTCAAATACCGCCGCCGCGGCGCCCGCATCGGAATCGGCGCCGGAAACGACCTCCACCAGCTTCATCAACGGCACCGGATTGAAGAAATGCATGCCCACCAGGCGCTCTGGATGCTGCATGCCGTTGGCCAGCGCAGTAATGGAAATGGAAGAGGTATTCGACGCCAGGATGGTGCGATCGCTGACGTGGCCTTCCAGCTCGCGCAGCAAAGCTTGCTTGGCTTCCAGCTGTTCGACGATGACCTCCACCACCAATACCGCGGCACGCAACTCGGTCAGCGATTCCACTGGCCTGATGCGGGCCAGGATTTGCTCGCGCTCGGCATCGTCCATCCGCCCTTTTGCCACGAGATTTGCCAGCGCGGCGCCGATCTGCTCGCGCGCGGCCAGTGCAGCGCCGGGGCGCGCATCCATCAGGCACACCGGATGGCCCGCCGCCGCAGCAACTTGGGCAATTCCGGCCCCCATCGTGCCGGCGCCGACCACGCCGATCAACTCAGACTCCGGTGCTCCGCCGGTCAAGCGCCATGCCTTATCCACCGCACGCTCACTCATGACGCGCTCCACGCCGCCGGACGCTTCGCCAGGAAGGCGGCAAAGCCCTCCTTCGCTTCAGCGGTCGCGCGCACTCTGGCTATCGTCGTCGCGGTCAGCTGGCGCACGGTTTCATCTATCGGCCCTACCGCCAATTGCTGGAACAGTTGCTTGATTTCGCGCTGCGCTTGCGGACCATTGGCCAGCAGTTGCGCAACAAAGCGCTCCACCACGGCGTCCAGCCGCTCCGCTGCGCAGACTTTATGCACCAGGCCGATTTGTTCCGCCAGCGCGGCATCGATCTGCTCGGCGGTCAGCGCCAGGCGGGTGGCGTGGCGTTTGCCAACCGCGTTGTTCAGATAGGGTCCGATCACCGCCGGCAGGATGCCGAACTTTGCTTCGCTGACCGCAAAGCGCGCCTCGGCTACCGCCACAACGATATCGCAGGCGCAGCACAGGCCGACGCCGCCGCCATACGCCGATCCTTGCACCCGCGCGATCACCGGTTTCGGGCATTCGTAGATCGCTTGCATCATGCGCGCGAAACGCTGCGCATCGGCGCGGTTTTCTGCTTCGGCATTATTGCTGGCGCGCTCCATCCAGCCGATGTCGGCGCCGGCGCTGAAGGCGCGGCCTTGCGCCGCCAACACGACCACGCGTGTGGCAGCATTGCTGCCGAGACGGGAAAATACCTCGGTCAGTTCCGCTATCATGGTTTCATCAAAGGCGTTCAGGCTTTGCGGGCGGGCCAGCGTCACATGCGACACGCCGCGCTCGTCGGTAGTCAAATCCAGGCTGCGATAAGTTAGGGTCATAGATTTTTTTCAATAAGTCTCGACATGGAAACGGCCTTCCCTGACCATTTTTGCATGCAGGCTGGACCAGTCCTGGCCTGCATGCTGGCAGATGTCATGCAGCGCCTCCATCACTCCGGTCTCCATCCCCTTCAGGCCGCAGATGTAGATATAGGTATCTGCCGCCAGCAGTTCGGCAACGGCCTTGCCGGCATGCCGCATCTTGTCCTGTACATAAGCCCGCGGCTGCTCCGCCACCCGCGAAAACGCCAAGTGCATGTCGATGAATTCACCGGGCAGCTTGCGCAAGGGGCCGAAGTAAGGCAATTCCTCCGGCTTGCGAGCGCCGAAGAACAGCATCAGCTTGCCGCTTTGCGCTTGCGTCTTCAGCAAGCGGCGGCGGCGCTCGGTCATTGCGCGCATCGGCGCGGAACCGGTGCCGGTGCATATCATCAGCAGATTGGAATCCGGGTGGTTCGGCATCAGGTAATTGGCGCCGAAGGGGCCGGTGATATTCACGGTATCGCCCTTTTGCAGGTCGCACAGATAGTTCGATGCCACTCCGCGCGCCGGTTTTCCTTCATGGTCTTCCACCACCCGCTTTACCGTCAGCGACAGGTTGTTATAGCCCTCCCGCTCGCCGTCGCGCGGACTGGCGACCGAGTACATGCGGATGTAGTGCGCCTTGCCGGCGGCGTCGCTGCCCGGCGGAATCACACCTATGGACTGTCCCTCCAGGATGGGGAAAAACTGGTTGCCGAAGTCCAATACGATGTGGTGGACATCGCTTTCCGCATCGTCTGCGGTCAACCTGAAATTGCCCGCCACGGTCGCCGTGACCGGCGTTTTCAGAGAATACAGATTGAGGTACGGATGCGCCGCCGACCACGGCGCCGTCGTGGAAGACGGCGATACCGCGGCGTTGACTTGCGGCGTGTCGGCGCTGGCCTGCTCCATCGCCACGAGGCTTTCTGCCTCGATCTCTTGCTGGGGCGGCAATTCGTCCCAGCTCAGCTGTTCCTGCAAGGTATAGGCGCCGCTTTTCGGCATCGTGCGCCAGTGGTCGATCGAGCCGGTCGGACAGGGAGAGATGCAGGCGCCGCAGCTATTGCACTTGTCGGCATCGACAACGTAGTTGCGGCTGTCGTGCGTGATCGCATCGACCGGGCAGGTTTCTTCGCAGGTATTGCAGCGTATGCAAACCTCGGGGTCAATCAGGTGTTGCCTGATCAGGATGACGGCTTCGGGAGCGTTCATGATATACCTGACGTTCAATGCAGAAAGAAGAATGAAGGGACACGCCGCCGGCGCGTCCCGTATTGCAAAATGACTTAGTTAAAGCGCACGTATTCAAAGTCGATAGGCTGCCGATTGATGCCGACCGGCGGCGGCGCAATCCAGTTGGCCATTTTTCCGGGTTCGATCACGCGTCCCATCAGCGATGCAACGTAGGCGCGATCTTCTTCGCTGGGCAGCCAGCTGCGCACCTTGCTCAGCCATTCGGCTTCGGAAATGAGCTGGCCTTCCGGCGAGATGCGCATACCGGCGAAGCCGCCTATGTGCCGGTTGAATGCCTTGTGCGGCGTGGTCAGGCGGAAGCTCAGCCCGGTTTTTTCAATCACGCGGTTCCAGCGGCCTACGCCGGCGACGGAATCGCGGATGAAATCGTCGCGCAGCACTTCGTTCAGTGCGTTCAGCATCGGCACTTCGCGCTCCACCAGCGATCCGTTGGCGACTTCCAGGATGCGGTAGGATTGGCCTTTCAGCAGATGGTCGTCGTCGCGCTTGGTTTCTTCGTAGCGACCCTTGAGGCCGGAGGTGTAGAAATTGGCTGCATTGGAAGACTGGTCGGCGCCGAACAGGTCGATGGTGACGCTGAAATGGAAATTCAGGTAGCGCTGGATGGTCGGCAAATCGATCACGCCCTTGGCGCGCACTTGTTCCGGATCTTCTATGCCGAATTTTCGCATGACTTCGCAGGTGCGCTGGATCACACGCGAGATGCCGGATTCGCCGACGAACATATGGTGCGCCTCTTCCGTCAGCATGAAGCGGCAGGTGCGCGACAAAGGGTCGAAGCCGGATTCCGCCAGCGCATTCAGCTGGAACTTGCCGTCGCGGTCGGTGAAGTAGGTGAACATGTAGAACGCCAGCCAGTCCGGCGTTTCCTCATTGAAGGCTTCCAGGATGCGCGGCTTGTCCTGGTCGCCGGAATTACGCTGCAACAGCGCTTCCGCTTCCTCGCGGCCGTCGCGGCCGAAGTATTTGTGCAGCAGGTACACCATCGCCCACAGATGGCGGCCTTCTTCAACGTTGATCTGGAACAGGTTGCGCAGATCGTATTGCGACGGCGCGGTCAGGCCCAGGTGGCGCTGCTGCTCGACCGAGGCCGGCTCGGTGTCGCCCTGGGTCACGATGATGCGGCGCAGGTTGGCGCGATGCTCGCCGGGCACGTCCTGCCAGGCGTCGCTGCCCTTGCTCTCGCCGAAATTGATTTTACGGTTTTCCTCTGCCTGCGCCAGGAAAATGCCCCAGCGGTAATCCGGCATCTTCACGTGGCCGAAATGCGCCCAGCCTTCCGGCGTCACGTTGATTGCGGTGCGCAGGTAAACTTCATGATTGGTCGAACCGTCCGGCCCCATGTCGCGCCACCAGTTCAGGTAGTTGGGCTGCCAATGTTCCAGCGCGCGCTGCAAGGTCTTGTCTTCCGACAAGTTCACATTATTGGGTATCGTTTCATTGTAGTTAATCGTACTCACGGAGCCATCCTTCACATGTAGGGGAATAATTGATCAGCTGGTTTTCTGCCGCGTGATTAAACGCGGTTCAAATCGAACTTGGCCTTGTTGCCGCTGCCGTACACCTTCAGCGCCCCAAGCTCGCCCACCGCATTGGGCCGGATGAAGATCCAGTTTTGCCATGCGGTCAGGCGGCCGAAGATGC
>DATHMC010000258.1:0-11443 GCA_035487495.1 Undibacterium sp.
GCATCCGGCCGGCCTTGTGGATCATAGCTGAACTGCACGGCGGCATGCGATGGCATGCCGGCGCCGCCGTAGCGAATAAAAGTCGGGCGATGTTCGCCGCTGATCGCATCTTGCGTGTAGGTGTAGCCGATACGGTTACCCAGGCGGTCCGCAGTGGAGGCCAGTGCCCAAGACAGCGGGCCGTTCTTGCTGCTGGCATCAGGTTGGGGGGCCGTGGTCCCGCTGTTGGGTGTCCCGAGGACGACCGAGACATAGCTGTCGGCGGTGTTGCCGTATTCCATGATGCGGCCATCTTTGCTTTCGACCTTGAACCAACGAGTGGCCACGCCATTTCGCACTATCACTTTGGCTGTGATACGGCTAAAGCTTTCGATTTCTGTGCGGTATTCCGCGTTGTCGGACCAGTAATTGGCGTCGGTGGCCGGTAGATTATTGGCCAATATCAGCCGCTGGCCGTCCAGGCACAGGCGGTCCGTCGGCTGGAAGGCGATGCGGTCATTGAGGCCTTCCTGGGCGATGGTCTTGCCGCAACGATGGATGCTGGACAGGCCGCCCACGCTCCAGCCGACGCCGAGCAAGCCGTTGGTGCCCTGGCTGGAGTAATTCAGGGAGAGATTCGGTTGCATGCCAGCGCTGCCCGGGGGCACTGCGATCGCAATATTGTAAGTGGCGGCACCGCCATTGCTCACGCTGAGATTGCCCGGCAGGCTGCCGGCGTCACTGTTGGTCAAATAATCTGGGATGATGCCTGCTGGAACAGGTGTTGCCGACATGGGCGTCAACGGACCGACAGCGGTGCCGGTGACGATGATGGTGGCCGGCACCGCCTGTGCTTGCAAGACGCCGCTGCCGTTGAAAACCCGGGCGGTAACTGTATAGTTATTGGCCGCAACGTTGTTCCAGTTACAGCTCCAGGTGCCGTTGCTGTTGCTGACCCCGTTGACGCAGGCGATCTGCTTTTCATTTGCGTAAAACTGGACGCTTGCTCCGCTGATGGCCGTCCCGCCAACGACAGCGCTCAAGGTGATATTGGCGGGAGCGTTGAAACTGGAGCCGGCATCGTTCAACGTGATCGTAGGGCCGGAGTTGCCGACGACCGTGAAGAAGTTCTGGCTGGAATACAGGGTCATATTGCCTTGCCTGAACATGGCAACCGCAGCATACGGTGTGGTGCTGACCGGCAAGCCGGCGGTCTTGGCGTAGTAGGTGCCGGGTGCCGCACTCGTGGACGTATCGAGAGTACCCGGTATCGATACGCCGTTGACGATGAATTGCATGTCGTCCAACGGGCCGGTGGCACCGGTGATTTGCGCGCTGACAAATACCGAAGCCAGTTTACTGACTGGATCGGCCAGATACTGGTCGGTGTTCGCCGGTTTTGGATTGATCAAGCCGATGCGCTGGCTGCCCGGCATGGTGCAAGTGTTGTCAGCGCAAGGCAGCACGATGTTATTGCCATTGCTATCGGCGACCTGCACATAGAGCGTGGCGCCGCTGTATTGGCTATATCCGGACAGGTCGACGGTGAAGTTGTGGCTAGCGCCGGGGGTGTTGCAGCTGGCTTGGACGCTGGCGTCATCCGGCTGGCCGCTGACGTTGGCGGTGCCCGAGGTCAGCAACGTGCCGCCCTGGTTGGCCGGTCCATTGGCGTAAACGCTGTAATTCATGGCTGCGCTATTGCCCGGTAGGCACACCCAACCGAACAATTGCGGAACCGGAGTGGCGCCATTGGTCGTGCGCACCCCGCTCACCTGACCGAGCACGCTGCTATTGGTGATATTGACCAGCACTGGCAGAGAATCGGTGGCGACGCCTAGGCTGTCGGTACTGCGCAGCTTGAAGAGGTACTGACCGGCGCCAAGGTTTAGCACGGCATTGAAATTGAGGCTGGCAGCTGGACCGTTCACGGTTTGGACTGGGCTGCTACCGTATCCCTGGCCGCTATCCTGGAACAATTCCAGCTTGGCGACCTGGCCGCCGCTTTCCGCACCACTGCCGGTAAACGTGACCGGACCGGTCTGGGTGCCCGTTACCTGGAAATTGGTGTGGGTGGCGCTCAGAACCGCGGTCGGTCCGGCGCCGGTGGCCACGGCGATGACCTTGTTGGTGCTCATACCGCCAAACCAGCCCGAGTTTTCTTGCAGCATTTGCCATTGGAAGTTGTAATTGCCGGGCGTGGCGGGAGCGGTAACGGTGAAGTTGAACGTCGCCGTTCCGCCAGGCGCGACCGGACCAGGCAGCACCACCCTTGCATTGGTACCCCAAGTGCGCGTGTCTTGTGGATTTTGCGCGCCAAGCTTGTAGGTGCCGCCGGCATTCCAGGTGCTGGAGCCGGTATTGACCATCGTGACAACGACGTTGTACGGTTGGCCCGCGCGCATGTTAGCGGGCGCGTCCTGCATACCGAATTGGGCGTTATTTCCTACCGTGATCGTGGTCAGCGTCTCGGCATAAGTGGTCGTGCCGCCAGCACCGACAGCCGTCCAGGTGCACGTCGACGGGTAACCTACCCAATTGGGATCGGCAGTGCCCGTGGTCGTGCCGTTTAATGCCGCGCTGGCTGTGCCGGCGAAACCTGTGCCAGTCGCGGTACAGGTATAGCTCAGTGAAGTTGCATTGCTGGTAGCGATCGTCAGGGTGTAGCTTTGTCCCGCGATCAGCGGATTGGGGCTGCGTTGCACGCTAATGGTCGGCGCAATGGCAGTGACGGGAAACGACTGCGTGAACTGCGGAGCTGCACTGTAAGTGCCATTGCCGGACTGGTTAGCCGCTATCGTACAGGTGCCTGCGGCGAGCAGGCTGACTGTCGTCCCGGAGACACTGCAAACTGGCGCCGTCAACGAGCTAAAAGTCACCGCAAGGCCGGAACTGGCCGTCGCCGACACTGTGAACGAACCGGAACCAAGCACCTTCCCTGCCAGTGCGGAGAAGCTGATGGATTGTGATATGGTAGTGACGGCGAACGACTGCGTGACCTGCGAGGCTGCGCCGTAAGTACCATTGCCGTATTGGTTGGCCGCTATTGTACAGGTGCCTGCGGCGAGCAGGCTGACGGTCGTCCCGGAGACACTGCAAACTGGCGCCGTCAACGAGCTAAAAGTCACCGCAAGACCGGAACTGGCGGTCGCCGACACGCTGAACGGACCGGAACCCATCGTTTTTCCGGCCAAACCAGAAAACGAAATGGACTGGCTCATCAGGTTTATCGTGAACGACTGCTGCACCGGTGGTGCCGCATTATAAACGCTGCTGCCGTTCTGCGTAGCGACGATCGTGCAGGTACCGGGGGCGAGCAAATTGACGCTGGTGCCCGATACCGAGCAGTATGACGGTGTGCTGGAGGTGAGGGTCACCGGTAAAGCGGAACCGGCACCGACGAGCAGCGTCGGCGGCGGCGAACCGATGACCTGATCCGCTATTGGGCTAAACGTGATGGTTTGGTTGGCTTTGGAAATATTGAACGAGTTCGTCACTTGCGGAGCAGCTTGAAAACTGCTGTTACCAGCCTGATTGGCCATGACCGTACAAGTTCCGACGTTGTTCGCATAGACAGTAGATCCCGATAGATAGCAAACAGAAGCAGATGCGGAGCTAATACTGTAGCTAATTGCTAGCCCAGAACTGGCCGTGGCAGACAAAGTGGTCGGCCCGTCGCCAAAAGCCTTGTCGCTCAGTGCTGGAAACGTGATGGTTTGGGGGGACGCAGTCGGCGCCGAGGGAATGACGGTAAATGTATTCGTGACCGGGTATGCAGCAAGGAATTCGGTATTTGTGCCTGAATTGGCAGTAACGGAGCAAGTACCGGTGCTCACCAGCGTCACGGTCGCATGGGAATTGCCACCACCGTCCCCCGGAGAAGCGGATAGCGTACATACCGCAGGGCTGTTTGATGTAAATTTGACGGGCAACCCGGAATCAGCGTAGGCGGTCAGCATAGGTGCAGCCCCCATCGTCTGGGTTGCTACGCCATCGAAATAGATATTGTTATTCAACTTGGCCGCGTGGGCGCTCAGCGGTATCGCCATGAGCAGCAGCGTCAGCGGCATGAAACCGCGCAGGCCGGCTAACGATTTCCGCATTGAGGTGAGTCTTTGCGGCGGTACAGCGGTGAAGAATTTAGGGACAGAGGCAATGAATGTATGTAACTTCTTGAAGTGTTCTCGCATTACCATCCCTAATATTCAATGAATTTAAAGTATTTATTCTTTTGAGGCACTGTAGGTCGGCGGCTTGAGAAAAATTGCCAATCTACGATTGTTCGAACTTTCTGGTTCAAAAACACGGGCGCAAGACGAGACCCGCCATGCAACCGTCATGTCGCATATGCAAATTCTGATGATTTTTTTGTTGCGGAAAGATCCGGAGCTACGCAGTTTTTTGCTTAAACTTTTCTGGGACGTAGCACGGCAATACATTTTTAAAAACGCCCGAATAAGCCGGGGTGTAACTAAAAACAATGAAATGAACACAACGTGGAAGCATCGGCACGATCAGTTTTCTATGTTGAGAGACGCTCAAAAAAAGTTTCTCTCTACACAATTAGCAGAATGCAACATAAATAACTATTCGTCAAGTAATTTTTTTACATTAAGATACAATGGCATTTCAGGCAACCATCCAGAGGTAAAAAAGACAACTAGAGTCGCAGGTCCGCCCGGCTCTTCTATTACCCGGCCATGCTGGCCTTGATTTCAAAAATCACCGTCTCCAAGCGGCCTCGCACCCTATTCTGCTGGTGCGTCAGATGCACATTCTTGAACGCTGGCTCAATGGCCAATGCGTCGACGAAGGCGATCAAAGCCTGCGCATTCCTGGCTTCGCCTCTCAAAAGTACGCGCCGGCTGTCTTTGTCTGGTTGCAATTCCAACAACTCGATATCGGTATTGCCAGCGTGTTCGACCGCGGCAAACAATGGTGGCCAGGCGAATTCGCGTTCCAACTTCAGTGCGACCCAGCGTTTTTGTTGCTCCACTTCGGTCAGACTCAATTTCGGTACCGGCCGCGCGGCTTGCGCTTTACGCAGCACGTCGACACGTTGGGTCAGCCGCGAAACGACCAGATACTCCCGATACGCTTGCGCGGATAACCAGGCACCGCCCACCCCGAGCAGCATGCTCAAACATAGCAAGGGTGTGACGAACCGCGGTCGCGGCTTCAAGTAGCGCGATGCTTTACTCATTCGTCAGCTCCAGATGTTTCGGTCGTAAAAGTTCAATTTGGCCCCTGGTAAGCGGTCTTTAATGAAATCAAACTTAGGAGCAAGTTCTGGCGCGTGAGCGGACCAGGCACAAACGCTTCCGATTGTGGAGTGCGTCGCGCTGATCCTCCTGAGCAGGCGTTCGCCCGCCGAGACCTCGGAAGAGAGAATGGGTTCGACATCGAAGCCTTGCAGCACGCCGTGGTCATAAATCAACGCGCTGACACGCCGCGCTTCATGCAATAGCACCAAAGTTTGCTGCAATTTTGAAGAACGGCCCTGGCGCCAGTAGGCGCAAGCGGAAACCGGTATGACTGAACGCACCTGCGCCCCCTGCGTCTTTGCTAGCGCTATCACCGCCTCCAGCCACTCGTGCCGAATCGCATGGGCCATGCCCAACGCGCCATACTGCCGAAACCCTGCATGCAGGGTCCAGCCTGCATCCATCGCCAGGCCCTGCTTTTCGAAACAGGCCTGGGCGTAGGCATGCAGCTCATCGGGCGCCATCAGCTGTTCCTGCCACGGTAGCGTAGCGATGGATACGACACTATCGGAGACCAATAGCCGAAGGCGCGTTCCTTTGCGCAGCGGCTTCCCGGGGGCGCCCAGCATCTGCTCCAGCGCGCCTAGCAAGTCGGCGGGGGCTCCCAGCGCTCCTGCGTCGATCCTATGGGCGGCTTCCAGCCGGCCGCGTTTGATCCAGCAATGGTCGGGAAACAAGCCGATGGATATTGTTTCAGGCCACAAAAGTGACACGGTTTACCTCCTGTAGCGTGGTATGCCCTGCCCGCACCAAATCCAAGGCGACGTCGCGCAAGAAGCGGGTTCCCTCCAGCCTGGCCTGCTCCTTCAAGGCGCGGATGGAGGCGCGCGCAATAATCATTTCGCGAATCTCGTCGGTGAGCCGCAATACCTCGGCAACCGCGCGGCGCCCCTTATACCCGGTATTGCGGCATTGAGGGCAGCCCTTGCCGGCGTGAAAGCGGTAGGTTTCCGGATCAGTGATCCCTGATTCCGCCAATATCTCGGCGGATATGTCCACGGGCGCATTACAATGCTGGCAATTTTGCCGTAGCAGGCGCTGGGCGACGACACCGGTGAGCGAAGATACGAAATTGTACGGATCGACGCCCATGTGCATGAAGCGGCCGATCACGTCAAAGGTATTGTTCGCATGCACCGAGGTGAATACCATGTGCCCCGTCAGTGCCGATTGCACCGCAATCTGCGCCGTTTCCGGATCGCGGATCTCGCCAACCAGGATTTTGTCAGGATCGTGGCGCAAGATCGAACGTAGTCCGACCGCAAAGGTCAGTCCCTTTTTTTCGTTGACCGGAATCTGCAACACACCGGGTAGCTGGTATTCGACGGGGTCTTCGATCGTAATGAACTTGTCTTCGCCGCGGTTGATTTCGGTCAGTGCGGCGTACAGCGTGGTGGTCTTGCCGCTGCCTGTCGGGCCGGTCACCAGCATCATGCCGTACGGCTCCGCCGCCAGTCGCCGCAAGAGATGGATGGTCTGCGTATCAAAACCCAGCGAATCGAGCGTGAGCCGCTGCACGCTGTCGATCAGCGCTTTTTTGTCGAGCACCCGCAATACGGCGTCTTCGCCATGGATGCTCGGCATAATTGATACGCGAATGTCGATATCGCGCCCCTTGGCGGCCACCCGAAAGCGGCCGTCCTGCGGGATCCGCTTCTCGCCGATATCGAGTTCGGCCAAGACCTTGATGCGGGCGATCGCCTGTTCCGCCAGTGCGGGATTGTTGACGGTCGCGATATGATTCAAGACGCCGTCGATCCGAAACTTAATCACGAGTCCCTGCGGCAATGATTCCAGGTGGATATCGCTGGCTTCGTAGCGTAGTGCGTCGAACACCGTAGAGTTGATCAGGCGTACCGCGGGGCTGGCCTCGCCCTGGATCGACGTCAGTGTCATGTCGGCGCTGGCGTCGCGCGCGAGCTCGCCGGCCTGGTCGAAGCCCACCGCTTCTGCCACTGCGCTGAATCCGGACTCGTGCGACTCCAGCTTGGTGTGAACCGCGAGCGGATCGGCCAGGTAAATCTCGCTGATCGGCAGTTTTGCCAGCCACGCGCCAAGGTGCGGCTCAAGCGGCAAGCCTATGACGGCGACAAGTCTCCCCTGCCCATCGGTGCCGACTACCAGCAAACGTTCCGTCATGTCCTTGTACGCGACCTGATCGAACGCCGGCGCAATGTTCCACCCTTCGCTGGTGTCCAGCCAGGGGTAGCCCAGCAGCTCGGCCGTGCGTTCCAGCACCCCTTGGGCCGGTGCGTCGAGCGCCTCGCTCAGACGTGCCAGCCAGTGCATCGCCGGTACCGCAGCCTGCCTTGCTTCCACCAGCGCTTGCACAGTCAACATACACTATTCCCGAAAAAAATTCGCATCACACTATATTCGCCAAATCAAAGATAGGGCTGTAAAGCATCAGCACTATGCCGCCGACCACCAAACCGATAATAATCATCAGTGCGGGTTCGATGAGACGCCCGGCGGTATCGATCCATATCGCGGTCTCCTGATCATAAAAATCAGCGATGCGCTCCATCATTTCATCGAGATTACCGGACGACTCACCGGCTACTAAAAGCCGCTGCGCGATTTCGGTGCTCAGGTTGTACTCTGTCATGACCACCGACATCGGCTTGCCCTCGCTGACCGCCTGGATGGCCGCCGTCAGATCGGCCTGCATCGCCGCCGGCAACGATGCCTGCGTCATGCGCATGGCTGATAACACGCTGACACCGCTGCGCAGCAGCATGCTCAAGGTGCGATACAGACGCGCCAGTTGCAACACCCACATCTTTTCGCCTAGCCAGGGCGTGCTCAGTAGTTTGCGGTAAGCCGCCGCGCGCACCGCAGGATGCAAGACCAGCACGACCACCATGGCGCCGGCGATCAGCACCATTGACCAGGCCAACTCCGTATTGTGGCGCACAAAGCCGCCCCACAACTGTACAAAACCGGCCGGACCGCTTTTGGCCGACGCCACGTCATCGTAGACTGCGCTAAAGCGCGGCAATACATACAGCATCAGAAACGCAATCACGGTACCGCCGACACCCAACAGGATCGCAGGATAGGTGGCTGCTGCGGTCAATTTGTTACGAATTTCGTCGACCTGCTTCTGGTACTGCATGTAACGATTGATCGCCGCCCGCACGGTACCCGTGGTTTCGCTCGCCCTGACCATCGCCACGTACAGTGGCGGAAAAACAGACGGCAGTACGCTCATCGCATCTGATAATTGATTGCCTTGCTGCAAGCCTTGCAGCAAGGTGTCGTAGATCGCCCGGTGCCGGCCGCGCCTGTCGTTCTTGCCGAGCACTTCGACAGCGTCCACAACGGTCTGACCCGCTTCCAGCAAAGAGTGCAATTGCTGATTGAACACGGTCAGGTTGAAGGCTTTCTGACGTGGCTTGCGCGACCATCCGGTACGCCCGGCCCGCAAGTGAAGGATGCGGGCGCCGGACGACTCCACAAAGCGCCGCGCCTCTTCTTCACTGGCGGCCTCGACCTCGATGAGATCGACCTTCATCGTGCTGCTCAGCACCTTGGCGCGAAATTGCATGCCCAGCCTGCCGCTCAGTTCCAGTTGGTGATGTCGGCGTCATCGCCGGTGCCGCCTTGCTTGCCGTCGCCCCCATACGAGATGATGTCGTAATCGCGACCATCCGCGCCGGGGGAGTTATAGACGTAGGCGTTGCCCCAGGGATCGACCGGAGCTGCCTTCTTCAGGTAAGCGCCATGCCACATCGGTTCGTTGGCCGGCTGCACAAACAAGGCCACCAGTCCTTGCTGTGTCGACGGGAAATGCCCGGTGTCGATGCGGTATTGATCGATGGCCTTGTCGAACGCGTCGATCTGGGCGCGGGCGATCTGGGTTTTTGACTTGCCGATCTGACCGAAATATTTGGGGGCCACAAAAGCCGCGAGCAAGCCGATAATCACAATCACGACCAGCAGTTCCAGCAGGGTAAAACCATTCGATTTCCGTTTCAGTGCTTTCATCATTATTTTCCCACTCCCATTCGCTACATCAATTCGGTTGATATACAAAACGCCAATCCTGATAGCGTTTGGCGTTAGTGAAACTCATCAGTTCTATCGGAAAGCCGTCGCTCTTGTATGGCTTTTGCGTCGATAGAGAAAACACCCCCATCACGCCGCCGCTCTCAGAGCGGACGATGCCCCACTCGGCGCTGCCGGTCACTGGATCCCGGTATAGCTTGCGCAACCGCCGGACCAGGCGGGTCGGCCTTGTATCCAGCAACAGTAATTCCAGCTCGGCCGGGTACGCTTTTGCCGTGCCGGGCGTGCCTTCGTAGTAGTCGCGGATCGCGTCCCGATACGCTTTACCCACCATCAGCAGTTGTGCCTCCTTGTCCCGGCGTTCCGCGGTCAGACTGTTTTCCAGCGCGCGCACCGAAATGATCGCCAAAACAGCCACCAGAAACATCGCAATCAAATAACTAAAACCGCCCTCCTTGCGCATGCGTCACCAATCCTTCAGCCAGGTACCGTCACGCGCGGTATTCGGTGCACCGGAGTGCACATCGGTCACGACGCCCAGACTGGGGTCGGTCGCCGCCGTGACCACCCAGCTATGCGAACTTTGCGTGAATGGATCTACCGGAATACTGCGCAAGTATTTTTCGGTGACCAATTCATCCAGTGCATTCGGATAGTGATTCTTATCCGCGTAGTACTTGTCGATCGCATCGCGTAGCACATACAAATCCTCGCGCAGCACGTCTTCCTTGGCGCGATCGATGCTTCCAAAGTAGCGCGGTACCGCCAGCGTCAAAATCATTGCCATGATCGCCAGCGTCACCAGCAGCTCGATCATTGTGAAACCCTTGCTCCTCATCTTTACCACTCCTGGTAGGGCACGCCGTTCAAGCCGGTTTGCGCTGAAGTGGAATACACGTCGAAGACATCGTCGCCTTCGCGCGGATGGTCTGGCGGCGAATCGTAACTTCGTTTGCCCCAGGTATCGATAGCGGCAACGCTGCCATCGGCAAAAAATGGATCGCGCGGAATACTGCGCAAAAAATACAGCTTGGGTCCGCCCGGCCGCGCAAGGTCGGTCACTCCACCGACCAGTTCCGTCAGGCTCGGTGGATAGCCGCTCTGTTCCGGCTTCGTCGCAATATGTCCGCCGGCGCTGGCGAGCTTGTAAGCGTCGATTGCCTGGCGAATGTTGTTCAGCGCCAGCCGCAGTTCGTGTTCTTTCTGCCGTTTCACGGTGGTTTCGACAAACGGCACCGCGACAGTCGCCAACAGGCCGAGAATGGCCGCCGAGGCCATCAACTCGATCAGGCTAAAACCTGCAATCCGGCGACGTGGGTAGCTCATGTCAAGGTACGATGATGAGAGTATGGCCAATCGGCAGGCCCGGTCGGACGACAGCTTGCTGCGCGCCGATCGGCGTCATACCGCTGATGTTGAGCGTGGCGCCAGGCGAGACCGCGAGCGCCTTGGCGGTAACGGTCAGCATGCGCCCCGCGCCTTTTGTTCCGGTCGCCTCACTGCTGGCAGCTCCCACCGACACCCTGCCGCTGGCCTTATCGATCGACTGGCTGAAGCTGCCTTTTCCTGTTTTGCTGAAATAATCGCCTTCTTGCACCGAGAGGATTTCCAGCTCGGCTGGGTTGTAAGCCAATTGCAAAGAGGCTGCCCGTAGCGTTTCCGCACTGTCCAAGTTCAGCGTAAAGCTTACCGTTTCCCCAATCTTTGCTTGCGGCGGGCCATTCCAATTGAGCTTCAGCACATCTGTCGCGGCAGATGCCGGTGGCACTGCGGAACCTGGCGCGCTCTGAGGCGTGGCGCCTGCACCGCCTGTTTTAGCGGCGGCCGGCATGGCGCCAGGCTGCGCTACATTGGCGTCGAAGTTACGAAGCTGTAGAGGTTTGTTGCGCAGATTGGCCTCGGTGCCGGACCAGAACGACTCCGCCATCGCATCCTTGCGCTGGATATTGCGAATCAGATGCGGAGTAATCGACAAGACGATTTCTGTCTTCTGGCGATTGTCGTTCTGGCTGGAGAACAGCCGGCCAAGGACCGGCAAATCCCCCAGCAATGGAATGCGGTTGGCCGCCGAACGGTCCTCATCCTTGATCAGTCCGGCCAGGATCTGGGTTTCGCCATCTTTGAGGCGCAATGCACTGTTGAA
The DNA here is from genome assembly GCA_035487495.1 of Undibacterium sp. GTDB lineage: Bacteria > Pseudomonadota > Gammaproteobacteria > Burkholderiales > Burkholderiaceae_D > Undibacterium. The sequence continues at coordinate 11,395 of DATHMC010000258.1, forward strand.
GTTGCGCGTGCCGATCTGGTACGCCTGCGAGCCGTTGTTGGTCTTTACC
>DATHMC010000259.1:0-7845 GCA_035487495.1 Undibacterium sp.
CGGGCTTGTCGACGATGAAGCGCGCCTGGCGGCCGACCCACCAAGCGTTCTGGCCGGGTTCTGCGTACAGGCCGGAGAAACGTTCGGTGCGGCGGCGCGCGCTGATCAGCGGCGCCGCGCCGGTGCGGTTGCCGTGTGCGCTTGTGGCTTGCAGGGGATCCGGCCTGGCCGTAGTCGGCTGGGCTAGCCCTACGTTCTTGGCCCAGCGGGAGGCGCGGAACTGTTCAAAGCCCAGTTGCAAGAATCCGACCGGTCCGGTGACCAGCTGGTACTGCCGCATGCGGGCAGGGCCCAGCTTGCCGCCGGTCGCCTTCTTGTGGATGAACACCAGTCCGCGCGCCCATACGGACGGCTTGTAGTTTTTGTCAATGCCTACCGCTTCATCAATGCGCAGTTCGCCCAGCGCGCGGCGCACCGGCAGGATGAAGGCTTCGGGTATGCCGACCTCGATGCCGCCGGCTTCTGCAAACCAGTGGTAAAAGGCCAGGCGGCTGCTGCCTAGCGGATCGGGAAAAGCACGCTGCAGATGCTGGTGTTCCAGCCACAGGCCGCGCAGGATGGTCGGCAGGCTGCCTGCCTCGCCGTGCACAAAATAGCCGGCGCCGTCGAAAGGATTTTCGCCGGCCTGGAAGCGCACGTCGGCGTCTTCGCGGTACAGCAGGCGGATCGCATTCGGGATGGGCGTGCCGTCGCTGAAGCTGCCGAACGCATACGGACGCTTCCTGAACTCGGCAAAGCCGTGGCTCAGCACGCGCCGCGCGTATTCCAGCGCCAGCGCGCGCGCTTCGCCTATGGTGTCCAGCGTCAGGCGGTTCTGGTGTTTGGAAAACGGCTGCGGATTGAGCGGGTCGAAACCGCTGAAATGGAAGAAGCGCAAAGGCCGGCCGTCGGCCAGCCAGACATTGCCGCTGCGGGTGACCGGGCGGTGCGGCAGGTTCCAGTAGGCGACGTTGTAGCCGGGGTCGCGCAGCACCGCAAAGCCGCCGAACATGCCGGGCGCCAGGTCCACCCATTTCTGGTCGGTGAACAGGCCGCGCGCAGGATCGGATACGGCGCCGTGCTCCAGCTTGTCTTCCCACCACTTGATGAAGGCGTCCGACGCCGGCAGGCTGCCCAGCGCCAGAAAGCCCAGGTTATAGGCGCCGGCGCGCATGATGTCGAGCTCGCTCGGCGCCCATCCGTCGTCCAGCGGCGCGGTCAGGTGCGGCGTGACGACGGCGGCGGCGCCTTCGTCCAGCAGGCGCTCCACGTCCACCAGGCGGTCCATGACCAGGATGTCGGGATCGATATACACCGCCCGGTCGTAGCCCTGGCGGCGCAGGTGCGCAAACATATACGGCTTGGCGGCGGTATTGAGTTCCATGATGCCGTAGCGGAACAGGAATTCGCGCATGTCGGGCAGCGGCAGTTGCTCTACCGTCATGGCGGAAAACAGCTCTCCGCCTACGCTGGCCGGATCATCGCATTGATCCACCAGCAGTACGTGCCGGTCCCACTCCGGATGCGCGGCGCTGAGGCTTTCCATCAGCGTCTTGGCAAACGCGCCGTAGTTCAGGGATACGATGGTAAATACGGCGGTCTTGATAGTTTTTTCCAAAATCCATTCCCGAATAAGTTGCTACTTGCCTTGAAAGCAAGTTAAAGAAGTTTTCGGGATGGATGATACCTCAAGCGGGCATGCCTGTGGTTTGCTGAATGTAAGCTGTAGAGTTATTTAAATGAAAATTTTTATTGACAATAAAACAGGGTTTTATGCGGGGTATTCCTGCAATACCCGGGCCACCCAGGCTTCGGCGCTTTGCAGATCGTCAAAGCTGCGATAGGGGAGATCATATTTGCGGAACAGCTTCTCATACTGGATCGCCATGATCGTGCGGCCCTCCACATCCGGTCCGGTTACGTGCGCAAAGGCGGAAGCGGACCGCCCTTGCTGCAAGTTGCGACCTACCATCTGGTCCAGCGCTTCATAGGCGGCCAGCGACATGACCGCGCTGTCATACATGATCAGGATTTCCGCCCAGCGGCCGGCGGGTTGGGCGGCGGCGTGCAAGGCCTGCAGTGTTTTCTGCAGGGTTTGCACAAACTCCAGGTTGAACGGTCCCGTCGCCTCGTGGTAGGCAATCTTGCCGTCGAAGCGCGCGTCCAGATAGCCGTGCGCCCTGAAAGGGCTCAAGTCAAATTGGCGGGTATTGAAGCGGGCTTCGGTGAGCATGGTTTATCAGGTGGAGGGGCGTGCGTGAATTGTATTGGTTTGTGGAAACTCTACAAAGGAGAGATCGCACGGTTTTTGCAAAAGATTGTTAGCCGGCTGAATCAGAATGTTACAAATTAGGGGCTTATTTTTCGCATTCCGGTGAAATTGCTCCGCTGCTGCATTTTTTTTAAGCAGGGATGGCGCGATAAGTGTGCTGCCCCACCGACCACAGGTTTTATTGCCTCTATCTTGAGCGATAAGTCGCGACATTGCGCAATAAGGAAAAACCTTATTGCACAGGCCTTAATAGTGAGGCGGTAGCGATGCCGGTCGATACTTGCAAGGAGAAAATAATGAGCCTCGGACTGATTTTGTTGATTGTGCTGATTTTGGCGCTGGTAGGGGCATTTCCTACATGGCCGCATAGCCGCAACTGGGGCTATGGCCCTAGCGGTGTGACAGGCTTGATTGTCCTTGTCCTGGTTGTAATGCTGCTGAGCGGTCGGATTTAGTATCGTGACTGAGTATACAAGGGCGCCCCTGCATGCAAGGGCTGCCCTTTTGCATTACTCCTGTAAGCCAGCATTTCGCAGACGTTTTATGCACTGCGGATCGCTATCCGCCTCGGCTTGGCCTGTTCGGCCTTGGGCAAGCGCAGTGTCAATACGCCGTCTTTCAGGTTTGCATCGATGCCTGTGCTGTCTATTTCCCTACTCAGGGTAAAAGTACGCCTGTACACGGATTCGAGCACCTCCGCGTGATGCAATTTGAATCCCGCCGCCACTTGTATTGAGGCCTCGCCTTCGATGAAGAGCTGGTTTCCCTCCACCCTGATGTCCAGCCTTTCTTTTGGCACGCCGGGCAGATCGGCGATGACGGTGACGCCTTCGGCGTCCTCAAAGATATCGACATGCGGCGCCACGGTATTCCTGTTTCTATGCAATTGTTTTTCGCGTTCCTGTTCACGCACGGCGACGTCGGTACTGGCGGTACGAGTATTGACAGCCATGATGTATTCCTCCTGCTGGTTCTTTTTACTGGTGGACCTGGATAGACCTTGGTTTGGACGATTCGCGCTTGTGCACGCTGATATGCAGGCAGCCGTCTACATAACGGGCATCCACCCGGTCCGGATCGGCGTCTTCCGGCAATTCCATCACACGGCGGAAGGGGCCGGTTTTTCTTTCCCTCGCATATACATGGACGTCGTTTTTGTCTTGCTGGCTGACACTCATGCGCTCGCCGGAGATGGTCAGCAAGCCGTTGTCGATGGTGGCTTGCAGCCGGTTGGGTTCCACCCCCGGCAAAAATGCGATGATCTCGAAGGTGTCGTCGGTACTGCCTACATTGATGGGAGGAAAGCCGCGGACGTCTGCGCGGATATTGGAAGCGACGCCGAAGTTGCGAAAAATTTCGTCTATCTGATCCCGGAAGGTGTCCAGGTCGCTGTGGAAATTTGTTCCGTATAAGCTGGTGTTCATGGCCAATTCTCCTTTCATCAAAAAAGAAGCGAATCACCAAATGAAACTCCGCGGGCCGTGGGCCGGGGCCGATGATTGAAATTTTCAATCGCATCAATGGGAGGGTTTTGGCTTTTCCTATCTGCAGGCACAACCCAGCGCTCCCGCTTTACCGCGTATTGAGAATAGGGCCGCTGCCTGCTGTCGGCCGCGGCAGCGCTTGCCTCATTCGCTGGAGGTAAACCGCTTTGCGGCTTCCTCCACTTGCGACTGGCATTTTTCGAGTTCCCTGACCAGGGGCTGGCTTCTATCTAATGCTTCCTTATCGCCGCGAATAATTTTCGTGATTTCCGCGAAATACTGATCTTCTATCGTTCTCCATCTATTAAGCGCAGAACGAAATTCCTCCCATTTTTCGTCCATATCTACCTCCACATCGACAGGAAGCCCCGGCCACTGAATCCGCTGCCATCAGTGCGGTTTGGCTTTGCCTGTTGCCGTTTTGTGGCTGTCGCCGGATGCCTGCTTCATGGCAGCGATCCGGCCCGCATCCAGAACTTTCGCCATCTGTTCCGTTGACCTGCTTATCTGCTCATAACCGACCTTGGCGCTGTCGAACATGGTTTTCACCATGGCAACCGTGGGCTTGGCTTCTTCGGGCGCGGTGCTGACCAGGCCCTCCATCATTTCATTGGCTTTTTCAGCGACCTCATTGACTTCGCTCTGGGTCACCTGGCTCATCTGCGCTTGAAACGAAGAGGCAATATCCGCCCATTGCCGGCTATAGGAGAGGGCACGTTCCAGGCGGGGTTGCAACTGTGCACTGGCGATCGCCATCCATTGCTGCGGATCTTTCGCTGCTAATAATTCCTGCATGGCAGAAGCGGATTGCGCAAGCGAATCCTTCATGGTGTTCACGTTGAGTTCCACCAGGCGCCGGCTGCTGTCGCTGGCCCTGTTGCTCGCTTCTGTCCACCATTCGCGCTGCACTTGCAACAGCGCCGCGCTCATCTTGGACAATTCGTTGGGGATAAAAGAATCCATAACCTAGCCTCCTGATGCGTTAGCAAGGCTGCCGAAAAATTACCCCGACCTGTTATGGATATTGTTGCGGACATCAATGACGATGCCTGGAAAGAACAGCCGAAACCGGATGCTTGTCCAGACTAATTTTTCAGCAGCCTCCATATGAAAATTGAAAAAAGCGGAGAACGGCTGCCGATTAAAAAAACCGGCTGGATTTTGTAACGCCTGCCGTTGTCCATCCAAGTCTTCATCATAGCCCGCAGCAAGAAAAATACTACGGAATCAGAGGAAAATATTCCTTCGATGTGAAATGTGCTCTATCTTTGCCTGGGGTTTCTTTGAGGGATGGCAACGCGGATTCTCTGCCGCCTGTCGCCCATCAGGATACGCAGTTCCTCAATGCTGAGCTGGCTCACTTCATGCATGCGCATCAATAACCAGGCGCCCACCGGCACGGTATGGCGCCGGATTTCCCAGATCAGGGGCCGGGATACCGCCAGTACCTTGGAGAGTGCTGCATCGTTGCGCAACTGCAGTTTTTCCTTGATGGTGTTCAATAAACGGTTGGGGTCATAACTGGTCTTGCCAAATACAGATGTTCTTAGTGACTTCATCTTCATACTCCATTGCTGCAGGCCGGGGCCTTGTGTTTCTTCTATACAAATATAGCGGCGATTGGACGAATTTCAATATGTACTCATCAATAAATTTTGTCATGCCTGGCGACAATTTCTTTTGGGAATGGGGGCGGGATGTTTTCAATTTCTATGTCGGGAAAATAATTGATGTTTTATTAGTAATGACGTAACCTGCGGGTTGCCGGATGTCAAGAATGGCCGGTGCTACCGGTTTCTCCCGAACGGAAAAAGCTCTCAATATCGGAGGTTTGCAAAGATGGTTGCACCTTGCGTCGGACAGCGATTAAGCTCGCCATGGATATGAAGAAAATTGAAAACATGTTCTTTGTCGCTCTCCTTGCTTATGGCTATGTATTTCCCGTGCATGCAGAGGATGCCATTTCCTGCGAGCCGGATGTTCTCAAGCATCGCTATGAGCGGATGGAAAATGCAGACTGGCAGATTCGTGTTGAGGAAAGAAATGGCGATGCGCATCCTGACGCGGAATGGTTGCGGAGCGCGAGGGATGCGAATGCAAAAAGAAGAATGGAAATCGGCCTCGCCAACCAGTTGGAACTCGATCGTATTGTCGCCAGTTGCGGCTACCCCCGGGGACCCAAGACAATCGGCAATGGCCCGCACGCAGCCTTCTACATCATTCATCATGCCAGCCTCGACTACCAGTTGAAATACCTTCCCTTGATCAAAGAATCCATGGAGCGCGGCGAAACCGACGCCTACCTGTTTGCGTTACTGGAAGACAGGATGCTGGTGCGTCAGGGGAAGCCGCAAAAATACGGATTTCAGAGATGGCCGGTGGTGAATGGCGTAGAACAAAAGCTGGTGCAAGACCCGGAACATGTCAATGAGCGGCGCGCCAGATTCGGACAGCAGCCGATACCCGGTTTTCCATGAGACCAACTTGCGGGCGTTGCGGCTCAGGTGCCGTTGCGCGCGGGAGCAAATATATGTCCCCTATGCTAGCCTTGGTGCGATAATCTTCCGGCAATTCCAAAAAGGCTGGGACGCTGGTGCCGTCATTTGCGCATGGGAGTTCCCGCAAGCATGATTTATCGTCGTTTAACCGGGAGTTATTCGCATGAGAGTCAAATTAGTGCTGGGCTTTGTGGCTGCCCTGCTTGGTTTTTCCGGGCCATACGCCGGCGCTGCCGATCTGGTGGTGGGGCTGGGGGCCGATGTCACCTCGATGGACCCGCATTTTGCCAATATCACGTCCAACAGCAATGTGTTGTTGCATGTTTTCGACAGGCTGGTGGATGCGGACAATCAGCGGAAAATCCAGCCGAGGCTGGCAGAATCCTGGAAAAATATCGACGACCTGACCTGGGAGTTCAAGCTGCGGCGCGGCGTGAAATTCCATGACGGCAGCGAATTGACCGCAGAGGACGTCGCGTATTCGCTGGACAGGCCGGCCACGCTCGTCAACAGCCCGACCCCCTATACGCTGTATACCAAAAGCATCGTCGAAAAAACTATCGTCGACAAATACACGATACGCCTGAAGACGGCAACGCCCAACGCGATCATGCTGTATGACCTGATCAATATCTTCATCATTTCGAAAAAAGCCACCAGCGGTCTTGGCACCGAAGACTTCAATGCCGGCAGGGGCATGATAGGCACCGGGCCCTACAAGTTTGTGCAATTCAAGCGCGGCGACCGCATAGATCTGGTGCGCAACGATGCCTACTGGGGCAGCAAGCCTGCGTGGGACAAGGTCAGCCTCAGGCTGATACTGACGCCGGCGGCCAGGGTTGCGGCGTTGTTGTCCGGCGACGTGCAGATGATAGAAAACGTGCCGCCGGCAGACATCAGCAAGCTGAAAACCAATCCTGACCTGAACGTGGTCAGCACCTTGTCCAGCCGCGTGATCTACCTGGAACTGGACCAGTCGCGCGACAATTCGCCGTTTGTCACCGACAAGGCCGGCAAGCCGATGGATAAAAACCCCTTGAAAGACTATCGCGTGCGCCTGGCGATTTCCAAGGCGATCAACCGCGCCGCGATTGTCGACAAGGTCATGGAAGGCAATGCGATGGCAACGGGGCAATTGATACCGCTGGGCTTTTGGGCTTCGGTGCCGGGCCTGAAGCCGGAGATCGGCGACGTCGACGGCGCAAAAAAATTGCTGGCGCAGGCGGGGTATCCCGACGGCTTCGGCCTGACCCTGCACGGCACCAACGACCGCTATGTGAATGACAGCAAGATCCTGCAAACCGTCGCGCAAATGCTGAACCGGGTGGGCATCAATACCAAGGTGGAATCGATGCCGGCCTCGGTATTTTTCTCCCGGCGCAACAAGCTGGACTTCAGCGTGGGCATGGGCGGCTGGGGCGGCGGGCCGGGGCATCCGTTCACTTACCTGAAATCCCTGGTGGCGACCTATGACGCAAAGACAGGCTTCGGCGCCAATAACAACGGCCGTTACAGCAACCCCAAAGTCGATGCGCTGGTGGTGCAGGCGGCGGTTACGATAGACATGTCAAAACAGGAAAAATTGTGGCAGCAGGCCACCGAGCTGGCGATG
>DATHMC010000260.1:0-23264 GCA_035487495.1 Undibacterium sp.
TGCAGCGATCAGCACCTGGTATTTGTTTTCGATGAAACTGCGGCGTACCTTGCGGGTGCGTGTCATTTCATCGTCGTCCGGATCCAGCTCCTTGTGCAGTATCAGCATGCGATGGATTTGCGAGCCGGCCAGCAGGCTGTCGTGCGCCAGGTCGGCATTCACCTTTTCCACGCAGTTGGCGATCAGGTCGTACACCGCGGTTTGCGCCGCCAGGTCGGTATAGCCGGAGTAGGCGATGCCGCGCCGTTCGGCCCAGTTGCCGACGGCGTCTATGTCGATATTGATAAAGGCCGTGCACTGCTCGCGGCCGTTGCCGAAAGCCACCGCTTCTTTGATGAAGGGGAAGAACTTCAGTTTGTTTTCTATGTACTTGGGCGCAAACATGGCGCCGTCCGCCATCTTGCCCACGTCCTTGGCCCTGTCGATGATCTTCAGGTGGCCGTCCTGGTCGAAGAAGCCGGCGTCGCCAGTCATGAACCAGCCTTCGCTATTGAAGGCTTCCGCGGTGGCGTCCGGCCGCTTGTAATAGGACTGGAACAGGCCCGGGGTCTTGATCAGCACTTCGCCGCTATCGTCTATCTTCAGTTGCACGCCGGCGGTGGGCGGCCCGACGGTATCGGATTTGACCTGGCCGTCCGGTTGTATGCAGACGAATACGCAGGTCTCGGTAGAGCCGTACAATTGCTTCAGGTTGATGCCTATCGAGCGGTAGAACGTGAACAGGTCGGGGCCTATCGCTTCGCCGGCGGTATAGCCTATGCGCATGCGGGATAGCCCCAGCACATTGCGCAGCGGGCCGTACACCAGCAGATTGCCCAGCCCGTATAACAGTTTGTCCGTCAGGCCCACCGGCTTGCCGTCCAGCATGGCGGGGCCGACGCGCTTGGCCACGTCCATGAAATAGTGGAACATGGTGCGCTTGACGCGGCCGGCGTCCTCCATCCGTATCATCACCGAGGTCAGCATGTTTTCAAAGATGCGCGGCGGTGCAAAATAATAGGTGGGGCCGATCTCGCGCATATCGGTCATCACGGTTTCGCCGGATTCCGGGCAGTTGACGGTGAAGCCAGTCACCATACCCTGCGCATAGGAGAACAGGTTGTCGCCGACCCAGGCCATCGGCAGGTAGCTGAGTATGGTGTCTTGGTCCGTCAATTTTTCCAGGTCGGCGCCGGCCTGGGCGCGGTCTATCACGGCCCGGTGCGTCATGCACACGCCCTTGGGTTTGCCGGTGGTGCCTGAGGTATACAGCATGATCGCGACGTCGTCGGGCCGGCCGCGATGGACTTCATCCAGAAAGAAGTCGGGATGCTGCGCATCGTACTGGCGTCCTATTTCCTGCAGGGCGGCGTAGGAGATCAGTTCGGGCTGCCGGTAGTGGCGCATGCCGCGCTCGTCGTCGTAGCTGATGTGCTGCAGCCGGGGATATTGCTCGCGGATCTCCAGCAGCTTGTCGACCTGCTCCTGGTCTTCCACCACGGCAAATTCTATCTCTGCATTTTCCAGCACATAGCGCATATCCTCGACCGGCGCGTCCTGGTACAGGGGCACCGGTATGCCGCCCAGGCATTGCGCGGCCGCCATGGCCCAATACAGGCGAGGGCGGTTGTCGCCGACGATGGCCAGGTTCATGCCGCGCTTGAAGCCTTGCGCCGCCAGGCCGCAAGCCAGGTCGCGCACTTCCCGGTTGACCTCGGCCCAGCTCCAGGTTTGCCAGATGCCCAGGTCTTTTTCGCGGAACGCCGGCCGCGCCGGGCGTGCCTGCGCGTGTTGCAGCAAGAGCCTGGGAAAGGTGTATTCGCCCGTCATCGTGTTGTCTCCACCGTCGTCGCCATATCTGTTATGTTACGAGTGTCGTCACTGCGCCTTACTGCAGGCTTACTGGTCTTGTTGCCAGATATTCTTGCTCTTGCAGCGTATCATTTGGGAGGGAAATGCCTTGTGGGCAGATTGCGGCGAGGGCAGGGCGAGTCGCTCCCTTGCGCGTCATGTTTGCGCAGGCCCCATTTCGCTTACAATGTCTCCTAAGAATTCATTGCCGCAGGACATCTATGTGGATGACTTGGCCGGCATGCATTCCAAAATTTTTCTGGTTAGCCGGATACTAGGCAGTCTGCGCCATTCGCGCTGTCATCTGCCCGACAATCTCGCTTTAATCGCAAACTATCGTTGGTGCGCCGCACAATGACCGAACACAAGAATCCGCAACAGGGCATGCAAACAGGCGATCCCCGCTTATTGTTTGGCAAGACCATGTGGGCCCGCATGCTGGCGCCGGAACATATGCGCAAGGTCGAGGCCGAAGTGACCGAGCGCTTTGTGCCGGCCGGCGCCTATGTTTGGCACAAAGGGGATGTCGTCGACCAGTGGATGGGGGTGGCCGAAGGCTTCCTGAAGATGAGCAGCGTGTCGCCGGAGGGGAAAACGGTGACTTTCAGCTGCATGCTGCCCGGCGGCTGGTTTGGCGAAGGCTCGCTGTTGAAGACCGAGGCGCGCAAATACGACGTGGTGGCGTTGCGCGACACCCGTATCGCCTGCATGCCGCAGTCCACCTTCAGCTGGTTGCTGGACAACAGCATTCCTTTCAACCGTTTCCTGCTGTCGCAGCTGAACGAGCGCCTCGGCCTGTTCATCTCGCTGGTCGAATACGACCGCATGCTGGATACCGATACCCGCGTGGCGCGTTGCCTGGCGGCGATGTTCAATCCCTACCTAAATCCGGGCGGCAGCATGCAATTGCAGATATCGCAGGAGGAAATCGGCTATATCTCCAGCGTCTCGCGGCAACGCGCGAACCAGGCGCTGCAGGTGCTGGAAAAGAAGAAGCTGCTGAGCGTCGATTACGGCGGCATCACGATACTGGACCTGGAGGGCCTGCGACGCTTCCCCGATGAGGCGGCCGGATGAAGAGCCTCAGCATTATCGGCGCAGGCAAGGTCGGCCGGGTATTCGGGCGGCAGCTGGCCTTGCACGGAGTGTTTGACGTCAGCCAGGTGCTGAACCGCTCGCTGGCCAGCGCCCGGCAGGCGGTCGGATTTATCGGTGCCGGTGTAGCGGTCGCCGACTGGTCGGCGCTGCGCAAGACAGACATCTATCTGCTGAGCGTGCCCGACGACCGGATTGCCGCAATCTGCGAAACGCTGTGGCAGCGGAAATTGCTGGACCGGCATAGCCTGGTATTCCATTGCAGCGGCGCCAAGGCATCGACCGAACTGGCGGCCGCGACTACGGCCGGCGCCGCAGTCGCCAGCGTGCACCCGGTGCGCAGTTTTGCCGACGTCGAGGCAGTGTCCGCCGGCTTTGCCGGCACCATCTGCAGCCTGGAGGGCGATACGCGCGCGCTGGCGGTGCTGACGCCGGCGCTGGAGGCGATCCAGGCCCAGGTGGTGCAGATCAGCGCCGAGGCTAAATTGCTGTATCACGCCGGTTCCGTATTCGCCAGCAACTACCTGGTGAGTCTGATGGATGTGGCGCTGCGGACGTATGCGGCGGCCGGTATTCCGCCCGCGACGGCAAAGGCGATGGCCGCTCCGCTGGCGCAACAGACGTTGGACAATGTGTTTAGGCTGGGGGCGGAGCAGGCGCTGACCGGGCCTATCGCCCGCGGCGACATGCTTACCGTGGAACAGCAATTGCAGAAGGTGGCTGACTGGGATGAGACTGCAGCGGGCATCTATCGCTCCTTCATCCCCGCCACGGTGAATCTGGCGGCGCGCAAGAAAAAAACCTGAACGCGGCGGCCTTATTCAGAAAAGTACACGCTGTTCCTGCCGCTTTGCTTGGCCTGGCTCAACGCCACCTCCGCCCGTTCGAAGACGCTGTCTTCGCTGTCGTTATCCTGGTATTGGGCGACGCCCATGCTGACGGTCACCGCCAGGCGGGTTTTGGCCAGCGCAGTGGTGCGCGAGAAGTCGTTGGCGGCGATGGTGCTGCGCAGGTTTTCCGCGATCGACGTGGCTTTTTCCAGTGTGCAGTTCTTCAGCAGGACCAGGAATTCTTCGCCGCCCCAGCGGCAGATGACATCGCTTTCCCGTAGCGAACGTCTGGCGATCATCGCGATTTCCCTCAGTACGTGATCGCCGATCAGGTGGCCCTGCTTGTCATTGATCTTCTTGAAAAAATCGATATCCGCCAGTATCACGCACAGCGGCTGGCGCGAGCGCTCGCTGTCCAGCAAGGCTTGCCGGAAGACAAAGTCAAACGCCTGGCGGTTCAACAGGGTCGTCAGCTGGTCCGTCGCTGCCGATGTCTCTATGCGCTTTTGATAGCGACGCACTGAAATCGATAGCGTGGTCAGCGCGATCAGCGTGGCAGTAGCGCCGATCGCCAGAATCACCAGGAAAATGTCTTGCAGGGGCTTGATGGATGGGGCGATGTCCTGCGCCACCAGCAAATGCCAGCCCAACTCAGGAATGAAGCGGACATTGACCAGCGTCGTCGCCGTATCGGTTTTATACTCCAGCTGCAGCGGCGCATTCTTTTTGTTGGCCAGGATAGCGGCGGCGAGGCCGTTTAAGCCGGGCAGGGCCTGCAGCGTTGCCGCCTGCCGGGCGGTATTTCCAGACAGCACGATATTGCCCTTCTGGTCGACAAGATAGATGCTGCGCTGGAAGCGTTTCTGGTAGCTGTCGATCAGGTTGCGTATCGCGTCGCTAGTCAGGCCCAGGCCCACCGCGCCGATGAACTTGCCGTTGTAATCGACGACCCGGTGAATGGCGAGGACAGTCAGACTGCGATTGACGGCGTCGATGTCGGTACTGGTTTCATACGGATTTTTTTGCTGGCGCGAGCGGAAGAACCACTGATCCCTGGCGTCGGTTGGGCTGACGGCCCTGACGGCGCCGCCCGCACTGTAGTAATTACGGCTGAGGTCGGACACCAGGAAGCTGCTGAGCGCATTATTGTTTCGCTTGACCTCGTCCAGATATTTGACGAGACGCTCGCTGTCCTGCTCGCCGTTGAGGAGCCAGTCGCGGACAAAGGTGTCGTGCGCCATCTGCGACGACACGGATACCGGGCGCAGCAGGTCTTTCTGGAGCTCGGAATAGACATTGTCGCCGCTGATGGGCAAGGTTTGCTCTGCCGTGACTTGTTGTATCGCGTCGCGGGAAGCCAGATAAGCGATGACCGTGATGGAAGCAAAGCCGGCTATCAGGATGACGGCCAGCCAGACCAGAAGGCCGTATTGTTTGAAGAGTTTTCGCATGGGGGTCGAGAAATCCGAGCGCGGTAGGTAGCGTTTTTATCTGACTGCCGATTTGCTTCTGTTCCGCGCTGGTGTGCAAAACCAAAGCCAAACTGTTTTCTTTGGGCAAGATAATACTATAAATGCCCTCAAATCCGGCGCAAATTGCATATGGCTGGCCGGCCCCCGATGCCCGGCCGGGTTAACGTAAAAGAGCCCGCCACTTTTCAGTAGCGGGCTTCCTGGCCAAAGGATGGCGGCTAGCGGCTTAAATGCGAGGAGTCAGGGATACCTGCAATTTGAGGCGAGTACCGGGGTCGTACGGCAGTACCGTCGTATAGTTCCGGCGTTGGTATTCGTAAGTGACGGCGTAGCCGGTGGTGCGTGTTTCCCAGCGATCCACCATGCGGCATTGGCGCACCTGGCGCTGGTCGTACACCGGCTGGCCGCCGTTGCCATTGTTATTGTTGTTTTCAACTCTATCGCCGACGATTGCGCCGGTGATCGCGCCTACCGCAGCCGCGGCGGTTCTGCCGTTGCCGTTGCCGACCTGGGCGCCCAGCAAGCCGCCGGCAATGCCGCCGACGATAGAGCCACCCACGCTGCGTTCCTGCTGTTGCGGCTGACGCTGTACCGTTTCATAGGCCGTATTGCATTCCTGGCGTGGCGTGTTGACTTGTTCAACTTGCGGTGTCACGCTGACAACACGTGCATAATCCTCGAAGTCGGCGGCTTGCACTGAAAAGCTTGCTCCCAAACCAAACAAGGACGCGACGGCGGAAATTATTGCGGTTTTCTTTAGAGTTAGCATCACCTTACACCTCATTTTTCTGTAACTGGATGGATATTTAACGTTGACCGTGCTCACAGGGAATACAAATAAAATGTAAAAGTCTGTATCAAATGTTTGGCCTTGTGCAACATAATGTGGGCCCAATATGCTGTTTGGGAACTATACACGCCCGACTCCCACAATAAACCCTATCTGGAGGCATCATATGCAAATTCAATGGACGGCCTGGGCCACAATTGCCGCCTTGCTCGTGTTCCTGTGGACGATACTGAATGTGGCCAAGGCCCGCGGGACCTATAAAGTGAGCGCTCCGGCGGTGGATGGGCCGCCCGGATTTTTGCGGGCGATGCGGGTGCAGGTGAATACGGCGGAGCAAATCATCCTGTTCCTGCCGGCCCTGTGGATGTGCGCCTACTTGCTGAGCGACCGCTGGGCCGCTCTGGGCGGAGCGGCCTGGGTGGCCGGCCGCATCTGGTATGCGCTGGGCTATTATCGCGATCCCGGCAAGCGCAGCGCCGGTTTCTTGATCGCTTTGCTGGCGACCCTGGGCTTGCTGGCCGGGACCGCCGTCGGCCTGTTGCGCTGATCGCGGGCAATTCCATTACCTTGCATCGTCCACCGGAACCATCCATATGCCGCAATCCGAAAAAATAACGGCGCCTGTCCTGGCATCTTATATCCTGGCCGCGCTGGCGCTGTTTACCGTATTGAAGGCCGGCTTGCTGGTAGCGCTGTTTTCCGGCCTGCTGGTGTATTCGCTGATCCACCTGCTGGCGCCATTGATAGAGCGCAAATTCAATAGCTATCAGGCGCGCGTGCTGGCTGTCGTATTCCTGTCCATAGTGATCATTTCCGCCATCACCGTCGGCATTTGGTCGGCCTTTGTGTTCTTGCGCAGCGACGCCGGCAACCTGCATAGCCTGCTCCAAAAGCTGGCGGATATCATCGAAGCTTCGCGTAATCAGATGCCGGAGTGGGTGCACGCCAACCTGCCGGATAATCTGGGCGACGTGGACGATTTGCGCGAATTGATGACCAACTGGCTGCGCGAACACGCAGGCGAAGCCAAATTGCTGGGCCAGGAAGCCGGGCACATCGTCGTCCACCTATTGCTGGGCATGATTATCGGCAGCATGGTGGCCCTGCAGGATGCGACGGCGCCGGTCAACTACCGTCCCTTTGCACTGGCGTTGCATCAGCGGGTTGAAAGGCTGGCCCGGATTTTCCAGAAGATCGTTTTTGCCCAGGTGCAGATTTCCCTGATCAACACGGTATTCACCGCGATTTACCTGCTGGCGATATTGCCGATGGCCGGCGTGCACCTGCCGCTGACCAAGAGTATGATCGCGATCACCTTTTTGGCCGGCCTGATCCCGGTGGCGGGCAACCTCATCTCCAATAGTGTCATCGTGACGGTCGGTTTGTCGCATTCGCTGAATATTGCGCTGGCTTCGCTGGTATTCATGATCGTGATACACAAGCTGGAATACTTCCTGAACGCCAAAATCATAGGTGCGCACATCAATGCCCGTGCCTGGGAGCTGCTGACCGCCATCTTGGTGATGGAAAGCCTGTTCGGCATACCCGGCGTGGTGGCGGCGCCGGTATTTTATGCGTACATCAAGAACGAGCTGAGCGACCGCGGCCTGGTGTGACGGCTGGCATTTTTTGGGCCGGACGACGCCTTTGACTGGAAGTGTCATAATCAACAGTTGTCTGGGAAGCGGCGTTATCAACCATAAGGAAAGTTCATGATTCTCGAATTAGCAGATATCCGTATCCAGCCTGGCAAGCAGGCCGAATTTGATGTGGCAATCCAGAAAGGCCTGCAGGAAGTCATCAGCCAGGCCAAAGGCTATCGCAGCCACAAGGTGCACAAGGGGATAGAGTCGCCTGAGCGCTATGTATTGACTATCGTGTGGGAAACGCTGGAAAACCATACCGTCGACTTCCGCGAATCCCCCGCTTTCCAGCAATGGCGCGCCATCGTGGGACCGTTTTTCGCTGTGCCGCCTACTGTTGAGCATTTTAATTTGCTGGCCGAGTCAAAATAAGCCCTGGCGATCAGGGGGGTACGATGGAGAAATAAAATAAAAGCAACAAACAGCGGCATCCAAAGATGTTTGTTGGCAATTTGCCATTGGCGGGTTTGCCAGCCTTTCCCGGCTGGCAAGTTTGATCCTGGATTTAGTCTGGTTTACATGTAATTGCTCTTGATTATCTGCGTGCAACCCCAAGCTTGGTGTGTACAGCGCGGTGTTCCCGTTAAAATTGGGGATGCCGTGCACGCAAATCACAATCAAAGGTCAATATGGTTCCGCATCTCGTTACAGCCTTGAACGGCCCTCTGCTAGATCTAGAAAAAAAGATACTGCAAGCGACACCTTCAATCGAGCGCTGGTTCCGGCTGGAGTGGCAGGAACATACGCCTCCTTTTTACTGTTCGGTGGATTTGCGCAATTCGGGCTTCAAGCTGGCGCCGGTGGACACCAATCTTTTCCCGGGCGGCTTCAATAACCTGTCCACCGAAATGCTGCCGCTGGCGGTGCAGGCTGCGATGGCGGCGATAGAAAAATATTGTCCCGATGCGAAAAACCTGCTGCTGATCCCCGAGCGTCACACCAGGAACAGCTTCTACCTGCAAAACCTGGCGCGCCAGATGCAGATTTTCCGTCAGACCGGCCTGAATGTGCGCCTCGGCACGCTGGACGAAGATATCAAGGAGCCTACGCCGATAGAGCTGCCCGACGGCACCCAGCTGGTGCTGGAACCGCTGGAGCGCTCCGCCAATGGCCGCCGGCTGGGCCTGAAGAATTTTGACCCTTGCACGGTGTTGCTGAACAACGACCTGTCCGCCGGCATCCCGTCGATACTGGAAAATATCCACGAACAAACCCTGTTGCCGCCTTTGCATGCGGGCTGGGCCGTGCGCCGCAAGTCCAACCACTTCGCCGCCTACGACGACGTGGCGAAAAAATTTGCCAAGATGGTCGACGTCGATCCGTGGATGCTGAATCCCTTCTTTGCCAAATGCACCGACATCAATTTCCATGAGCGCACAGGCGAGGACCAGCTGGCGGCGACGATCGATACCATACTGGCCAAGATGCGCAAGAAATACAAGGAATACGGCATCAAGGAAAAGCCTTTCGTGATCGTGAAGGCCGATGCCGGCACTTACGGCATGGGCGTGATGACCGTGCGCGACGCCAGCGAAGTGAGAGACCTGAACCGCAAGCAACGCAACAAGATGTCGGTGATCAAGGACGGCCGCGAAGTGCATGACGTGATCGTGCAGGAGGGCGTGCCGACCTTTGAGCAGATCAATGATTCGGTGGCCGAGCCCGTGGTCTACATGATGGACCGCTATGTGGTCGGCGGCTTTTACCGCGTGCATGAAGAGCGCGGCGTCGACGAGAACCTGAACGCGCCCGGCATGCACTTCGTGCCGCTGGCGTTCGCCCAGCAGCACGCGGTGCCGGACATGCAGGCCAAGCCGGGCACCGCTGCGCCGAATCGCTTTTACATGTATGGTGTGGTTGCGCGCCTGGCCTTGCTGGCAGCATCGCTGGAGCTGGAAAAAACCGATCCGAATCCTGAAGTCTACTAATTTTGCTGGTTTTAATTAATTGAGGTTCTCATGAAATTCGCGTTCCTGACCGATCCGCTGTCGCAGTTCAAGACCTACAAGGATTCTACTTATGCGATGATGCGCGAAGCCAGCCGGCGCGGCCATGAACTGTATGCGTTCGGCCCGGACGACCTGGCGCTGGATCAGGGCGTGGTCTTCGCCCTTGTCAGCAGGATCACGTTGACCGGCGATGCCCACGACTGGTACCGCGCCGAGGAGCCGGTCAATTGCCGCCTGGGCGACTTCGATGCGGTCCTGCAGCGCAAGGATCCGCCTTTCGACATGGAATATGTGTACGCGACCTATCTGCTGGACCTCGCTGAGCAGCAGGGGACACGCGTATTCAACAAGCCGTCGGCCATCCGCGACCACAATGAAAAGCTGGCGATTGCGCAGTTTTCGCAATTTACCGCGCCCACGCTGGTGACTCGCGATGAAAAGCGCATCCGGGCCTTTCACCAGACCCATCAGGAAATCATCCTGAAGCCGCTGGACGGCATGGGCGGCGCCGGGATATTTCGGGTGGGTGCGGATGGCATGAACCTGGGTTCGATGATAGAAACCCTGACCCATAACGGCAGCCGCACCATCATGGCGCAACGCTATATCCCCGACATCGTCCACGGCGACAAGCGTATCCTGCTGATAGGCGGCAAGGTAGTGCCGTTTTCGCTGGCGCGCATCCCGCAAAATGGCGAGGTGCGCGGCAATCTGGCGGCAGGCGGCGTCGGCGTGGCGCAGGAATTGTCGGCCAGGGACCTGGAAATTGCAGAAACTTTGGCGCCCATACTGTACCAGCGAGGCTTGTTGCTGGTAGGATTAGACGTGATAGGAAGCTATTTGACTGAAGTGAACGTCACCAGTCCGACCTGCTTCCAGGAAATCATGCAGCAAAAGGGCTTTAACGTCGCTGGCATGTTTATCGATGCGCTGGAAGCAGCCATTCGCTAATATGCGCAATAAGATAGAAATATAAAACGGTATGATAGGTATCCTCCTGATGACGCATGCTCCGCTGGGTTCTGCTTTTGTGCAGGCAGCGAGCCATGTTTTTCGCGGCCGGCCGGAGCGGCTGGAAGCGATCGACGTGATCGCCGACCAGAATATCGATGACGTCAACCGCCTGGCCAGGGAAGCCGTCAAACGCCTCAATGACGGCTCCGGCGTGCTGGTCATCACCGACGTGATGGGCGGCACCCCCTCCAACTGCTGCCGCCACCTGGGCGATCCCAGTGAAGTTGCGGTGATTGCCGGCATCAGCCTGCCGATGCTGCTGCGGGCCATTACCTACCGCGCCGATAACCTGGACGTGGTCGTGGAGATGGCGCTCGCAGGCGGCCAGAACGGCGCGTTGCGGATAGACAACCGTGTCCGTTTGTCGCCATCCTGATGCTTGTCCGACGCGCCCTTCCCCAGCAGAATTTTGATTTTGAAAGAGTGATAGAACGATGATCCAACAAGAAATAGAAATTGTGAATAAGCTCGGACTGCACGCTCGCGCCTCGGCAAAATTCACGCAACTCGCAGGAAAATTCAAAAGCGAAGTCTGGTTGGCGCGGAACAATCGCAGAGTCAACGGCAAATCCATCATGGGAGTAATGATGCTGGCGGCAGGCAAGGGCAGCAAAGTGATGCTGGAAACCGAAGGCGCCGACGAGCGGGCCTGTTTTGATGCGATAGTCGCCCTGATCAACGACAAATTCGGCGAGGGCGAATAGTTCCGGCGATCTGGCTTGCAAAGCGGCTGCAATGAGTATCCTCCGGCCGCTATCAGCCAAGCGCAACACTGATCTATAAAGATAATAAGGGGACTCAGCATGGCATCATTTACATTGCACGGCATCCCCATCTCACGCGGTATCGCGATAGGGCGCGCACATCTGCTGCGCCCGGCAGCATTGGATGTGCAACACTACCTGGTGGCCCAGGAGCGGGTCGAAGCCGAAGTGCAGAGGCTGCAAGATGCGATCACCCAGGTGCACAAGGAGCTGCAGGCGATCTGGTCCGACCTGCCGCAGGATGCGCCGACCGAGCTCGGCGCGTTTCTTGATGTGCACGCGCTGATCCTGTCCGATCCCATGATTTCCGAAGCGCCGCTGGATATCATCCGCACCCGCCACTACAACGCCGAATGGGCCCTGGTGACCCAGATCGATGCGCTGTCCGCGCAGTTTGACGAGATAGAGGACGATTACCTGCGCGAACGCAAGGCAGACATCCAGCAGGTTGCGGAGCGCGTGCTGAAAGTGCTGACCGGCTCCGCCAATACGCTGCCGCACGCCGACGGCATAGACGAGCGCAGTGCGAATATGATCGTGGTGGCGCGCGATATCTCGCCCGCCGACATGATGCAATTTCGCGATGCCGCCTTTCACGGCTTTGTCACCGACGAAGGCGGCCATAATTCGCATACCGCGATCGTCTCGCGCAGCCTGGGCATTCCGGCCGTGGTCGGTACCGGCAATGCGTCCCGGCTGATCGAGCAGGATGACTGGCTGATCCTGGACAGCGATGCCGGCGTGATCATCGTCGCGCCGTCGCCGCTGGTGCTGGAGCAGTACCGCGAACGGCAGACGCAGTTGCTGAAAGCCCGCAAGAAGCTCCTGAAACTGAAAAAAACCCCGGCAGTCACACTGGACGGCGTGGAAATCACCCTGATGGCCAACATAGAACTGCCCGACCATGCGGCGCCGGCGTTAGAGGCCGGCGCCAGCGGGGTCGGCCTGTTCCGCTCCGAGTTCCTGTTTATGGGGCGCACCGGCCACGCGCATAAATTGCCGACCGAGGAAGAGCAATTTACCGCCTATCGCACCGCCGTACAGGCGATGAAGGGGCGGCCGGTCACGATACGCACGCTGGATGTCGGCGCCGACAAGCCGCTGGATACGACCGAGCATAATATCCTGAACCCGGCTCTCGGCCTGCGCGCGATACGCTATTGCCTGGCGGAGCCGCAAATCTTCATGACGCAGTTGCGCGCGATGCTGAGGGCCTCGGCTTTCGGCCCTTTGCATATCCTGATCCCGATGATGGCGCATGCGTTTGAAATCGACCAGTCGCTGGCGATGATAGAGCAGGCCAAGGCCGAACTGGCTGCGGAGAACAAGAAATTCGACGCCGATATCCTGGTCGGGGCCATGATAGAGGTGCCCGCCGCTGCGTTGACCTTGCCCTTGTTTGTCAAAAAGCTGGATTTCCTGTCGATAGGCACCAATGACCTGATCCAGTACACGCTGGCGATAGACCGCGCCGATCACGAAGTGGCCCACCTGTACAATGACATCCACCCGGCCATCTTGCAGTTATTGCATATGACGGTCACGGCCGGTGAAAAGGCCGGCATCCCGGTGGCGATCTGCGGCGGCATGGCGGGCGACCGGCGTTTGACGCGCTTGCTGATAGGCATGGGTTTCCGCGAATTGTCGATGCCCGCAGCGCTGCTGCCGGAGATCAAGCAAGAGATACTGAACACCAATCTGGAAGCCTTGCAGCCGTACATCAAGAGGATTTTACGGACCTACGATCCGCACGTGATCCAGGAAACCGTGAGCTTCCTGGGCAGCGTGGCCTAAGCCGGCAATTCGGTTCAGATCTGGAATTCCAGGGTTGCGCCGTCTTCCGGTATCCTGAGCCGGGCGTCCAGTTGCCGGTCTCGCGCGGCGGCGGTCAGTTCGGAGCGCTGCACGGGACAATGACTCACGGCCTCGAGGTGGTTGGCGATGACGATGCCCTTGGACAGCTGGACGAACTCCAGCGCCTCCTCCAGCCCCATGATCAGTTCCTGGCCCGCGTCCAGCCTGGCGCCGCCGGCTGGAATGACGCATATCCCAGGTTGATGCAGCGTGACAAAATCACGCACTTCATCCGACAGTATGCTGTCTCCTGCCAGATAGAGGCTGGGCTCCCCCGGAATTTCCAGGAAATAGCCGACGCCGTGCTCCATGACCAGACCTATCATCCCGCGCCCATGCGTGCAACGCACTGTCCGGATCACCCCGCCAAACAAAGGCTGCGGCTGGCGGTGGTCCTTAGCCAGGGGCTGAGTGTTCAAGCCCAGTTTTTGCAGGTAGGCGGCGTCATGCGGCGTGCATATCACCGGAATTTGCCTATCGCGCAAGAAGCGCTTGCCGGCCCGGTCCAGATGATCGAAATGGCCTCTCTGGCAATGGGTCAACAGGCAATGCGTGACGCTTTCCAGTGCCGCTTCGGCATCCTCCGGCAAATCGACAATGGGATTGCGCACCCTCTGGCCATCCAGCCATAGCAGCGCCGGCAGCGCATTTTTGTCCGACAGCATGGGGTCCACCAAAATATGATAGTTGCCGATATGCAAAATAAGCGTGGCATTGCGTAGTTGGGTAATTTTCATTCCGGCAGCTTTCTGAAAGTGGTTTTCTTGTGGGAGCATTGTGCTTCGCCGGCCGTACGGATACTATGGCTGTATTTGCCATAATTAAGCCATTTTATGCCATGCCGAAAAATTATCTGGGTCACCAGCCCGCTGCGCAGCCCCTCCGCATAGGCTTGTTGCTGTTTGAACAGTGCATGCCGGCCGGCTTGTTTTCCTTTGCCGATCTGCTGAACGCTGCGAATCGCCGCACCGGGCAAACGCTTTTTGAAACACGCTTTGTCGCACTGGAACCCGGGCCGGTCGCTTGCAGCCACGGCATGTTGCTGACGGCTACCGGTTCTGTGTGCGCCCCGGATCTGGACGCTGTTCTGGTGCCTGGATTCTGGGCCGAGTCGCCGCAACAGGTGATCGATGCTTTATCTGACGCTAAGGAGTTGGTACGGGCTCTGGCGGCGCTGCCAAAGAAAATCGGCTTATGGAGTTACTGCACCGGCGTGGGCTTGTTGGCGGCCAGCGGAAAATTGAATGGACAGCCAGCGACCGCAACATGGTGGCTGATGGATACCCTGATTGTGCGCTATACAAAGGTTGCCTGGCAGAGCGAACAGACCTGTGTGGTGAATCTGCGGAATGCCACTGCTTCCGGGGTCAACGGCCATTTGCCGATTGCGCAGGCGGCCATAGAGCGGTATGTCAGCAAGGAGGTATTCCGTGACCTGACCAAGCTGATGGTATTGCCGCGGCCGGAACGTACGCACTTCGTTTTTCAGGCATTCGGCCTGATGCGGCAATCCGATGAGCTGCTGCGAAAATTGCATATGATTGTGGAACGCATGCCCGCAGCCGAAGTCAGCGTACAAAGACTGGCTGCCGAACTGAAGCTTTCCGAGCGTACCCTGGCAAGGAAAATCGAGAGCAAGACCGGGTTTTCCGTTGCCGCTTATGCACGCAACGTCAAACTGAACCAAGCCAGCGAGCGCCTGATCCTGACCTCGATGCCGGCCAGTACGATCAGTGCCGAACTCGGCTTCAGCAGCGACTCAGGCATGCGGCGCATGTTCAAGCAGTTGACTAACTGTACGCCGCTGGAATACCGGCAACTCTTCGGCCGCCACGCGGCGCTCGGGGAAATGGGGAAGGGCGAGGGCGCCGGCGGCGTGGTTTGACGGGGGGCGCATACTTCGCTATCCTTGCAGCATTGCGCCGATTTGAGATCAGCTTGCGGGCGCCTTCCGGGGAGATGTTTCCTGGAGAATAAATACGGCTAAAGCGAGTCTGGATGCTTGATCGTCTCCTCATTCAGTCCCACCTTTAGCTCCCCGTTACAATTCAGATAAGAATTAGAGGCCGATGGCCTCAATGGAAGAGTGTATGTCATCAATAGGAATCGTTACGCCGCAGGCTTACCGGTTTGACGCGCCGCTGATTTTGCAAAGCGGCGCATCCATCGCGGATTACACGCTGATGGTGGAAACCTACGGCAGCCTGAATGCCGACAAATCCAATGCGGTGCTGGTGTGCCACGCGCTGAATGCATCGCATCACGTCGCCGGTTACTATGCCGACCAGCCCAAGAACATAGGCTGGTGGGACAATATGGTCGGCCCCGGCAAGCCGCTGGATACCGATAAATTTTTTGTCATCGGCGTCAATAACCTCGGTTCCTGCTTCGGTTCCACCGGCCCCATGCATCCCAATCCGGCCACCGGCAAGCCGTACGGCGCCGATTTCCCGGTGGTCACCGTGGAAGACTGGGTCAGGGCGCAGGCGCGCCTGGCCGACGTGCTGGGCATACAGCAGTTTGCAGCGGTGATGGGCGGCTCGCTGGGCGGCATGCAGGCGCTGGCCTGGAGCATGCTGTATCCGGACCGCTTGCGCCACTGCGTGGTGATTGCCTCCACACCGAAGCTGTCGGCGCAGAATATCGCATTTAACGACGTGGCGCGGCAGGCCATCCTGACCGATCCGGATTTTCATGGCGGCGATTTCTATGCGCACCAGGTGGTGCCGCGGCGCGGCCTGCGGGTGGCGCGCATGATAGGGCATATCACCTATCTGTCCAACGACGACATGGCGGAAAAATTCGGGCGCGAGTTGAGGAACGGCGAGTACCAGTTCGGATTTGGCGTGGATTTCGAAATCGAATCCTATCTGCGCTATCAGGGTGACAAATTCTCCGATTACTTCGACGCCAATACCTATCTGCTGATCACCAAGGCGCTGGACTATTTCGATCCGGCCCAGGCCTACGGCGGCAACCTGACCCAGGCGCTGGCCAATACCAAGGCCGAATTCCTGCTGGCTTCGTTCACCACCGACTGGCGCTTCTCGCCCGAACGCAGCCGCGAGATCGTGCAGGCGCTGGTGGATAACCGGCGCAAGGTGAGCTATGCGGAAATCGATGCGCCGCACGGACACGACGCCTTCCTGCTGGACGACCCGCGCTACCTGAACCTGGTTGCGGCCTATTACAATCGTATTGCAGCGGAGCTGGCATGAATTTCTCGGAACTGAAAGTGTTGCGTCCCGACCTGGCTTTTATCGCCCACTGGATCAAGCAGGGCGCCCACGTGCTGGACGTCGGCTGCGGCGACGGCGTGATGCTGGACTACCTGCAGACGGACAAGCAGTGCAGCGGCTACGGCACGGAGATCGCGGATGAGCAGGTGCTGGTGTGCGCGCAGCGCGGCATCAACGTGATCCAGCAGGACATGGAGAACGGCCTGGGCATCTTCGCCGATAATGCGTTCGACACCGTGCTGTGCCTGTCGTCGTTGCAGATGATGAAGCACGTGGAAGGCCTGCTGCGCGATATCGCGCGCGTCGGCAACGAGGCGATCGTCTCCTTCCCCAACTTCGGCTACTGGCCGCATCGCACCGCTCTATTGCGCGGCAAGATGCCGGTCTCCAAAGCGCTGCCGTATGAATGGTATGACACGCCCAATGTCCGTTGCGCCACCATCTACGACTTTGCCGACCTGGCCGACGATGTCGGCCTGGACGTGCTGGAGTGCGTCGCGCTGCATGAAGGCAAGCCGATCACCTTCCTGCCGAATTTGCGTGGTAGTCTTGCGGTCTTCCGCTTAAAGAAAAAGTAGACCCCTTCGTGACAAATACTCCTGCCAGCTGGCACAGCTATCTGAATCGGCGCATGCTGACCCTGGTATTCCTCGGCTTCAGCTCGGGGCTGCCCCTGTTTATCCTGCTCAACCTGATGCAGGCCTGGCTGGCCAAGGCCGGCCTTGACGTGAAGGCGCTGGGCCTGTTTGCGCTGGTGATGTTTCCCTATACCTGGAAATTCCTGTGGTCGCCGCTGATGGACCGGTTCAGCCTTGGCCGTCTGGGCCGCCGGCGCGGCTGGATGGCATTCACTCAGTCGGGCTTGTTTCTTGCGATAGGCGGCATGGGCATGCTCGACCCGCTGCACCAGGTGCCGCTGGTCATTTTGGCGGCGGTCGGCATTGCTTTCCTGTCGGCCAGCCAGGACATTGTGATCGATGCGTATAGCCGCGAGATATTGGCTGACAACGAGCAAGGGCTGGGCGCTGCGGTCAAGGTGAACGCCTACAAGGTGGCCGGCATGGTGCCCGGCGCCTTGTCGCTGATTCTGGCCGATCTGATGCCGTGGCAATCGGTGTTCTGGATTACGGCCGCATTCATGTTGCCGGGATTGGTGTGCACTTTACTGATCAGGGAGCCGGCCGTCTACGGTGCGCCGCCGAAAACCCTGGAAGAGGCGATCGTCCTGCCTTTTCGCGAATTCATTTCCCGCGACGGCTGGTCGCGCGCGCTATGGATACTGTGCTTCATTTTTCTGTACCGCCTGGGCGACAGCATGGCGGCAACCCTGGCGACCAAATTCTTCATCGACCTTGGTTTCCCGCTGACCCAGATCGGTGCGATCGCCAAACTGACCTTGTTTTGGGGCAGTATTGCCGGCGGCATTGTCGGCGGCGTATGCATGATACGGATCGGGATCAACCGGGGTCTGTGGATCTTTGGGGTGATACAGGCGTCGACCTCGCTAGGATTCGCCTTGCTGGCGCAGGCCGGCCCGCATCCGTTGTTCCTTGGTTTGGCGGTCGGCTTTGAAGCCTTTGGCGTTGGCCTTGGGACCGCGGCCTTTGTCGCCTTTATCGCCAAGACCTCGGATCCGCGTTATACCGCAACCCAGTATGCCTTGTTCTCCAGTCTCGCGGCGGTGCCGCGCACCTTTGCCACTTCTTCGGTAGGCTTTATCGTGGCGGAAACCGGCTGGTTTCATTTTTTCCTGATTTGTTTTGCACTCGCAATTCCAGGTATGCTGCTATTGCTCAAAGTCGCGCCATGGAATGAGCAAGAGCCGAAAATCGAACCCGAAGGATTGACGCTTTAAATTGGTGGTGGTGCTACCATTTTCCAGATTATTTTCAGATTGGGTCCAGAATCATGAAGCAAGTTGTCGCTCAGCTACTTGTTGCCGGCAGCGTGGTCGCGGCGGCTCCAGTTTTTGCGCAAGGCAATGCCGCGCCGGCACAGGACGGCGTCAAGGTGGGAGGCATGTCCATCATGCGCAAACTGGCGCCGACCGGCGCACTGGAGAAACAGGCGGCGCTGCAATATACGCAGACCATGCAGCAGGCCGAGCAGCAAAAAGCGCTGGGACCCGACAATCATCCGCAAGTGATCCGCTTGCGCGCCATCGCCAAGAAACTGATTCCGTATGCCTTGCGCTGGAACGAGCGCGCCAAGGAATGGCAGTGGGAAGTCAATCTGCTCGGCTCCAATCAAATCAATGCGTATTGCATGCCGGGCGGGAAGATCGCCTTCTATTCCGGCATACTCACTACACTGAAGCTGACCGACGACGAAGTCGCCATCGTGATGGGGCACGAGATCGCGCATGCATTGCGGGAGCACGGCGCCGAGCGTGCCGGCAAGGCGGTCGCGGCAAATCTCGGGATCAAGGCGCTGGAACTGTTTGCCGGCGCGAAGGGTTACGATCCCAGCCTGGCCGGCGCCGCCGGCGGCATGGTTGCCAAGGGCGTCATGCTGAAATTCTCGCGTGATGACGAAACCGAGGCCGACGTAGTCGGACTCGATATCGCCGCGCGCGCCGGTTTCGATCCGCGCGCCGGCGTCGCGCTATGGCAAAAAATGGCCATGGTCAACAAGAATGCCCCGCCGCAATGGCTCTCCACCCATCCCGCCGGCCCCGCGCGCATCGCCGAGATTCAACGGCATTTTCCTGAAGTGATGCCTTTGTATGCCAGGGCCAAAGGGTTGGACCTGAAGGCATTGCCGCCCTATCAGAGCAATGTAAAGGGTATTGCCGCCATTCATTGATGCCTGCGGCGTTGCGATGGCATGCACCGTCCCGCCAGATATCTTCTCCGGTGGACGATGCGGGTTTGCGCATACTTGGCGCGCGCTGCATGGACTGGCGCCCAATCCTGCTTTTTCCTAGGCTGTTACTGTAAAAACGACATGCATTGCCGGCGTTTCCTGTCGCGAAAATTGCCAGGCGCGCGCGAAGCGGTAATTGTCCGGTTCAGTATCGGTGGCCGCTTTAAATTAGAGTGTTTACTCTAAAATACTATCTTGAATATTATCCAGAATAGAGCATATACCCCAAATTTTGTCCTGATTTGGTGCATAAGCTTATGTAATATTTCTGTGCTCCCGCCTGATTTGCAAAGCTTGTAAGCAGATGTAACGCTCCAATTTTGAGCAAAAGCTGAAAGTGGCCGGTGGCAAGCCATCTGTATCTTGAAACACACACTGAAAATCAAACTCTTGCTCTTCGTGAATATTCAAGGCATATTCGCGTCTCATTGGCATAGAACATGCGCATTGCGATATATTTGTTTAAAAAAACAGTCGCGCATGTTGTGTTCTCGCAATGTCATCAGGGTTTCATAAATCACTGCCACACTTCGCGGATTCGAAAGTGCAGTAATACTTAATTACAATTTGTACAGTAGGTTACATTCTGGATGACAATGGTTTATTCCCAACATTGCAGTAGATCTAACGTAATGAATGTCTGAAATTATTATTTTAACGATTGCGCAATCGTTTGCTATTGCAAAACTGCCAAAGTAACGCGCAGAAATTACTCCCAAAGCCGGGGCTCGCACAACTGGCGTCAAGCGCATTTGTTGCGACAGAGCCGCAAACGGTGACGGGGAACAGTATTCAAGATTGGCCGGCGTGTAGCCGCGGGCCATTAAAGACGCTTTATGCAGCAAATTGTAAGTCGACGGGTAGGTAGTCCAGGTATCTAAGTCAGACCAGAAGATGAAGCAAACATGCCTGTCAAATTTGATAGGTAAATTAGTTTTTGGATTTTTACAACACAACTAAGTCTCTTTCGGAGCATTCCATGACCAACCAAAAAAAGTTTCGTTTATCGAAGCTAGCATTCAGTCTAGCCCTCGCGCTCGCTACGGTGCCTGCGCTTGCCCAGAACACCACTTCAGGCATCGGCGGTCTCGTCACCGGTGCTGACGGCGCGCCTTTAAGCGGCGCAAAAGTGACCATCGTTCATACCGAATCCGGTTCGGTCAACAACACAGTGACCGATGCTAAAGGCCGTTACCTGGCGCGCGGTTTGCGCGTGGGCGGTCCATACACGATCACCATCACGCAAAACGGCGTGACGGAAAAACGCGAAAACGTCTATGTCCAGCTGGCCGAAACTGCCAACCTGGATGCTACCCTGGGAGCGTCGGCGGTGCAGACCGTGACGGTCTCCGGCAATGCCGGACAGTCCCAGATATTCAGCAAGACCAATATGGGCGCAGGCACCAATATCGGTTCGCGCGAACTGAATGCGCTTGGTTCCATCAAGCGCAACCTGGCCGACTATGCCCGTATCGATCCGCGTATCTCGCAGACCGACAAGGAGCGCGGCGAATTGTCCGTAGCCGGCCAAAACCCGCGCTTTAACTCGATCACGATCGACGGCGTTTCGATCAGCGATACCTTCGGCCTGGAAGCCAATGGCTTGCCAACGGCCAAGCAACCGATTGCTATTGACGCCATCCAGTCGGTGCAGGTCAACGTCTCCAACTATGACGTCACGCAAAAGGGCTACACCGGCGCGAATATCAACGCGGTGACCAAGTCCGGCACCAATACCTTCAAAGGTAGCACCTACGTGGTCTACCGCGACGACAAGCTCTCCGGCCAGAAGTACAACTCCACAGCCGGCACCTTTTACGACCCGGCGCCGTTTACCGAAGTCACCAAGGGTGTGACTTTTGGCGGACCTTTGATCAAGGACAAATTGTTCTTCTTCACCAGCCTGGAAGACATGACCAGCACCCGCAGCGCGCCGGCTTACGGCCCGCTGGGCAGCAGCCAGACCAACGTCGGCATTACTCCATCCTCTATTGCCAGTGCGCAGGCCATCGCCAACAGCAAATACGGCATCAACATCGGCACCTCCGATGTCCCGGCAGGCACCAAGCTGTCGGTGAAAGACCGGCTGCTGAGACTGGACTGGAATATCAACGACGACCATCGCGCCAGCCTGCGCTATGACAAGACCGAGCAGAAAGAACCGATCTTTGCGGGTTTTTCGGCTTCCGGCGTTTCCCTGAACTCAGAATGGTATGCCCAGAACAAGGCGATCGAAGCCACGGTGGCGCAGTTGTTTTCCGACTGGACCCCGAACTTCTCCACCGAAGTGAAGCTGTCTTCGCGCAAGACCGATTCCGTGCCGGTCAATAACTCGAACATGCCGGTGGTCGGCCTGCAGTTTTCCGGCGCCTTGCCGCCAGGCACGCCTAGTTCCGTGTCGTCCGGCAACCGTTACCTGAACTTCGGTACCGAGGCCAGCCGCCAACTGAACGTGCTCAACACCAAGACTGCGGATGCGTATTTCGGCGCCAACTGGCTGCTGGGTCAGCATGAGGTGAAATTCGGCGCCGATTACAGCAAGAACGACATCTACAATGCTTTCTTGCAAAACGTCAACGGCAACTACACGTTCAACTGCAGCAACGGCACATATTCCTTCGGCACGATAGACTGCGCCAAGGCGACCGCTGCGCAAGTCGAGGCCGCGGTACTGGAAAACTTTAGCCGTGGCCGCCCATCCGCCTACCAGGTACAGGTGGCGGCCCCCGGCTATAAACTGTCGGATGCCTTCGCCACGTTTACGCTGAAAAATTACGGCGCTTTCGTGCAGGATACATGGAAAGCCACGCCTCAATTGACGCTCATGTACGGCGTTCGCCTGGATACCCCGAAGACTGACGGCAGGCCGGTAGCGAATGCTGCCGCCGCCGCGCCTGTAGTCCACGGTAATCCGCTGACCGGTGCACGCGCATCGGGCGGCTTCGGTCTGGATAACACGGTCACCATAGACGGCAACAACCTGGTGCAACCGCGCGTCGGCTTCAACTATGCTTTCGATGCGAGCCGTCCTACCCAGATACGCGGCGGTGTCGGCTTGTTCCAGGGGGCCGCCGCCAATGTCTGGCTGGCCAACCCGTTCCAGAACGCCGGCCTGGCCACTCGTATCGTCGGTTGCGGCATCAACGGATTCGCAGCCTGTAGCACCGATGGCCTGTATAACCCGGATCCAAACAAGCAGCAGACCAATTTTACAGGTGCGATACCGGCCGCGAACGTCGACTTCCTGGCGCCCGACATGGCTCAGCCTTCCATCTGGAAAAGCAACCTGGCGTTTGAACATGCCTTGCCGAACGGCCTGGTCCTCAGCGCTGAATACCTGTACCTGAAGACCAAAGACGGTATCTACTACCAGCACTTGAACTTGGGTGATCCGACCAAGACAGGTAGCGACGGCCGTCCGCTGTACTACACGCCACAGGGCTACGATACCAATTGCTGGTCTGCCACAGGCAGCTTGAGCGCATCTGGTGCCTGTACCGGCAGCCGTTCCAGGGCTTTGAGCAATCCTAACTTCAACAATGTCCTGGTTGCGTCCAAGACAGATAAAGGCGGCGGCTCTATCGCGACCTTGTCGTTGAGCAGCCCGATGTCCAAAGGCTTCGGCTGGTCAGTAAACTATACCTATAGTGATGCTACAGAAGTGAGCCCGCTGAGTTCTTCAGTGTCCAACTCCAACTGGCAATCGCGTGCCAGCTTCAATCCTAACGAGAATGTCGCAGGCAATTCGGCTTCCCTCGTGAAGGACAGGATCAATGCCAGCCTGATCTGGGAAAAGGCCTTCTACGGCAATTACAAGACCTCTTTCGGCGTGTTCTATGAAGGCCGCACCGGCAAGCCATACAGCTGGACCTTCTACAACGACGCCAACGGCGACGGCGTGTTCGGCAACGATTTGATG